>DLSX01000204.1 GCA_002500765.1 Neorhizobium sp. UBA7851
TCGGATCTATAACCCGCTGGCGGTAATATTTCGGGTCGATCTGCTGGTAGGGGATGGCCGGCAACTTGTGCCCGCCGTCTTCCACCGCCGCATATCGCGCCTGCAGTTCCGCTTCGCTCGGCGGACCGACGGGACGCTGGGCCACGGCAGGAACCACGGAAGGCTGCGAGGTCGTGGTGCAGCCGGCGAGAGCCGCCGTCATGGAGACGGAGCCGAGTACGAAACTCCGCCGTGACAGGGAGAATGATGTGGGCATGAAAGTATTTCCGGAATTGAGCAGATGGCGATGCGCTTCTATCGGCTCTGACATGAGTTAGATCAAGTCACAACCAGGACATCAGGCCCAGCAAGCGCGCCATCGTGACAAATTTGCCGATCCCGGAATTGCCCGATGCTGCAACGGTGCGGCAACGGTGCTGCCCCTGCGCCAAATGTCGCAAACGACCTGTATCCCGCGACGCAAATGCGCACGCTTGCTTGCTGCAGGAAGTTATTGATAATGATCGGGAACCAATAAGAACGGGAGCAAATCATGCGCATCCATAAATCGCTGGCCTTCACCGTCGCCTTCTCCGCCTCCCTTGCCGGTTTTGCCGCCAGTGCATCTGCCGCCGAACCGGCAGCCTGTGGCACCGTCCGCTTTTCGGACGTCGGCTGGACCGATATTACCGCCACTACCGCAACGGCCTCGGTTGTCCTGAAGGCGCTCGGCTATCAGACAGACATCAAGGTCCTTTCCGTTCCGGTCACCTATTCGTCGCTGAAGAACAAGGATATCGACGTCTTCCTCGGCAACTGGATGCCGACCCAGGAAGGCGACGTGCGCCCCTATTTGACGGAAAAAACCGTTGAATCTTTCGGCCCTAATCTTGTCGGCGCGAAATACACGCTCGCCACCAATGAAAGGGGCGCCGAGCTGGGCATCAAGGACTTCAAGGATATCGCCGCCCATGCCGATGCGCTCGGCGGCAAGATCTACGGCATCGAGCCGGGCAATGACGGCAACCGCCTGATCCTCGGCATGATCGAGAAGGACACGTTCGGCCTGAAGAAACTCGAAGTGGTCGAATCTTCCGAACAGGGCATGCTCGCCCAGGTCGCCCGCGCCGACAAGGCCGGCGAGCCGGTCGTTTTCCTCGGCTGGGAACCGCATCCGATGAACGCCAATTTCAAGCTGACCTATCTGACCGGCGGCGATGACGTGTTCGGCCCGAATTTCGGCGGTGCCGAAGTCTATACAAATGTCCGCGCGGGCTACACGGAAGAGTGCCCGAATGTCGGCACCTTCATCAAGAACCTGAAATTCTCGCTGCCGATGGAAAACGAGATCATGGGCGGCATCCTGAATGACGGCGAAGAGCCTGAAGTTGCGGCAACCGACTGGCTGAAGGCCAACGGCGCTGCGATCGAACCATGGCTTGCCGGTGTGACGACCAAGGACGGCAAGCCGGGCCTTGATGCCGTCAAGTCGGAACTCGGCCTCTGACCTGAAATCAAGGGCCGCCCTCACATGAGGGCCGGCCCTTTCGCCCTGCCCGTTCAATATTTGAGGTGGTTCCGGACGTGAACTGGCTACCCGACTGGCTCGTCGATTCGAGTGGAAAGCTTCGCCTTGGTAACTGGGCGAAAAATGCCGTCGACTGGCTGACGACCAATGCAAGCTGGTTCTTCGACTGGCTGTCACATGTCCTGTCCAGGGTCATCGATGCGCTTCTGACGGTTCTGCAATATCCGAACCCCTTCCTGCTCATTGCGCTTTTTACGGCGCTCGCCTACGGCCTTCGCCGCTCCCTCGGTGTTTCCGCCTTCACCTGTCTTGGCCTGCTTTTGATCTACAATCTGGGCTATTGGAAAGAGACGACCGAGACGCTCGCCCTCGTGCTGGCGGCAACCGTGGTCAGCATGGCGATCGGCATTCCGCTCGGGATTGCCGCGGCAAGGCGGGAATGGATCTATCAGGGCATGCGCCCGGTCCTCGACCTGATGCAGACCATCCCGACCTTCGTCTATCTGATCCCAGCCCTCATCCTTTTCGGTCTCGGCATGGTGCCTGGCCTGATCGCCACCGTGATCTTTGCCATTCCGGCGCCGATCCGCCTTACGCGCCTCGGCATCATCTCTACCCCGGGCGCGCTGACCGAAGCGGCCGTGGCTTTCGGCGCCACACCCTCGCAGGTGCTGCGCAAGGTCGAACTCCCCTATGCCATGCCTCAGATCATGGCCGGCCTGACCCAGACCATCATGCTGTCGCTGTCCATGGTCGTCATCTCCGCTCTCGTCGGTGCAAACGGGCTTGGCGTGCCGGTCGTGCGGGCACTCAACACCGTCAACATCACCCGTGGCTTCGAAGCGGGGCTCTGCATCGTCATCCTCGCCATCATTCTCGATCGCCTGTTCAAAAGCCGAAACGGAGATCAGACATGACCGGCCTTTCGACCACGGACTGCGTAACCTTCAGCAACGTCGATATCGTTTTCGGCAACGAGCCGAATGCCGCCCTGCCATTGCTCGATTCCGGCAGGAGCCGCGACGAGATCAGCGCGAAGACCGGCATTGTCGTTGGCGTGTCGAATGCCTCGCTGTCGATTCGCGAAGGCGAAATTCTCGTCCTGATGGGGCTTTCCGGCTCGGGAAAATCCACGCTTCTGCGCGCCGTGAACGGCCTGGCACCGGTGGTACGCGGCAGCGTCAGCGTCGCCACGCCCGCAGGCCCGGTCGATCCCTACAGGACCAGCGCCAGGACGCTGCGCGAATTGCGCATGCACACCGTCTCGATGGTCTTCCAGCAATTCGGCCTTCTCCCGTGGCGCTCGGTTNNAATGTCGGTTTCGGTCTCGAGCTTGCGGGCATCGCCGAAACGGAGCGCAAGAAGCGCATCGGCGAGCAGCTTGAACTGGTCGGCCTTAGCCAATGGGCGGACCGGCGCGTCGGCGAGCTTTCGGGCGGCATGCAGCAACGCGTCGGGCTTGCCCGCGCCTTTGCCACAGGCGCCCCCATCCTGCTGATGGACGAACCCTTTTCCGCCCTCGATCCGCTGATCCGCACCAAGCTGCAGGATGAATTGCTGGAATTCCAGCGCCGGCTGAAAAAGACGATCCTTTTCGTCAGCCACGATCTCGACGAAGCGTTTCGCATCGGCAATCGCATCGCCATCATGGAAGGTGGACAGATCATCCAGTGCGGTACCCCGCAGGAAATAGTCCGTGACCCGGCAGACGATTACGTCGCCGATTTCGTCCGGCACATGAACCCGATCAGTATGCTGACCGCAGGCGACGTCATGACGAAAGGTGTCTCGGCCGCCTCGAACGGAATTCCCATTTCCGCCTCCGCCTCACCGGATACGCCTCTTGTTGATATCATGGACGGGCTTGCGCGCCAGCGCGGCACCATCGCCATCGTCGATAACGGCAGCATCGTCGGCTCCATCACGGCGGATGACGTCGTGAATGGCCTCACGCGCCATCGGCTGCGCGATAATCGTTGAGCTATGAATTTAACCACTGGTAGATGGTGCGCAAACTTGACGCGGCAAGGTCCCTTTTTCCGCGCAGAATTAAATGATATAAAAGTAAAGCAAAATCGAAAAACGACCAGAGAGTGACGGATGGCCGAGCAGGCCCAGTTATTGCGCCCCACAGATGACGAGGCACGCGAGCTTGCTCGTACGCTCATACGCGGTGCGCGCTACATGTCGCTCGCAGTGCTGGATCCGGCAACAGGCTTCCCTTCCGTCAGCAGGGCTTTGACGGCGATTGACCTCGATGGCGTCCCGGTCGTGCTCGTTTCGGCGCTTTCGGGTCACACGAAAGGCCTCAAGGACGACAGCCGCTGCTCCCTGCTTGCAGGTGAACCGGGAAAAGGTGACCCGCTTGCCCATGCCAGGATCACCGTTTTCTGCGAGGCGGCGCTCGTTTCCAGGGAGAGCGCCGACCACCAGAGAATTCGCGCCCGGTTCCTCAGACGCCATGCCAAGGCACAGCTTTACGTCGATTTTCCCGATTTCAGATTCTACCGGCTTGTACCCGTCCAGGCTTCACTGAACGGAGGCTTTGGCCGGGCCTATGCTCTGGGCGGCGAAGATCTGGTTTTTCAGCTCGCCGCGGACGAATCAGCGTGGCTGGAACTGCAGGACGAATTGGTCGAAAAGACCGCCGAAGCCGCAGGTTTTGCGCAACGCCTGGGTCTTGGAGACAAGAATTGGAGATTCGGATTGGTCGATCCCGCCGGGATTGATCTGATTTCGGGTGATGTACTCGTCCGGCACGAGTTTCAGCACAGACTAGACTTGCCGAAGGACGTCATACATTATATCTGCAAATAAACTAAAATGTAGCTCGAACTACCCGAAATTTAGGGGATGTACAAATTCCGCCTGTGCCGCCTAACATTACCGGATAACAATATTTGGTGAATTGCGCGGCCACTTTGGAGACGAGGTGAAGAGAACTAATGGACAAGGTTGCACTATCTGAGCATTCTAACGCAGCAGCGGGCCTGCTGTCGGCAATGGCCAACCCCAAGCGGCTGATGATTCTCTGCTGCCTGGTAAAGGGAGAGGTCGCAGTGGGTGCACTGGCGACACGCGTAGGCTTGAGCCAGTCGGCCCTGTCCCAGCATCTTTCCAAGCTTCGGGCACAGAAGCTGGTCAAGACCCGGCGCGACGCGCAGACGATCTATTATTCCAGCTCCTCGGAGTCTGTATTGAAGATCCTCGACAGCCTCGAAGATATCTATATCGCCGCAGAGCGGAAAACCTCTGCTGCTGCGTGATTTATTTGGATCGGTCTAAAGACGCCCGGGCAATGCCCGGGCTCTTTCAGTTTTGGCACATCGATACCCCATCACTTTCCAGCGCATGTCGCGCGGAAGTGTGCTGCGGTTTGCGCAAAAAAGACATTCGACAAACCAGGCATCTGAAGCGCGAGGACCGAATCCGAGGATCGCGACACGCTTTGGCGAAATTGTCGATGCACTCGCCGATCGGCTTCCTTGCGCAAGCGCGTCGACGGATAGCGGCTTTGACTGACGCACGTGTCGCACCCGCTCCTGTCGTTTCCATCGGGCATTGAAATATCCCCACCGGAGTGTCGCAGTTTCGGTTATCTTCTTGCGCGCCACCCTCAATATTTCTACAAAAATTACTGCCTGCTTCGTGAGCTAAACATAGCCGCAAACAGGCCGATGTCTTGCGCAGCCCTTTGCTCGGAATTTTGTTCGCGCAGTTGGCGCGCCAGACGTCATGACCGGCAGTCCAGGCGGCCTGCCAATGAATTCTGCCGATGCCCCAAGGAGACAGACATGACAATTAAGACAATCACGGCAGCCCTTGCTGCCTCGCTGGCTTTCGCACCGCTCGCTCATGCCGATATCACCATCGGCCTCATCGCCCCGCTGACCGGCCCTGTCGCCGCTTATGGCGATCAGGTCAAGAACGGTGCCCAGACGGCCGTTGACGACATCAACAAGGCAGGCGGCATCCTCGGCGAGAAGGTCGTGCTGAAGCTGGCGGACGACGCCGGCGAACCGAAGCAGGGCGTTTCCGCCGCCAACCAGATTGTCGGCGAAGGCATCCGTTTCGTCGTCGGCCCGGTTACATCAGGCGTTTCCATTCCCGTTTCGGACGTTCTGTCTGAAAACGGCGTGCTGATGGTGACCCCTACCGCCACCGCACCGGATCTCACCAAGCGCGACCTCGCAAACGTCCTGCGCACCTGCGGCCGCGACGACCAGCAGGCCGAAGTTGCCGCGAAATACGTACTTGAAAAGCTGAAGGACAAGCGCGTCGCCATCATCAACGACAAGGGCGCCTATGGTAAGGGCCTCGCAGACTCGTTCAAGGCGACCCTCAATGCGGGCGGCATCACCGAAGTCGTCAATGAAGCCGTCACGCCTGGCGACAAGGACTTCGGCGCGCTGACCGCCCGTCTGAAGTCGGAAAATGTCGATGTCATCTATTTCGGCGGCTACCACCCGGAAGGTGGCCTTCTGGCGCGCCAGTTGCGTGACCTTTCGCTCAACGCCCAGATCATCGGCGGCGACGGCCTGTCGAACTCCGAATACTGGACGATCGGCAACGAAGCGGCAGCCGGCACGCTCTTCACCAACGCATCCGACGCCCTGAAGAGCCCGGATTCCAAGGCTGCGGCAGACTCGCTCGCCGCCAAGAACATCCCGGCCGAAGCCTTCACGCTGAACGCCTATGCCGCCGTACAGGTCATCAAGGCCGGCATCGAAAAAGCCAAGAGCGCAGAAGACGCGGAAGCAGTTACCGCAGCGCTGAAGGACGGCTCTTCCATCCCGACCGCCATCGGCCAGCTCACCTACGGCGAAACCGGCGACCTCACCTCGCAGAGCTTCTCGCTCTACAAGTGGGAAGGCGGCAAGATCGTCGCCGCCGAGTAATCGGACCCAAAACAGTCAGCGGGCGCCTTCGGGCGCCCGTTTCGTTTGAGGCGCATCAGAAGCGCAACCGGGTGTACACATCAACAGATCGCCCTGCGACATCACTCCACCGGCACGACCAGCCCGCGTTTGAGCGTCTTCAGCACCACGCTGGTGGTAAATTTGCGGATGTTCGGATTGAGATCCATCATCCGGTCAGCCAGCGCATCGAAATGCTCCACCGATTGGGCGAGGATCACCAGCGTATAATCCCCTCGTCCCGATGTGCCCCACGCCTCCTGCACTTCTGGCGTCTCGGTCACCCAGCGCTGGAACGGCGGTAGAAGCTCGGGCCGGTCACGCTCCAGTTCCACCTCGACCAGCATCGAAACAGCTCCGCCGACTTTCTTCGGATCGACGATCGAAACATCGCGCAGGATCACCTTGTCTTCGCGCAGCTTCTGCAGCCGCCTTTGCGCAGAAGACGGCGACAGCCCCACCCGCTCGGCAAGTTCGCTCAGCGTAATGGTCGCGTCCTGCTGCATCAGCCTGAGGATATTGCGGTCCGCCTTGGTCAAGGTCATGGGTAATTTTCCCACCTGAAATCGCTAATCGGGAGATATTTCCGCATCGTCCGATATCTTCAGGAATAACACCAGCTTTTCATGGCCATGCTGTTGAAATGACTCATGAACAGCCCGCCCCATCCGCAAACGGCATTCTGGCCGCCTCCCGCGCCATCGATCCGGTCTTTACCGGCAGCCCGCTGATCGAGCAGCAGCCGGCCAATGCAGAACTCGGCCTGCGGCTTTTCGCCAAGGTGGAGACGCTCAACCCGATCCGATCCTTCAAGGGCCGCGGCACCGACTGGTGGATGCAGAACGAAGCGCCGGGCGATCATCCGGTCGTGTCCGCCTCCGCCGGCAATTTCGGCCAGGGCCTCGCCTATGCCGGCCGCGCACGTGGTCGCAAGGTGTTGATCTTCTCCGCCACCACCGCCAATCCCGGCAAGGTCGAGGCCATGCGCAGGCTTGGAGCAGAGGTGCGGCTCGAAGGCGGTGATTTCGATGCCGCCAAAGCCGCCGCCCGCGCTTATGCTAAGATCAACGGCTGCCCCTTCGTCGAAGACGGCGCCCTGCGCAGCATCGCCGAAGGTGCAGGCACGATCGCGCTGGAAATCACCGAACATCTCTCGCAAGGCGGCATCTCCCTCGACGCCATCATCGTCCCGCTCGGCAATGGCGCATTGCTGACCGGCATCGGCACCTGGATCAGGGCCAGGGCACCGGCCTGCAAGGTGATCGGCGTCGTCGCCGCCAACGCACCGGCGATGAAACACTCATGGGAAACCGACCGGCTCGTCTCGACCGAAACGGCAGATACTGCCGCCGATGGCATCGCCGTGCGCGAATGCGTGCCCTATGCGCTGGACTGCATGAAGGCGACGGTCGATGAGGTCTGGCAAGTCAGCGAGGATGCGATCAGCCGGGCGCGGGATTTCTCTCTCAGCCATTACGGCCTCGTCGTTGAAGAGGCAGGCGTTGCAGGCCTCGCGGGCCTGATCGAGAACGGCGGCTTCAAGGGCAGGTCCGTAGCCACGATATTCTGCGGCGGCAATGTCAGGGTCCCAGCACCATAAACGGTGAATTTCCTGTTTCCTCTCCCCGTTTTCACCCCTCCCAGTTTTCACATTGACGGGCTAAGTAGGAGGGAATCGAAAAATGCCAGGAGCACCCCATGACCACTCGCCTCGAAACCCTCATCGATCAGGGCACCGGCCGCGAGCCCGCGGATATCGTGCTGAAAGGCGGCAAATTCTTCGACCTCGTCACCGGTGAACTCGTCGCCTCCGACATCGCCATCTGCGGCGATCGCATCGTCGGCACTTATGGCGACTACACTGGCAAGACCGAGATCGACATTTCGGGAAAGGTCGTCGTTCCGGGTTTCATCGACACCCACCTCCACATCGAATCCTCCCTCGTCACGCCCCACGAATTCGACCGCTGCGTTCTGCCCTATGGCGTGACGACCGCGATCTGCGACCCGCACGAGATCGCCAATGTCATCGGCGAGGAAGGCATACGCTATTTCCTCGACTCGTCGCTCGAAACGATCATGGACATCCGCGTCCAGCTCTCATCCTGCGTGCCGGCCACCCATCTGGAAACGGCAGGCGCCGACCTGCCGATCGAAAAGCTGCTCCCCTTCCGCGATCACCCCAAGGTCATCGGCCTTGCCGAATTCATGAATTTCCCCGGCGTCATCCACAAGGATCCCGTCTGCCTCGCCAAGCTCGACGCGTTTTACGGCGACCATATCGATGGCCATGCCCCGCTTCTGCGCGGCAATGACCTCAACGGCTATCTTGCCGCCGGCATCCGCACGGAACATGAATCGACGACCGCCGAGGAGGCGATGGAAAAGATCCGCAAGGGCATGCATGTGCTCGTCCGCGAAGGCTCCGTCTCCAAGGATCTCGAAGCGCTGATGCCGATCATCACCGAACGCCTGTCGCCCTATCTGGCGCTCTGCACCGACGACCGTAACCCGCTCGACATCGCAGAACAGGGCCATCTCGACTATATGATCCGCACCGCGATCAGGGCCGGCGTAGAACCTCTCGCCATCTATCGCGCAGCCTCGATCTCGGCCGCAAAGGCCTTCGGCCTACGTGATCGCGGCCTCGTCGCCCCTGGCTGGCGTGCCGATCTCGTCGTCATCGACACGCTCGAAAACTGCAAGGCCGAGATCGTCTTCTCCGCCGGCAGAAAGGTCACCGACGAGCTCTTCGCTACCCGCAAGCCGGTCGCCCCGGTTGGCCTCGACAGCGTCAAGGCGCGTCCCGTCCAGGCCATGCATTTCGGCGTCCCCTATTCTGAAAGCGAAACGCCGGTGATCGGCGTCATGCCCGGAAAGATCATCACCGAACATCGCCGTTACCGCCTGCCCGCCGCCGGCAATCAGGCGGGGGTCGATCTTGCCCGCGACATCATCAAGGTCGCCGTCATCGAGCGCCATGGCAAGAACGGCAACCACGCCAACGGCTTCGTCCAGGGCTTTGGCCTGAAGAAGGGCGCGATCGCCTCGACCGTCGGCCATGACAGCCACAATATCTGTGTCGTCGGTGTCTCCGAGGACGACATGGCGCTCGCCGCCAATCGCCTTGGCGAGATCAAGGGCGGCTTCGTCGTCGTGGAGGATGGCAAGGTCACCGGCGAAATCGCCTTGCCCATCGCCGGCCTGATGAGTCTCGAACCTTACGAATGGGTGCGCGACACGCTGCACGACTTGAGAAAACACGCCTATGCCCTTGGAACGACTCTGGAAGAACCATTTCTGCAGGTCGCTTTCCTGCCTCTGCCCGTCATCCCGCACCTGAAGATTTCCGACAAGGGAATGGTGGATGTGGACAAGTTCCAGCTGATCTGAGCGCCGTCGAGCAGCCCCTCATCCGCCTGCCGNNGAGGGTTAGGGTGAGGGGCAGACCTCCCCCCAATTGCCCAGCCAACATCACGACCTGAAAAACGCCAGCAGATCCGCATTGATGATATCCGCATGGGTCGTCGCCATGCCGTGCGGCAGCCCGTCATAAACCTTGAGCGTGCCGTTCTTCAAAAGCTTCGACGACAGTGGTGCGGAATCGGCAAACGGCACGATCTGGTCGTCGGTGCCGTGCATCACCAGCACCGGCACGTCGATCGCCTTCAGATCCTCGGTGAAATCCGTCTCCGAAAACGCCTTGATGCAATCGTAATGGGCCTTGGTGCCGCCCATCATCCCCTGTCGCCACCAGTTGCGGATCACCCCTTCGGAAACCTCCGCACCCGGCCGGTTATAACCGTAAAACGGCCCGGTCGGGATATCGAGGAAGAACTGCGCCCGGTTGGCCGCCTGCGCCTTGCGAAACCCGTCGAACACTTCGAGCGGCAACCCGCCCGGGTTCTTGTCGCTCTTCACCATGATCGGCGGCACCGCCCCGATCAGCACCGCCTTGGCGACACGTCCCTGCGGCTGGCCGAACTTGGCGACATAGCGCGTCACCTCCCCGCCTCCGGTCGAATGGCCGACATGGATCGCGCCCTTCAGGTCGAGATGCGCCGCAAGCTCCGCCATGTCGGCGGCATAGGTATCCATCTCGTTGCCGGTCTCGGTCTGGCTGGAGCGCCCGTGCCCGCGCCGGTCATGCGCAATCACGCGAAATCCCTCAGCCAGGAAAAACAGCATCTGCGCATCCCAGTCGTCGGCCGAAAGCGGCCAGCCGTGATGGAAGACAATAGGCTGGGCGTCCTTCGAACCCCAGTCCTTGTAAAAGATCTGCGTGCCGTCCTTGGTGGTGATGAAACTGCTACTCATGATTTTCCCTCGGTTTGATGTGGCAAAATGCATGCGAAGTCTTTTGCTGTGGCGCGTGGCTATCCCAGCCCCCGGCGCGGCGCCACGATATGACGACATATCGACTTTGAACAGCACCCGTATGACGCGAAACGGCGCCTACTCGCCACCAGACCAAAACACTAAACCAATCGGTTGACAATCACCCTCAACAAGCGCACATTCAACCACATGGTTGAATTATGCGCACATCAGATCGACATCGTCTTCCACGCGCTGAGCGACGCCACCCGTCGCCAGATGCTTTCGGAACTGACCTTGGGCGAACGCACTGTCGGGCAACTGGCCGAACCCTATGACATGTCGCTTGCCGCCGCCTCGAAGCATATCAAGGTGCTGGAAGGTGCCGGCCTTGTCCGGCGCGAAATCCAGGGTCGCACGCATCTCTGCCGCCTGGAACCCGGCCCGCTTGCAACCGCGCATCAATGGCTCGGCTTCTACGAGCGTTTCTGGACAGACCGTCTCGACGCACTCGAACGCCTTCTGAAGGAGGATGACGCGCGCAAGGCCGCAGAAGCTCGGACACAAGCCAAACCCGCATCGAAACCTGGAAATGAAGCTTGAATCAAAACTGGGAGAAGACCGATGAACAGCATGAATCTGTTGGAGAAATACGGAACGGTTAGCGCGCCCGCCGAACTCACCATCCAGCGCAAATTGCCCGGCCCGATCGAACGGATCTGGGACTATCTCACCGATAGCGATCTGCGCAGCCAATGGCTTGCCTCCGGCATCATGCCGAGCACACCCGGCGGTGCATTCGAACTCGTCTGGCGCAACGACGAACTGACCGGCCAGCCCGAAACACGCCCCGAAGGTTTTCCCGAGGAACAGCGGATGACGGGCGAGATCGTCATCTTCGAGGCACCGCACCACCTCGCCTTCACCTGGCCACCCCGCGGCGAAGTCTCGATCGAGCTGAAGCCCGTGGGCTCGGACGTGCTCCTCACCCTCGTCCACAAGCGGATTTCGGATCGCAAGAACATGGTGATGGTCGGTGCCGGCTGGCACATGCATCTCGATATCCTCACCGCCAAAGCGAATGGCCGCAAGCCCGATCCTTTCTGGCAGGGCTGGCTGCGCCTGCGGGACGAATACGAGCGCCTTATCCCCGAATGAAACGTCTCTATTCACAACATTGCGCCCCGCAGCACCGCTGCGGGGCTTTTCTTTACCCCGAAAAGCCATGGGGTCTTGAAGATGTCATCTCTGTCAGGCAATAGGCCCCTTAACGTTTTAGAAGAACCGTAAGAAGGCCACCCGACAAAAATGCTGCAAACTCCCTACTACCTCATCGACAAGTCCAAACTGCTCCAGAACATGGAACGGATTGCCACTGTCCGCGAGAAGTCGGGCGCCAAGGCATTGCTGGCGCTGAAATGTTTCGCCACATGGTCGGTCTTCGATTTCATGCGCGACTACATGGACGGCACGACCTCCTCGTCGCTCAACGAAGTCCGGCTCGGCCACGAACGTTTCGGCAAGGAAACCCACGCCTATTCGGTCGCCTATGCCGATTACGAGATCGACGAGGTCGTGTCCCACGCTGACAAGATCATCTTCAATTCGATCGGCCAGTTGCAGCGTTTCGAGAGCCAGTCGTCGGGCATCACGCGTGGCCTGCGCCTCAACCCCGGCGTTTCGTCCTCGAGCTTCGATCTGGCCGACCCGGCCCGCCCCTTCTCGCGCCTCGGCGAATGGGATCTGAAAAAAGTCGATCCGGTCATGGAGATGATCTCCGGCTTCATGATCCACAACAACTGCGAGAACAAGGATTTTGCCCTGTTCGACCGCATGCTCGGCGATATCGAGCAAAAGTTTGCAACCGTGCTGAAGAAGGCCGAATGGGTCTCGCTCGGCGGCGGCATCCACTTCACCGGCGACGATTATCCGGTCGACCAGTTTGCCGAACGCCTGAAGCGTTTCTCCGGCGAATATGGCGTGCAGGTCTATCTCGAGCCGGGCGAAGCCTCGATCACCAAATCGACGACGCTGGAAACCACCGTCCTCGACACGCTTTACAACGGCAAGAACCTTGTCGTGGTGGATTCGTCCATCGAAGCGCACATGCTGGATCTCCTGATCTATCGTGAGAATGCCAAGGTTCACCCCAACCAGGGACCCCATCGTGCGATGGTCTGCGGCAAGTCATGCCTTGCCGGAGACATTTTTGGGGAATTCGACTTCCCCGAAGAAGTAAAGGTCGGCGACCGCATCTCGTTCCAGGATGCTGCCGGCTACACGATGGTCAAGAAAAACTGGTTTAACGGCGTGAAAATGCCGGCAATCGCCATCCGGGAACTGGATGGCAGCCTCAGGACGGTCCGTGAGTTTGACTACACGGACTACGAACAGAGCCTTTCCTGATCAGAAAGGGCCAAAGGCCCACAGGACAGACTTTCTGACGATTGGACGCAAGGAGTGGTCCCCAGAATGAAAAAGAACGTGCTCATCATCGGCGCCGGTGGCGTCGCTCAGGTTGTTGCCCACAAGTGTGCGCAGAACAACGATGTCCTCGGTGATATCCATATCGCTTCGCGCACGAAGTCGAAATGCGACGCCATCATCGCCTCGGTTCACGAAAAGAAGGCGATGAAGCAGGAAGGCGTGCTCGAAGGTCACGCGCTCGATGCGCTTGACATCGAAGCCACCAAGGCCCTGATCGAAAAGACCGGCAGCCAGATCGTCATCAATGTCGGCACCGCCTTCTTGAACATGTCGGTGCTGCGCGCCTGCATGGATACCGGCGTCGCCTATATCGACACCGCCATCCACGAAGAGCCGAACAAGATCTGCGAGACCCCGCCGTGGTACGGTAACTACGAGTGGAAGCGTGCCGCCGAATGCGAGGAAAAGGGCATCACCGCCATCCTCGG
>DLSX01000080.1 GCA_002500765.1 Neorhizobium sp. UBA7851
GGGTTTCTCGCCGGTGCGGCGCAGACCGCGATGGGTGTCGCAGGCGGCGTCCTGCTCGGCAACGCAATCATGGGCATGATGGGTGGCGACGAAGCGCAGGCTGCCGAACCAGATGCGGCAGCTCCCGAAGCACCTGCAGATGACATGGACTTCGGCGGCGACGAGGACATCTGATCTCGTCTCGTTTGAGTTGGGTCGCCGGGCGTATCCTCTCCTCCCAAGCCTCGGCGGCCCAATGCAACTGCTTAGAAAGACCAGATGATACTTCTTACTCCCCCAGCCGATACGCTGGTCCCCGTCTGGCAATGGTTCTTGGCGACCTGGTTCGGCGCCGGGTTGATGGAGCCGTTACGCGCCGGTCTGGCCGTTGCGACCGCGGGAGTGTTTGTACTGCTGCTCGCAGGGCGCAGGAAACTGGCGATCCCCTTGTCCGGCGCCCTGGTCCTTCTGGTCGGCGTGTTCGTATCGACGGCGATCGGCGAGGCCTCTGGCATCGAGGATGACCGAAGAATTGTCATCGACGAAGTGGCGGCCTTTATTCTCGGCGGCGCCTTCCTGCAGACCGTCCGCCAAAGCGTGCGCTGGGCCGCTCTTGCGGCATTTGGCGCGGTTTTCCTGTTTCTCGACCGGATCAAGCCGTGGCCTTTTCACTATCTCGAAGCTCTTCCTGACGGTTGGGGCGTCATGGCGGACGATCTGGGCCTCGGCCTTTTCCTCGGTGCAATTTCCTTCACAGCGCTTGTGGCAAAAAGGAAGCTTCGGGATGCCTGAAGAGCCGGACGGTCACGGCACGCCTCCTGATTTTCGAATGATCGCGGCCGGATCCAGCGCCGCGCCGCTCTTTGCAACAAATCTTCAGCTGCACGGTTCTCCGCTGTGGCATTGCTGAGTTTCCCATCAACGACAGAAGGATTGGCCGCACTCCGACGGGTGGTATCTTAACCCCATGATATTCGAAAGGTACGCATGGCAGTTGGAACAGCAAGCGCATATCTTATTGCGTGTCGTCGCGTTTGTGAATGAGAGCAATAGCAACCGGGAAGCCGGGAAGCCGGGCGGCATTTCCGCGTTTCGCCCCGCTTCGTCAACAACGTGATGATCCTGCAGCGTTCGTCTGGTTCGCTTGCCGCGGCCAGGCAAGGCCATCCTCCTGGCGGAGCCAAGCTTTCGTCCCATGGGGACTGGATCAGCGAGCGCGCGGCGGCCCATGGTGAAGTGACCTTGGATGAACTGTGTGTCGAACTCGCCGAGCGCGGCGTTGAAGTCCACCGCGCAACAGTCGGCCGGTTTCTGCACCGGATGGTCTGCGAGAGGCAGCCGCTTTGCCGCCTGCGCTCCTTTCGGCCACTGGAAAACCCAGACCTTCATTGCCGCTCTTCGATGCCACGGTCTGACTGCGCCATGGATCGTCAATGCACCGATGAACTGCCGTATCTTCGAAACATGGATCGAAACACAACTCGTGCCGACACTGTCCCCGGCGACGTCGTCATTCTCGATATCGTCGGCTTCCATGAAAACGAACGAGCCGAACAATTGGTCAAGGCGGAGGGAGCGTGGCTTCTCTTCCTGCCACCCTATTCGCCGGGCCTGAATCCCACAGAAATGGCGTTCTCAAAACTCAAGGCGTTGCTGCGAAAACGAGCCGCACGCGGCTTCGATACGATCACGCAAGCACTCGGTGACATCATCAGCCTGTTTTCCGTCATCGAATGCAGAAACTTCTTCAAGACAGCAGGATATGAGGCGGAATAGATGCGACACGCGTTAATAAGGTCGCCAAGCCCGCAACCTCACCGAAACCGAAACGGCAGCGGATGCTCGGCACAAGACCTCTGCTGTCCGGTCTAAACCCATGCCCATTCAAACGCCGTCTGCTTTGAGTTTGTGCGCCATGTTTCGGGTGGTTTGAGCGGTTTGTCTGTGGCTCTCCGGTGCATCAGCTCGATGCGCACGAGGCGGGTGAAAGCGAGCCGGCTGAGTACCGCCCTCTGGTCGGCGAGTGCCATCTTCAGGATGAGATCGGCGATCCCTTGCACGGGCGCATCAAGATCGTTGGACAGCTTGCCCGTTTCTGTCCTGACCGTGATCTCGCGAACCGGATCGGAAACCGGGTTCTTTCTGGTGGCGCCATAAGACACTCGAAGGCGGACCACGGTACGCGCTTCAAAAGATCATGAAAGACGCCATTGTGATGCCGCACGGGGTTGCTCCCAGGTCGTGTCCGAGATCGTCGCCAAACGCTCGAACACGAGTAGAATCAACACCGTGCACCTAGTCCATCAAATTTAAACCGGACAGCAGCGACACAAGGTCGAGCATGACGGAGCGAGCGGTGTCGCTCTCTTCCGTGGCATATCGCTTACAGCGCAGCCCGCTTGTCATGCCGCGCCACGCGTGCCAGCAGGTAGTCCACCTCATCCTTCGCCGTTGCCGTCAGCATCTGCCCCGGCTTGCGCTGGGCATCCGACGCGATCACGCCGCGGCGCTTCAGGATGTGCTTGCGCACTGCCAGGCCTACGCCGAGCTGCTGCTCGTAGCGGATCAGCGGCAGATGTGCGTCGAACAGGTCATGCGCCTCGTCGCGTTTTCCCGCTTCAAACAGAGACACAAGCTCCGTCAGCATGTCGGGGAAACCATAACCGGTCATCGCGCCGTCGGCACCGCGCTCCGGCTCGAAATCGAGGAACATGCCGCCATTGCCGCAGAGGATGGAGAATTCGCGCAGCTCGCCCGACTTCTGCATGGCACGCAGCTTCGAGATCTTTTCAAGACCCGGCCAGTCCTCGTGCTTCAGCATCAGGCAGGATGGGTGGTTGGTGATGATCTTGGCAACCACGCTGGTTGCAATCACCGTGTTGAGCGTCAGCGGATAATCCTGCAGCACCCACGGCACGTCTTCGCCGACCGCTTCCACGGCACCGGCGAAATAGTTGATGGTCTGCTCGTCTGTCTTTGCCCCCTGTCCCGGCGCGATCATCACGCCGGCAGCGCCCATGTCCATCGAGCTGCGGGCAAGCGAACGCATCGCGGCAAAACCGGGCGCCGAAACGCCGACGATGACCGGAATTTTGGCGCGCTCTACCATGCGCTTGATGATCGCCCGGCTTTCATCCGCTTCCAGCTTCGGCGCCTCGCCCATGATGCCTAGAATGGTGATGCCGGTGCAGCCGCTCTCTTCATAAAAGTCCGTCAGGCGATCGACCGAGTTGAAGTCGATCGCGCCATCGTCATGAAACGGCGTGGCGGCGATCGCATAGACGCCCTTGGCCTCAGTGCTGAATGTCATGTCTTTCTCCCATATGCCCGCTCAAAACCGCAGGTCTTGGTCGTAATTTCTAATCAGATGTTGGCGAGAAGGCCACCGTCGATACGGATCACCGAGCCGGTGATGTAGGATGCGCGCGGGCTCGCGAGGAAAGCGACCGCATCGCCATATTCCTGCGGATCGCCATAACGGCCGACCGGAATGGAGCCCGTGCTTTCCTTCGTGACATCCGCCACCGGTCGGTCCTCGCGCTTGGCCTTCTGCTCGTCGAGAAAGACGATGCGCCCCGTGGCGATCCGGCCCGGCAGCACGACATTGGCAGTGATCCCGTCACGGCCCACTTCCCGCGCCAGCGTCTTTGACCAGCCGACCAGCGCCAGCCGCAGGCTGTTGGAAATGCCGAGATTGGGTATGGGGGCAACCACACCCGAAGACGTCGAGGTGATGATGCGGCCGAAACCGCGCTCGCGCATCGACGGCAGGATCGCATCGGTTACCGCGATCACCGAACGCACCATGCTGTCGAAATATTTCGACCAGATTTCCGGCGCCTGTCCGGCTGCCGGTGTCGGCGGCGGGCCACCTGTGTTGTTGACCAGCACATCCACCGCCCCGAAGGTCGAGCCGATCAGCGCCAGCCGTTCCTCGATCACCGAAAGATCGCCGATATCCCATTGCAGCGCGAAAGCCTTGTGCCCCTGAGCCTCGATCGCCTGCGCCGTCTTTTCGGCTGCTACCAGATCGATATCGGCAACCACGACATTGGCCTTTTCCGCCGCCAGTGACCGCGCGATTGCCCCGCCAAGTCCGCCGCCTGCGCCAAACACCAGCGCCGTCTTTCCACTCAGTTCAAGATCCATGAATGCCTGCTCTTTTATGTCGTGATTGTCAGTGCCGCGCTCAGCAGCAGTAGAGTTCCACCGGAAGTTCGCTGAACACTTCCGGCGCGCCGTCGGTGATCGCAAAGGTCTGGCCGACGCCGGCAACCAGCCCGGTGGTCGCGTCGGGGATCATGATATGGACGAAGAACACCATGCCCGGCGTCATGATCAGCGGATTGCCGGAATAGATCATCGGCGGCACGTCCATCCAGGTCGGCTTGAAGGTGCAGCCCAGCGCATAACCGCAGGCGGCATAACGCGCCTTGGCAAAACCGGCATCGTCCAGCACCCGGCGATGGATATCGTCGAGCGTCCCGAGCGCCACGCCTGCCCTTGCCGCATCCTTGATCCCGTCGAGCGCCTCCTTCGCCACCTTCAGCATGTCGAACTGGCGCGGATCCGGCTTGCCGGTCACCAGCGTATGTTCGACCACGACATGATAGCGGCAATGAGAGCCGGCAAGTTCGACCAGGATCTGGTCCTGTTCCTCGATCAGTCGCGGACCACCGATGCCGCGGCCGTAAAGCGCGCGCGGTCCCGAATTGACGAGCGGCCCGCCTGACGGGATATCACCGCCACCGGACAGCATGGAAGTCAGTGCCGCACCCGAAAGCACGGTATCGGGAATGCCCGGTTTCGTCGCATCGATTGCCGCGCGCACGGCCGCATCCGCCAGCTTGCCCGCCATGCGCACATGGTCCAGCTCGGCCGTGGATTTCACCAGACGCCCGGTGCGGATGATGTCTGATGCATCCTCGGTGACGCAGAAACCTTCGAGCGCCGTATCGACCATCCGCGCATTGGCGCCGGTCAGGCCGTAGGTCGCATATTCGACGCCGACCTTTTTGCCGGCAAGACCCTTCTCGGCCATGATGACGCGCAGGTCGTTAGCCGGGTTCGCATCCTCGGCATTCAGCCAGACACGCACATCGTCATAAAGCGAAGCGACATTCGCCTGGCGCAGATCCGGCGTCCGGGTCAGGAGCACGGTGTCGCTGCCATCGTCGGCCAGCACAAGACCGGCCTGGAAAAACACGTAACCCGCCGTGTCATAGCTCGTCAGCCAGTAGTGGCTTTCCTGCGAGAACACGACCAGCGCATCGAGCCCGCGCTCCCGCATCCGTCGACGTGTCGCCGCAAGGCGCGTTTCGAACTCGGCCTGCCTGAACTTCAGCAGAACCTGACGGCCACCGCGCGTTTCACCGGCAAACTCCTGGGGGACATACATGCTCATGCGATTTCAAAAGCCTCCACGGGCGTATGAACCGGCACCGCATCGAGCAATGCCTTGGTATAGGGATCCCGGTCTTCCGATCGCGCATCCGGCCGATCGAAGAAATCGACCAGTTTGCCGTGATGCATGACGGCAATGCGATGCGCCAGCTGGCGGATCAGGTTGAGATCGTGGGTGATGAACACACAGGCAGCGCCGGTATCCCTCTGCAGCTTGACCAGCAGCTCGGCCACTGCCGCCTGAACCGAAACGTCGAGCGCCGCCGTCACCTCGTCGCAGATCACCAGTTCGGGCTCGGCCGCAAAGGCGCGGGCAATCGCCACGCGCTGTTTTTCACCGCCGGAGAGCTGATGCGGATAACGGTCAGCATAGTCCGCCGGAAGCCGCACCATCTCCAGAAGCTCGGCAATCCGCGCCTTGATCTTCTCCCGCGGGACAACGCCGTAAAGCTTCAGCGGCCGGGCGATGATCGTGCCGATCTTCTGGCGCGGGTTAAGTGAGGCATCGGGATGCTGGAAGACGATCTGCACCCGGCGACGATAGGCCCGGTCGATCGCCTTGCGGCTGCCGACCGTTTTTCCCTCGATTTCGAGATTGCCCTGAAAATCCTGCAGGCCTGCGAGAACCTTGGCAATGGTCGACTTGCCCGATCCGCTCTCACCGACAACGCCGAGAAGCTCGCCCTTGCGAACCTCGAAATTGACGTCCTTCGCGCCCCAGAAGCCGACCTTTTCGGCATCTTCCGGCCAGAACATTTTCTGGATCTTCGATGGCGCACCATAATGCACACCGATCCCGTCCAGCCTGATCAGCGTCTTCGGCTCGGCCGGTTGATCGACGCCGATCCAGCGGTCCGGATTCGGCACAGCACCGATCAGCTGCTTTGTGTAGGGCGCGGAAGGTTTGGCGAACACCTCGCCGACAAGCCCACGCTCGACGATGACACCCTTGTGCAGAACCGAAACCTCGTCCACCACGCGGGAAACCAGCCCGAGATCGTGCGAGATATAGAGCGCGGAGACATTCGTCTCGTCGCGCAACTGGTTGAACAGGTCGAGGATCTGCCGCGCAGTCAGAATATCGAGCGCCGTTGTCGGTTCGTCGAAAATGATCAGTTCCGGCTCGCAGGCAAAGGCGGTGGCAATCACGACACGCTGCTTTTCGCCGCCCGATGCCTCATGCGGAAACCGCTGCAGCATTTCCTTCGGCCTGGTGATGCCGGTGCGCGCAAGCGCCACTTCCGCCTCGCCCCAAGCCTGCGCCTTGGTCAGGCCGCGATGGCGCATCAAGACTTCGGCGATCTGCTCGCCCAGGCGAATGGTCGGGTTGAGCGAGGTCGAGGGATCCTGAAACACCATCGACATACGCCTGCCGCGGATATCGGCCATCTGGAACGGCGTATGGTCCAGCAGTTCCTCACCGGCGAGGCGAATGGCGCCGCCGGTTTCCACCGCGTTCGGCGGCAGGTAACGCATCACCGACCACGCCATCGACGATTTTCCCGAGCCGCTCTCGCCGACAAGACCGACCGTCTTTCCCTTCGGGATCGTCAGGTCGATATTTTTCAGCGCCGCAACCAGCCCGTTGGCGGTCTTGTAGGACAGTGAATAGTTGATGATCGAAAGCGCCGGCTTTTCGGCAGCGGCAATCACGTCTTGGCTCATGGTCTGCAAGGTCATCCGTGGCTCCTCTTGGGGTCGAGGGCGTCACGCAGGGCGTCGCCGAAAAGGTTGAAACCGAGTGCGGCAATGGCAATCGAAATACCCGGAACTGCCACGCACCAGGGATTGCGGAACATGAACTGGCGGGCTTCCGCCACCATCAGCCCCCATTCGGTGCTCGGCGGCTGTGCACCGAGACCAAGGAAACCGAGCGTCGCGCCGATCATGATGGCAAACGAGACGCGGATCGTCGCTTCGACCACGATCGGGCTCAGCGCATTCGGCAGCACTTCGCAGGTGACGATATAGAAGCCGGTTTCACCGCGCGCCACGGCGGCGCGCACATAGTCGCGGGTACGAACGGAAAGCACGGCGCTGCGCGCAATACGGGCCATGCCCGGCGCAAATGCGACCGATACGGCCAGCATCGCATGTTCCATGCCGCCACCCAGAATGGTGACGATCAGAAGCGTGAACAGCAGGTCCGGCACAGCCAGAAGCCCGTCGAGAACACGCATGATCGTGCTGTCGACCCAGCCGCCGGAGACACCGGCGACAACGCCGATGATCGAACCGATGCCGACACCCAGCAGCGTCGCGCCGATACCGAAGGCGACAGTCGAGGGCGCACCGGTCAGGATGCGCGAAAGCAGGTCACGGCCGAACTGGTCGGTGCCGAACAGATGCGTCAGCGACGGACCCTGCAGGCGGTTCAACGGATCGAAGGCCTGCGGGTCATAGGGTGCGATCATCGGGCCGAAGATCGCGGCAAAAAGCACGATCGAAAGCAGGGCCGTGCCCATGATCGCCGTGGGAGAGGAAAAGAAATTACGCATAACGCACCCTCGGATCGAGCAGGGCAATGACGATGTCCGACAGAAGGTTGGACAGGGCATAGACGGCCGCGAGAAGCAGGGTCACGGCCTGAATGACGGGCAGGTCGCGGTTTTCCAGCGCATAGATCAGCAGGCGGCCAAGACCCGGCCAGGCGAAGATCTCCTCGACAACAATGATGCCGCCAAGCAGATAGCCGATATCGAGCGAGATGACGGCGATTGCCGGCGCCAGCGAGTTCGGCAGCGCATGACGGCGGATCACCCGCTTCTCGGTCAGGCCTTTCAGCCGTGCCGCGCGAATATAGTCGGAAGACAGCACTTCCGACATTTCCGAACGCACCTGCCGGGAAATATGCGCCATCAGCACGAGGCCGAGTGTCGCCGCTGGCAGCACGACATGTGCGGCGAAACCGCCAAGATCTTCCCAGGGCGCAACGAAGCCGCCGGCAGGAAAAAGCCCTTGGCTCGGTGCTGCAAAGAAGACGAGCAACAGCGTTGCCGTGACGAATTCCGGCAGCGCCGTGCCGAGATAGCTGAACAGGCCAAGCCCGAGATCCATCCCGGTACCGCGCTTCAAAGCAGCCAACGCGCCGAGCGGAATGGCGGTGATCGTGACCACGACAAGCGCAGTTGCGCCCAGCATCGCCGAGTTTACGAAGGCCTCGCCGACGACCTGGGTCACCGGCAAGGAGAGGCGCAGCGAGGTGCCGAAGTCGCCGCGCAGAATGCCGGCGACCCAGCTCAGGTATTGAGCGTACCAGGGCTGATCCAGATGCAACTGCTTTTCGAGTGCGGCGACCGCTTCCGGGGTAGCATATTCCCCCAGGATCATGATCGCCGCATTGCCCGGCAGCATCGTCGTGATGGCGAACACGGCGAAGGTTACGATCGCCAGCACGAGAAAGACGGCCAGCAAGCGGCGGAGAAGATAAGCCCTGGTCATGCGGATCAGGCCTTATTCAGCCAGACGTTTTCGGCATAGTAGTAGCGGGACAGAGGCGCGATCGTCCAATCCTCCGCACCCTTGCCACTGGCGGTCAGGATGTCTTCGAAGATCGGCACGATGTAAGGCGTCTCGTCCAGCTGCAGCTGCTGTGCCTTGGCGTAAAGCTCCTTGCGCTTGGCCGGATCGACGGTGGCGCGGGCATCGGAGATGAGCTTGTCGAAATCCTTGTTCTTCCAGGCCGTGTCTTCATAGGAAGCAGTCGACGTCAGGAGCAGGTTGAAGGTCGCGTCTTCCGTCGCCTGCATGCCCCAATAGCCCATGTAGAACTGGCCCTTCATCCACACGTTGGCGAGGTAGGTGTCATGCGGCATGGTTTCGACTTCGATGTCGAAGCCGGCAGGCAGCGCCATCTGCTTCAGCGCGATTGCAACCTGCGCACGGATTGCCGGGCGATTGGAGGCGACGAGCTTGATCTTGATGCCGTCCGGATAACCGGCCTCGGCGAGCAGCTTCTTGGCGCCTTCCGGATCATAGGCGATTTCGGGCGTCTCGATCGCGTAGGGGAATTCCGGCGAAACGAGGTTGTCATAGGCCGGGCGGCCGAGGCCTTCCAGCACGAGGTCTACCAGCGTCGGACGATCGACCGACATGGCGAGCGCCTTGCGCACCCGCACGTCGTCGAACGGCTTTTGGTCCTGACGCATGGTGATGTTGACGAAACGGCCCGACGGGATGCGCTGTGCGGTGATGCCGGTTGCATCGGCGATGCGCTGGAAATCCGCCTGCTGCACGACAAGCATGACATCGACGGCACCGGACAGAAAGTTGGCGCTTTCGGCAGCCAGATCCGGGAACAGCATCATGTCGATGCCGTCGAGATAGGGCTTGCCCTTGATGAAATAGTTCTCGTTCTTGACGAGGCGCACCATACGGGCGCTGTCATAGGTTTCGAGCTTGAACGGGCCGGTGCCGTTGGCGGTCGTATCCAGCTTTTCGCGCGGGCCGGAAAGGGCGGCCTTGGAGACGATGCGGGCATTGGCATGCGCCGTCGAAATCGGCAGGTCGGCAAACGGCGTCTTCAGCGTGAACCTGACGGTCACCGGATCGACGGCCTCGATCTTGTCGATCATGTTGAGGACGGAACGGGCAGCCGCCGGAATGTCCGGGTTGAGGATTGCCTGATAGGTGGCAACGACATCATCTGCGGTGCAGGGCGTGCCGTCGTGGAAAACGATGCCCTGGCGCAGATGGAAGGTGAAGGTTTTTGCGTCCTCGCTGCCTTCCCAGCGCTCGGCGAGATCGGCCATCGGCTTGTTGTCCGGACCCATGCGGGTCAGGCCGGAATAAAGCATGTCGACCACCGGATATTCGGCGGGGCCGGAGCAGTTCAGCACGTTCAGCGTTGCGATACGCGTCGAGTGGCTGATCTTTAAGACGCCGCCGGCCTTAGGCGTATCGGCAGCCAGCGCCTCGGAGAGGTCGAGGCCGGGAAGAAGTGCGGTCGCAGCCAGGCCCATGACCATGGTGCGGCGGGAAATCATGAAAGTCGTCATCTTTTGCCCTCTGAAGTTGATTTTGACTGAAGCCGGGCGGCATTGTTTTTATGGTTTTGCCGGCTTTATTCCTTGGCCCGTCAACTGATCACGGTCAGCTCGTCGGGCAATCCGGTCAGCACTTCCGGCGCGCCGTCGGTAACCAGAAGCGTGTGGCCCACGCCCATCGCCAGACCCGTGTCCGCATCCCCGTTCATCACGTGATAGAACAGCGTCATGCCCGGCTGGCATACGGTCGGGTTGCCGGAATAGATCATCGGCGGCACGTCCATGCTGGTCGGCGCAAAGGTGCAGCCCACCGAATAACCAGTCGCGCCATAACGGGCGCGCTTGTAGCCGCCCTTGTCGAGACCATCGGCATAGACGTCGAAGATCTCGCCGAGTGTCGTACCCGGGCGGGCGATCTCGGTCATTTTCCGCAGTGTCTCCATGCCGACATCGTACATCTTGCGATGCGCATCGGAGACTTTTCCGAACAGAATGGTCCATTCGGTCTTCACATTGTAACGGCGATAGGCGACCGGATATTCGACGAGGATCTGGTCCTGCTCTTCCAGCCGGCGCGGATCGGAAACGCCACGACCATAAACGGCGCGCGGCCCGGAGTTGAACAGCGGCGCATTCGGCGGCATGTCCGCGCCCTGGCCGAGGATCGAGGTGAGATAGGTTGCCTTCAGGTCGCTGTCGAGAATCCCCGGACGCGCAGCGGCGATAACGGCATTCAGCGACGTGTCGAGGATACGGGCCGCCTTGCGGGTATATTCGATTTCGGCCGGCGACTTGCAGACACGCAGCCAGCGGATCAGGTGACGGTCGTCTTCCAGCTCGCACCAGTTCCCGATCGTCTGCTGCGTACGATAGAGGTTCCAGCCGGTCAGGCCGTGGGTATTCAGCTCGATGGCGATCTTTTTGCCCCCGAGGCCAAGCTCTTCAAGGATCACCTTGAGATCGGCAGCCGGGTTGGCATCCTCGGCATCCCACCAGATGCGGATATCCTCGATGATGCTCGTCTGTTTTGCCTGCACCAGATCCGGGCGGCGGGTGAGAAGCACCGGCTTGCGGCCGTCCGTCGGCACGACGAGGCACTGGTAATAGACGAAACCGCCTGTGTCGTAGCCGGTCAGCCAGTACATGCTTTCCTGCGCAAACACGAGCATGGCATCGACGCCGCGCGCTGCAAGCTCGGCCCTCAGTCGGTCCTGTCGCTGCAGATGCTCCTCTCTTGAAAAGGGGAGGTTCGGTTGCGGCATGGCACTCACAGGATCGTCCTTTCGCAAGATCGTCAAAGCTCGATGTTGCTTCACGATACGGTTTGGTATACCACTCGTCAACCAGCGGAATACAAAAATTGCGTCGCACCGAAACCGCATGGAAAAAAGGGATCGCTGAGGATAGACAGCCTTTGGGCGCAAGAGCTGGTGACAACCGCCATAACGTGTGGCACCAGACAGTCATTTGAAGCCGTCTCCCAAGGGAGGGACTGGATATTTATGCTGATTGAAACCGATAAGCGGCTGGCGCTGCAGGCCTACGAGCAGATATTGAACCTGATCCTTTCCGGCGCCGCCCAGCCCGGCGCCATGGTGACCGAACGCCGTCTGGCCGAAACGCTCAACATGTCGCGCACTCCAATCCGCGATGCGCTGCTGATGCTCGAGGGCGAAGGCCTGCTGATCCGTCAGGGAAGCCGCGGCCTTCAGGTGAAGCAGATGCGCATCGAGGACTATATGGACGCGCTGCAGGTGCGCCTGCTGCTCGAACCGGAAGCCGCGCGTCTCGCCGCCGGCCACATGCCGGCTTCGGCGCTCAACGAACTGGAAGCAGATCTCAACACGCTGCTCGGCCATCCGGAAGATGGCGAAGGCAAGCCGGATCGCGGCTCGGTCCGCGATGTCGACGACCGCCTGCATGACGGTATCGGCGATGCTGCCGGCAATCCGCAGCTGGCCCAGATCATCCGCACGCTCCGCCGCCAGACGCAGATCTTCGATCTGAGAAGCATGCCGGAACGCTTCGACGCGACCTGCCGCGAGCACCTCGCCATCGTCGAAGCCCTGCGCGACGGACGTGGCGACGATGCCGCGAAACTGATGCGTGACCATCTCGCGCATGTAAAAGACAGCATTATCGGGAGACTGACCCGCGCATGACAGTTCTGGCAGAAAAAGCTGAAGTCGAAATGTCTGCGCTCAGCAACGCCGCACCTGTGGATATCCAGCTTGCCGAACGCATGTTCGACGAATTGAAGCGCCGCACCGGCACCAATCGCGGCATTACCCGCGCCTCCTACGGTCTCGGCGAGCAGATCGCCCATGACATGGTGCGCCGCGAGGCGCGCAAGCTCGGCCTGGAAGTGAAGACCGATCCGGGCTGCAATCTCTACATGACGATGAAGGGCCGCGAGGAAGGCCCGGGCATCTTCATCGGCTCGCATCTCGATTCCGTGCCTATGGGCGGCAATTTCGACGGCGCGGCCGGCGTATTGCTCGGCCTGTCCGTCATCTCCGGTTATGTCCGCGCTGGTATCCGCCCGCCGCGCGACATCACCGTCATGGCGATCCGTGCAGAGGAAAGCACCTGGTTCGGCGCCTCCTATATCGGCAGCCGCGCAGCCCTCGGCCGGCTGACGGGACGCGAACTGGATCAGGTCAAGCGCTCCTCCGACCAGATCTCGCTCGGTGCCGCCATCGATGCCGCCGGCGGCGACACCGAATTCCTTCGCTCGGGAAAATCCTTTCTCGACCCGAAGAATATCGCGATGTTTATCGAGGCGCATATCGAGCAGGGTCCGGTTCTGGTCGAAAAGCAGATCCCGGTCGGCGTCGTCACCGGCATCCGCGGTTCCTTCCGTTATCGTGAAGCCAGATGCATCGGCGTTTACGCCCATTCCGGCGCGACCCCGCGCGAATATCGCAGCGATGCGGTTCGCGCCGCGTCCGCGCTGGTCGTCGAACTCGACAAGGCCTGGGACAGGCTGCAGGCGGAAGGCGCCGATCTCGTCGTCACCTTCGGCCAGTTTTCCACCGATGCTTCCGAAGCCGCCTTCAGCAAGATCGCCGGCAAGCTCTCATTCGCTCTCGACGTCCGCAGTCAGGAGCCGGAAACGCTCGGCAAAATGCAGGCCATCGTCTCCGAGGCGGTTGCCCGCATAGACGCTGAACATAGGGTCAAGTTCGAACTCGGCCGTTTGACCGACAGCAAGGCGGCGAAGATGGACGACGCTATCGTCACCTCGCTCGCCGGGATGGCAAAGGAGCATGGTATCGAGGCCGAGATCATGGCCTGCGGTGCGGGCCATGATGCGGCGGTGTTTGCCGATGCCGGCGTGCCGACCGGCATGGTCTTCATCCGCAATGCCAATGGCAGCCATAATCCGGACGAGCAGATGGAGATTGCCGATTTCACCGAGGCAGCTAGGCTCATATCTGCGCTCTGCCTCGACCCGCCATTGAAAGCCTGATCATGTCCGATATTCGTTGCGACTGCCTCATCGTCCAGCCGATCGCCAAAAGCGCCATCCGCATGCTGGAGGAGAAAGGGCTCACCGTCCACATTGCAGCGTCCACCGCCTTTGCCGATCTGGAACCCTATCTTGCCGTCGCAACGGCGGTCATTACCCGCAATCACGGCCTCTCGGCCCGCGAGATCGAGACTGCCCCCAATCTGAAGGTCGTCGGCGTTCACGGCACCGGCACGGACAAGGTGCACAAACCCTCGCTTGCCGCTCGCGGCATCCCGCTTCACAACACGCCCGGCGCCAATGCCCAGTCTGTCGCCGAACTGGTGATCGGTCTGGCGCTTGCCTGCTCACGTTCGCTGATTGCCGCCGACAATGCCTCGCGCACCGGCGATACGCTGTTCCGCCAGCATCACCGCACCTATGAGCTCTCCGGCCGTCGTCTCGGCCTGTTCGGCTATGGCCATATTGCGAAACTCGTCGCGCGACTGGCGCAGGCCTTCGGCATGGAGGTCGCCACCGTATCGCGCTACACGCCGGCCGAGGAACTGCGATCCCAGAGCATCACGCTTCTGCCCGATCTCGACAGCCTCTGCGAATGGGCCGATGTCGTCTCATTGCATGGCATACCCGAGGAAAAGCCGCTCATCGATGCCCGCCGCCTGTCGCTGATCGGCCGCCAGGGCATCCTGATCAACACCGCCCGCGGCGCGCTGATCGACGAGGACGCGCTTGCCACGGCGCTGAAAGACGGCACCATTGCCGGTGCCGGTCTCGATGTACTCGTGGTCGAGCCGATTACCGCCGACAATCCGCTGCTTGGATGCCCCAATCTGGTGCTGACACCGCATATCGGCGGCTCGACCGACGAGGCGTTGGAAAAAACCGGCTTTCAGGTCGCCAGCAAGGTTCTGGTTGAACTCGCCGCCCTCGAACGGCTCCCGGCCAACGCCACCTGACCGCGACAGGATAAAACAAAGACATGCAGTTCAAGCCGCAATCAGGTCCCGGGCCGGCACCCGAAAGCTCCTATCCCCGTATCCTCCGTTGCGGTGATCGCGCCGTCGCGATCGAATTTTCCGATACGGTCAGCGAGGCAGCAAACCTCAAGGTCCTGTCGCTCGATGCATCGCTTGCATCCGAGCCGATCAACGGCATTCTCGAAACCATCCCGACCTATCGCTCGCTGACCTTGATCTACGATCCGAAGATCGTGCGCGGGGCCTCTCTTGGCGAAGAACTGATGCAGCGGGCAACACATGAAACTGCCGCACCGGAAATCGGACGGCTGCTCGAATTCCCGGTCCTTTATGGCGGCGACCACCAGACCGATCTCGATGAACTCGCCGCAATGAAGAGCATGAGCGCAGCCGATCTGATCGCGCTCCACGCTTCCGCAGAATACCGCGTCTACATGATCGGCTTCGCACCGGGTTTTGCCTATCTCGGCGGCCTGCCTGAGATTTTGCACACGCCCCGTCTTGCCGTGCCGCGCCAGCGGATCGAGGCCGGCGCAATCGGCATCGGCGGCCGGCAGTCGAGCATCAATTCCGTCCCCGGCCCGAGCGGCTGGCGCCTTCTTGGCCGGACCCCCCTCAAGATCTTC
>DLSX01000233.1:0-41784 GCA_002500765.1 Neorhizobium sp. UBA7851
GGCTCCGCGTATCGCACGTGCAGCGTCTGTCCGTAGCGCTCCGGTCAACGGGGGCTGCGCCTCCACGGTCGATCCGCGCCAGCTTGCGCCGGATCAGGCGTTGGCTCGCGGCTGGTGCCTGATGGATCTCAACCGCCCGCTGGAAGCAGCGCAGGCATTCGATGTCGCAACCATGGCCTCGTCTCAGGCGGCCCGTTCCGATGCCGCTTACGGCAAGAGCCTTGCCTATCTGCGGGTAGGTCTCACGGACAAGGCTGCCGCCGCGGCCACGCTCGCACCGCAGAACAACACCCGCGCCGTCGAGCTTCAGTCTTCGATCCTTGCAGACCGTGCGGTGAACGCGTTCAAGTCGGCCCGCTACCGGGAGGCGCTGATTGCCCTCGACCAGCGGGCCCAGATCGCTCCCGAACAGACCGATCTGATGAGCCTGCGCGGATATGCGCTTTTGAACATCGGCCGGCAGGCGGAAGCATTGCGCATATTCCAGGCCTTGGCCGATCTCGGCAACAAGGACGGGTTGAGGGCGATCGCCGATCTTACAACCCGGGGCAACTGACCGGCTGAAACCTTCGCTTGCAGCAATCTCGCGCGGTGCTCGGATACCGTCATGACTGCTGACGTTATGTCGCGAAACGGCGGAGATCCACGCTCTATTAACCTTCGGGCAAGGAATTAACCATACAAATTGGACTATACGGCGAAATGGGACGACTGCGGTCTGCTCACCAAAGGCATGAAGCCGCCAAAGCTGTACCGGTTTGAATCCGGTATCCACTCTTGAAAAGTCAGGAAAACTGCGGTGACCGCGTTCGCACGGCTCAGGATCATGTCCTGCGGACCGGGCAAGCCTGGTCCTCCCAGCCCCTGACCGGCATGGCTTCTTTCACGCCGAGTTCTCGGCTTATGTGGTTTTTGGGGACGACTTTTGGTGCAGGACACGCCAAGTGAACAGGTTCGGCGTCGCCAGGCAGGCAGCCTTGGCGAGAGACTGGCTTTTGCCGGCCTCGACGGCGATCTGTGCGACCTGCTCCGTCGCTGTCGCCCTCAGCTCGAAGGGCACTTGAAGAACGGCCTGCGCGATCTCTTTCAACGCCTGCAGTCCTCTCCCGAAGCCTCCAGCCATTTCGAAACGGAGCAACAGGTCGATCGGCTGAACGATCTCCAGGCCTCCCATTGGGCGGTGCTCACCGACGCGCGTTTCGACGCGCTTTATGCGGATCGCGTCAAGGTTCTCTCCGATACCGAAAGTCGCATGGGGCTCGATCCGCGCTGGCACATTGCCGGCCACTCGGTGATGCTCGAACATCTCGTGCTCGGTGCCGTCGAGGATTTCGCGCCACGTTCATTCCTTCCCGGCGCGCGCCGTCGCGAACAGGAACTGCGCGATCTCATCGCCGCCATCCTGCGTCTGGTCATGGTCGATGTCGAAATCGCCGTCTCCCTTCGGTTCAATGAACTAAGGCAGAAGCACCAGCGCGCCCTTGCCGACCAGCGGATCGCCGATCAGGCAGAAGCGGTCGACACCTTTGCGGCGGTCATCAGTGCGCTCGCCGAGCGCGATCTGACCGCCGCCCTGCCGGACGATGTGCCGGAAGCCTATCGTGAACTGGCCGATCTTCTGTCCGGTGCTATCGGCGGCATGCGTTCCTCTGTCGGCATGATCGACAATGCCGGCCTTCAGGCGATCGGTCTGACCGACGCCATGGCGCGCAATGCCTCTACCTTCGCTGCTGCCTCCGAAGAGCAGGCGCGCCGGGCGCAGTCGGTCCATAACGACCTCCACCAGCTCTCCGCCCTCGTCAAGGAAAGCGTAGCCGGCACGTCGGCTGCGGAAAACGCGGCAGTGGCAACGCGTCGTTCGGTCGAAGAGAGCGGGCAGATCGTCGGCCGGGCGATCAGCGCCATGACGGATATCGAGAACTCGGCCGAAAAAATAGGTGAGATCATCGGTGTTATCGACGAGATCGCTTTCCAGACCAACCTCTTGGCGCTAAACGCTGGTGTCGAGGCGGCAAGGGCAGGGGATGCAGGCCGCGGCTTTGCGGTCGTGGCGCAGGAGGTGCGGGCGCTTGCCAGCCGCTCTGCCGATGCCGCACGCGAGATCAAGCAACTCATCCAGATTTCGGCAGACGAGGTGAAGGACGGTGTCCGTTCCGTGCGTGATACCGGCGAAGCATTGACCGGGATCAGCAGCCACATCGAAGCGATCAATGCTCAGGTTGAAGCGATCGCTGTCTCTGCCCGGGAGCAAGCGGTGGGGCTCGGTGAGATCAACAGTGCCGTCAACCTGCTCGATCAGGGCACGCAGCAGAACGCGGCGATGGTTGAGGAGAATAATGCGGCCAGTGCACTTTTGATGACGGAGGCACAGCGGCTGCGCGAGCTTGTCGGCATGTTCCGCCTGGTACCCAAGCAGCAGATGGATCAGGACACCAATCGCCGGGCCGCCTGAAGCCATCCAAGTCCTGGATGACGTCAGGACTATCCGGCGGAGCGTTTCAGGCTAGAACTAATGTATTGCTGCAGTTTTGCCATAGTTTTTGCCACAATTAAGGCGAGTAAAAATCCGGAACCATCTCTTCCTCACCGTGTTGTTACTGCCAGCAGAAGCAAGGGAGAAACAACATGCGTAAGTTCCTGCTGGCCGCATCGGCGGCCTCGATGGCCTTTTCCGGTGTGGCTTTCGCCCAAACCACGGTGATCACCCAGGATCCGGTCACCACAAATTCCACGGTCGTGCTGCCCGGTGAAGTGCGCACCTATGTGATGGAGCAGCCAGTTGAATCCGTGCCTTATGAAGGCGACGTACTGGTCGGGCGGGTATTGCCCGATACTGTCGAGGTTCGACCGGTCCAGGGATACGACAATTACGGTTACACCATCGTCAATGAGCGACGAGTGATCGTGGATCCCCAGACCCACACGGTGATCCAGGTTCTCGAGTAAAATCGATAGTACCGTCTCAGATCGACCAGAAATCAAAGCCCGGAAGGTTCATGCCTCCCGGGTTTTGTCATTTTTTGTTGCTGCTTCTCGCACCCGCGTCTAAACAGCACACACCACAAGGACTCGGGTGAAACTCCCGGGTGGCTCTTCCGGCCGCCGATCCGCCGGACAACGCAAAGCATCAGCCGTTTTCACACCCCGGATATTTCCTGCGGCGATGCGCGAATGTGTGCGATTTTTCATGACAAGTTTGACCAATTACCGCCGTGAGTGGTTTTCCAATATCCGTGGCGATGTCCTTTCCGGCATCGTCGTTGCTCTCGCCCTGATACCGGAGGCCGTGGGTTTTTCCGTCATCGCCGGTGTCGATCCAAAGGTCGGGCTTTTTGCTTCCGTAGCGATCGCCTGCACCACCGCCATCACCGGCGGCCGTCCCGCAATGATCTCCGCTGCAACCGCGGCAACGGCGGTCCTGATGGGGCCGCTCGTGAAGGAGCACGGTATCGAATATCTTTTTGCCGCGACGCTCCTGATGGGCCTGCTGCAGATCATCGCCGGCATGTTGAAGCTCGGCCGGCTGATGCGCTTCGTCTCGAAGTCGGTCATGACCGGCTTCGTCAACTCTCTGGCGATCCTGATTTTCATGGCTCAGCTGCCGCAGCTGATCAACGTTCCGAACATCACCTATCCATTGATCGCCTTGGCGCTCGCGGTGATCTACCTTTTCCCCTATCTAACTAAGGCCGTACCTTCGCCGCTGGTTGCCATCGTCGTGATAACGGTCGTGACGCTGAGCTTCGGCATCCATGTGCCGACGGTCGCCGATCTCGGTGAAATGCCGACCACGCTGCCGGTCTTTGCGCTTCCCATGGTGCCGCTGACATTCGAGACCTTACAGATCATCTTCCCGTATTCGCTGGCGCTTGCCGCTGTTGGCCTTCTGGAATCTCTGCTGACGGCCCAGATCGTCGATGACATGACCGATACGGTCAGCAGCAAAAGCCGCGAATGCGTCGGCCAGGGCACCGGCAATATCGTGTCGGGCCTGTTCGGTGGCATGGGTGGTTGCGCCATGATCGGCCAGTCGGTGATCAACGTCTCTTCAGGTGGTCGCGGGCGCCTGTCCACCTTTGTTGCCGGCGCATTTCTGCTCATTCTTCTGCTCGTGCTGGATGATATCCTTCGTATAGTGCCGGTCGCGGCACTGGTGGCGATCATGATTATGGTATCGATCGGCACTTTCTCGTGGAAATCGATCGTCGATCTGAAACGTCATCCCGGCACGTCATCGATCGTGATGCTGGCGACTGTTGGCGTTGTGCTTGCCACACATGACCTGTCCAAGGGGGTGATCGTAGGCGTGTTGCTGTCGGGCGTCTTCTTCGCCGGCAAAGTGGCCCGCATGTTCAAGGTGGCGGCCAAAACCACATCCGATGGCAAGTCGAAAACATACGACGTCGAAGGACAGATATTTTTCGCATCGACCCATTATCTGCTTCAGGCCTTCGATTTCGAGGAGAAGCTGGAGCGCGTGACGATCGACGTCAGCCGCGCTCACCTATGGGACATTTCCGCCGTCGACGCACTCGATCAGGTCGTCCTGAAATTCCGCCGCCGCGGCGTGGAGGTCGAGGTGAGGGGAGCCAACCAGGCCAGCGCCAGCATGATCGATCGCTTTGCGCTTCACGACAAGGAACATGCCTCTCTCTCGGCGTCTCCTGCGCATTGACGAAAAAAGCCCGGCAGTCGGCTGCCGGGCTTTTGCCTTGGTGAGGCAACGATCTCAGTCGTTTGCCTTGACCGTCACGCCGAGAACCGCCGGCAGCGTGTTGGGCGCGCCCATGCCGGCGCCGAGGATCATCGGGAAGGGAACCGGGTTCTGTGGCTGAGCCGTGACGGTCAGGCTGCCCGGATTGTCCAGATAGGTGTTGACTGCCTGGCTGAGCGCGTTCTGCAGTTCCGGGATGTTGTACTGGGCAAGCACCATCGGGGTCATCGCCTTGACCATCTGAGCGAGCTGGTCACCCGTCGTGCCCTGCTGCTTGGCGACAACATCCAGCGCTCTTTCGGTAATGCCGTCATCGGCGAAACGGATCATGGCGCTGTTGAAGGTGAGACGCTGCATCAGGCCGAGCATGGCGAGATTTGCGGCCTGTTCCGCCTCCTGCTTGTTCGGATTGGCTTCCATCGCCTTTGCCGTCTCATTGGCGGAGCGAACGAAATCGAGCGTATAACCGGACAGGCTGAAGGCCATGTCGAGCCTGCCGACATTGGCGAAGTCGAAGGCATATTCCTCGATCGCAAGCGTGCCCGGCTCGAGGTCCCAGCTGCCGACCATGCTGATCTTGCCCTCAAGCGAATTGACGTTGAGATCGGAAATGGTCTGCTTCGTGCTCGGATCATCAATGGTGCTCAGGTCAGCCTTGATATCGGCCATCTGCAGGTCGAAGTCGACTTTCTTGTCGTCTTCGGAAACCTCTGTCGTGAGTTTGGAGGAACCGATCGAGGCGACGCTCTTGCCTTGGATCTTGATCTCCATTGGTCCGGTCGTTGCCTCGTCGTAAAGCAGCACGGACGAGAGAGAGTTGCCGGTCGTATCTGCAGGTATGGTGACGCCACTCATGGCAATGTCGGAGGCGGTGATTTCCGTATTATCCTGGCGAATATCGACATTTTCGAAAGAGAGGTTTTCGATCGTATAGCCGCCGGCGTCTTCTTCCACACCCTCCATCTCGATCGTGCCGAGTGGCAGGCTGCCCTGGCCTGCGCCCGCTTCGAAACGGCTGTTTCTCAGCGTGATGTTGGAGCCATTGACCTCCACGGAGCCCGGCACGATACCCGCGCCCTGCTGCATGTAGAGTGCGCTGTTTAGCTTCTTGACCAGATCGTTGCCGTCAAGCGCGAATGCTGGTGTGCCCAGTGTGATGAGGGTCGTTCCGGCTGCAAGCAGCCTGATTGTGGAAGAATAACGCATGAAAAGCCTCCTGAGGCACGGATCTGCCCATGAAATCAATCGCATTTATAGGTCTGGTGGATAAAACGTCCATTGCTTTGTGATCGCGGACCTGAGCCATTTTTGTGACGCCCTTATCAAAGGGTTAGTTTCTCCACAGCCTGATATCCGCCTCTTTGTTGCTGAAAACCGGGCTTTGGGCTAGTCAAAATCCATGGGACAGATCGTGAATCCGCCCGGCGACGACGGCGGCGACAACATTTTACCGGTGGACCTCAAGGCAGCGCTCGAAGAGCGCTATCTCGCCTATGCGCTGTCCACCATCATGCACCGTGCACTTCCGGACGTTCGTGACGGCCTGAAGCCCGTCCATCGCCGCATCGTCTACGCGATGAGCGAAATGGGTCTTCGCCCCAACGCCGCCTTCCGCAAATGCGCCAAGATCGTCGGCGAAGTGATGGGTAACTATCACCCGCATGGCGACCAGTCGATCTACGATGCGCTGGCGCGTCTGGCCCAGGATTTTTCGCAGCGTTATCCGCTGGTCAACGGCCAGGGCAATTTCGGCAATATCGACGGCGATAGCCCCGCCGCCATGCGTTACACGGAAAGCAAGATGACGGCGGTGGCCGAACTTCTGCTGGAAGGCATTGGCGAGGACGCGGTCGATTTTCGCGATACCTATGACGAGAGCAATTCCGAGCCGACAGTTCTGCCGGGCGCTTTCCCGAACCTGCTCGCCAATGGTGCGACGGGTATCGCCGTCGGCATGGCGACGTCCATCCCGCCGCACAATGCCCATGAGCTTTGCGACGCGGCCCTGCATCTGATCAAGCATCCGGATGCTACGGTAGAAAAGCTCGTCGACTTCGTGCCCGGTCCGGACCTGCCGACCGGCGGCATCATCATCGACAGCCGTGAATCGATCATCGAGAGCTACAGGACCGGTCGCGGCGGGTTCCGCGTCCGCGCCAAGTGGGAAGTCGAGGATCTCGGTCGCGGCGGTTACCAGATCGTCGTCACCGAAATTCCCTATCAGGTGCAGAAGTCGCGTCTGATCGAAAAGATCGCAGAGCTGCTGATTGCCCGCAAGCTGCCGCTTCTCGACGATATCCGCGATGAATCGGCTGAAGACGTGCGCATCGTCATCGTGCCGAAGAGCCGTACGGTCGATGCGACGCTGCTGATGGAATCGATGTTCAAGCTCACCGAGCTTGAAAGCCGCATTCCGCTCAACATGAACGTGCTCTCCATGGGCCGCGTTCCCAAGGTGATGGCGCTGAACGAAGTGCTGGTCGAATGGCTGGCGCATCGCAAGGACGTCCTCGTCCGTCGTTCGAACCATCGCCTGGCGGCGATCGACCGTCGCCTGGAGATCCTGGGCGGCCTGCTCGTCGCCTATCTCAATATCGACGAAGTGATCCGCATCATCCGCGAGGAAGATGAGCCGAAGCCGGTGATGATGGAGCGCTGGGCGCTCACCGACATCCAGGTCGAGGCAATCCTCAACATGCGCCTGCGCGCCTTGCGAAAGCTCGAAGAATTCGAGATCCGCACCGAGCACGAGAACCTGACCAAGGAAAAGGCCGATATCGAGGCGCTTCTGGCATCCGATGACAAGCAGTGGCGGATGATCGAAGTCGAGATCCAGGACGTCAAGAAGAAGTATGCCAAGGCGACCGAACTCGGCCGTCGCCGTACCCAGTTTGCCGAAGCGCCGGAAGCGGATCTGGAAGCCATCCAGCAGGCGATGATCGAGAAGGAACCGATCACCGTCATCATCTCGCAGAAGGGCTGGATCCGCGCGTTGAAGGGCCATGTGGCCGACACGTCCGGTCTCTCCTTCAAGGAAGGCGACGGACCGAAGATTGCCTTCACGGCGCAGACGACCGACAAGCTTCTGCTCGTCACCACCGGCGGCAAGGCCTACACGCTCGGCGCCGACAAGCTGCCGGGTGGCCGCGGCCATGGCGAGCCGATCCGTATCATGGTCGATATGGAGAATGATCAGGACATCCTGACCGCCTTTGTCCATGATTCCAGCCGCAAGATGATCATCGCCTCGACGGCGGGTTATGGCTTCATCGTCGCCGAGGGCGAAATGGTCGCCAACACCCGCAAGGGCAAGCAGGTGATGAACGTGTCCATGCCCGACGAGACGAAGCTCGTCGTGCCCGTTTCCGGTGATCATGTCGCCATTGTCGGGGAAAACCGCAAGATGGTTGTCTTCCCGCTGGAGCAACTACCGGAAATGACCCGCGGCAAGGGCGTTCGCCTGCAGCGCTACAAGGATGGCGGCATTTCCGACATCAAGTGCTTTGCGATGGAAGCCGGTCTTTCCTGGGAAGACAGCGCCGGTCGCGCCTTCAACCGTACGAAGGATGAGCTTCTTGAATGGATGGGAGATCGCGCTTCGGCCGGACGTGCAGTCCCGAAGGGTTTCCCCAGAAGCGGAAAATTCGCTGGCTGATCAGTGTTTTGCTAACGCTCTCAGCGCCGCATAATAATTTCTCATCGCCACACTGGCGATGAGTTCCGAGCTTTCAGGCGGCCCGTTCTTGCCGGCCCTGGTGGTGACGAATTCGATGTGAACGGTATCCGACCGTATCTCGACCCGGTCCCCTTCTTTCCAGCCGACCCTTTCGAGATGCTCCTGCGGCAACATGATGCCGCAGCATTCTCCAATGCGCTGAATGACCACTGTCTCGCCCATCACCGCCCTCCATCGATGGAGGTGATATGCTATCACGTATGCGTGGTGAAATATATACGGGGCACCTTGGATTGTACGATATCGGACCAAGCTGTACGAACGAGGAACGGCTGAGAGATCACGCTGGATAGGGAACGCAGTGGTCGCGAAGAAAGCGCGTCGCGCCGTCCTCATCGATCTCGCTGGCGGCAACGGCAAGAACGAAAGCAACGATCTCGGCCTGTGATGCTTCGATCAAGTAGCCGTTGATCAGCAAAAAGGTGAATGCGATAAGATAAGCGATACGCTTGTTGCCGTCGGAAAATGAGTGGTTTCGCGCCAAACCGTAAAGATAGGCGGCGGCAAGTATGAAAACATCGTCTTCGCCATAGGCATGTTTTTGAAGTGGGCGCGCAAGCGCCGCCTCCAAGGCATCTTCATCTTTTAAGCCTGACAAGCCGCCATGCTCTGCGATCTGCTCGTCATGAATGATCTCAATGGCAGCTCGGGATAGCCACCTTATGGCTGTCACTTTGCTAGTTCCCGTAGTGCTACGCGGTATTTCTCCATTCCGAGCCGCGCGGCCTTCAACTGGTCGGCAAGATCCGCCTGTTCCGGAATAAGCGAAATACTGCCGTTTTCTTCACGGATCTCGACACTGTCTCCCGCCTTCAATCCAAGGCGATCAAGCACCTCTTTCGGAATGATGATGCCTTCGGAGTTTCCGATTTTGCGAATGGTCGTGTTCATGGTCGAGCCTCGTGTTGCAACGTTGTTACAACTGAAGCTTGTCGTTGAACAACAAACCTAGGAGGCGCCTACTTCAGCTCGCCGTCTGCGTATCTGCCACAAAGCATGGCCGATCAGCGCAACGATCAGGACGGTGCCGCCGGTCAGGGTGCGTGGAGAAATTTCTTCCGCGAAGATCAGCCAGACCCAGACGGGCGCCAGAACCGTCTCCAGAAGATAGCACATGCCGACCTCGGCGCCGGAGAGATATCGGGGGCCGACCGCCAGGCACCAGAAGGCCAGTGGGATGAGCACGATGCCGTCAAGCAACACCCAGAAGGGGTAGGGGATGGAGGTGAGGCCACCGGGCTGCATCATCGTCAGGCCGATGATGGCGGGGATGACCGTCGCGACAAGCGGGACAAGGCCGAGATCGGCGCGGCTCTTTCGCCCGACGGTAATCGCGCCGGCAAGTAGAACCGTCGTTGCCAGTGCCGACATATTACCCAGCAGTTCACCGCCGGACAGGCCGCCGGAGACGATAATCCCGACGCCGAGGATCATCAGAAACATGGTGATCCAGGTCGATCGTGACGGATGTTCGCCAAGCAGCAGCCATCCGAACAGTGCAGCGAACATCGGGGTAAAGGCGACGATGAAGACCACGTTGGCTGTCGCCGTATTGAAGATGCCGCCCAGGAACGTGATGGTGGAGAGGCCGTAGAAAAGCCCGGCAAGCAGGCCGGCTTTTCCGGGTCTCAGTGCCGAATTGCCCGGCTGAAGGCGGCGCAGGAGAAGCCAGATGGCTATGCCGAGGGCAAGGGTGCAAAGGCTGCGCAGGGCAAGTGTCTGCCACAATTCGCCGCCGCCCAGCCGGACGAGCGGCACGTCGAAGGACAGCGCAATGCCTCCGGTAATCGTTATGAGCAATCCTCTGCGGTGGTCGTTCATCGACGGCCGCTAATCATCGGCATCTGCCGTCGGCGGCAGCGTGCGCTCCCAGCCGCGTGCCATCAGCTGCTCCTGCGGCTGATAGCGGGTCTTGTAGTCCATCTTCGACGATCCCTTGACCCAATAGCCGAGATAGACATGCGGAAGGCCGAGTGAGCGCGCCCTGTTGATGTGGTCGAGGATCATGAAAGTCCCGAGCGAACGCTTGTCATATTTCGGGTTGAAGAAGGAATAGACCATGGAAAGCCCGTCGCTCATCATGTCCGTGAGCGCGACAGCGATCAGCTCGCCCTGCGGCTGTTTGCTGAGGCCCGAGCCAGGCTCGCGGATGCGGTATTCGATCAGCCGCGTATTCACATGCGTGTCTTCCACCATGATTGCATAATCGAGCGCCGACATGTCCGACATTCCGCCATGCTGGTGACGATCATCCAGGTAACGGCGGAAGAGCGCAAATTGCTCGGTCGAAGGCTGGGCCGGCTGGGCGGTGGCGATCAGGTCGCGATTGGCGGTCATGACGCGCCTCATCGAGCGCGTCGGCTCGAACTCACCGGCCAGAATGCGTACGGAGATACAGGCGCGGCAGGCCTCGCAGGCCGGCCGGTAGGCGATGTTCTGTGACCGGCGGAAACCACCCTGAGTGAGGAGGTCGTTCATCTCCGCCGCACGGGGCCCGACGAGGTGAGTGAACACCTTGCGTTCCATTTCACCGGGAAGATAAGGACAAACTGCCGGAGCCGTCAGATAAAACTGCGGGGAAGGCGTTGTCTGGGTATTCATCGAGCTGTGGCCGATCCCGTCATGGAGTGCGAAATGTCATACCATGGCGTATAAATGGAAAACGTCAACCATGCGCTTTTCGGGGCCTGGTTTTAAGTGCGGCCAATCACCCGCAATTGGGCGGCTGACCGCTCTGGTAAAGAGGTCAGGATGTCCTGACGACGACTGTGCCAAGCAGCATGTCATGCACAAGCCGCGACTTTTCGGTGAAAAGGCCGACGAGCAGGATGAGCGGTGTCAGTACCGAGTTGATCAGCCAGAACAGCACCGTGTGTACCATGGCCGTCATGAAATCCATGCGCCGTCCGTCCAGCCGCATCAATGTGACGCCCATGGCGCGCATGCCGGGTGAGGCCTGTGATGGACCGCCCAGCGTCATGCCGAAATAGAGCAGCGCCACAATCACGAACAGTGCCGGATAGAGCATGAAGCCCAGGCCGAGCGTGATGATGCCGAGAAAGAAGACGATCACGGCGGCCGGAATGCATAGGAGAAGCACGATCAGGTAGTCGAGAATGAAAGCGAACACCCGGCGGGAAAGAACGCCGCTATAGGCGCGCCAGTCCTCCGGTGCGGCATAGGTCGGGTTCGGGTCGAGGCTCATTTATATCCGGTCTCCTGTTTCTCCCCAACCATATGGGGAGATGCTGCAACCTTAGCAAGTCTCGGCATGTTTGCCGGCTTTCAGCCTTTTGCCAGCTTCTTGGCCACGTCGACGGCGAAATAGGTGAGGATACCGTCGCAGCCTGCGCGCTTGAAGCAGAGAAGCGTTTCCATCATCACCCGGTCGCCGTCGATCCAGCCGTTCATCGCGGCCGCCTTGATCTGCGCATATTCACCGGAGACCTGATAGGCATAGGTCGGAAGGCCGAAGGCCTCCTTCACGCGCCAACAGATGTCGAGATAGGGCAGGCCGGGCTTGATCATCATCATGTCGGCGCCTTCCTCGACGTCGAGGGCTGCATCGCGCAATGCTTCGGTGCCGTTGGCCGGAGAGATGTAATAGCTGTTCTTGTCGCCCTTCAGCAGGCCGTCGGTATTGATCGCCTCGCGATAGGGACCGTAGAAGCCGGAAGAGAACTTCGTCGCATAGGACATGATGCCGACATCCTGATGGCCGGCCGCATCAAGCCCGCGACGGATGGCGCCGATACGGCCGTCCATCATTTCCGACGGTGCTATGATATCTGCGCCTGCATCCGCCTGCATCACGGCTGCCTTCACCACATGGTCGACCGTCTCGTCGTTGACGATGATGCCTTCATGCAGGATGCCGTCATGGCCATGGCTGGTGAACGGATCGAGCGCCACGTCGGTGATCAGGCCGATATTCGGCACCGCCTTTTTCGCCTCGCGAATGAACCGGTTCATCAGGTTGTTCGCGTCGAGAATGTGCGAGCCGGTCACATCACGCAGGTCCATCTCGATATCCGGGAAGGGGGCGATTGCCGGAATGCCGAGATCGGCCGCTTCCTTTACCGACTCCACGGCCTTGTCGACGCTCATCCGGTTGACGCCCGGCATCGCTGCCAGCGGTTCGGAAATGCCGGTGCCGTGGGTGATGAAGATCGGCCAGATCAGGTCGTCGACGGTCAGCCGGTTTTCCTGCACCATGCGGCGAACCCAGTCTGCCTTGCGGTTTCGCCGCATTCTGCGGTGCCCGGTGATCTCGTCGACGAGATGCGTCTTGTCCATGACGGTGTCTCCGTTATTTTTGTTGGTCGGTCCTTAGCATGCGACAAGTTGTTTATGAATGGCCGTGATCAAGCATTGCTGCCATGCGCGTGGCTGGCGGCTGGCGCGATGCCTCTATATATCATTGCCCATGGAACCTGATTCACCCTCGACGCCACGGCGTACGCTGACCGAGCTCCTGTTCGTTCTCTTCCTGAGGATGATCGCCGTCACCTGTTTCTGGTTCGGCATGCAGTATTGGGCAATGCTTGTCGGCTATTCGCTGGAAGGCCGGGCGCGGTTCGATCTTCTGAACCTGCCCTGGCGCGCGGCCGCCCCGGCGCTCGCCGTCCTTTTCCCGGTTGCCTCTCTCGGTCTCTGGCTTGCCGTTTCCTGGGGTGCCGTCCTGTGGGCAATGGCGGCGATCATCCAGATCCTCATGTATGTCGTATGGCCGGAAATCTTCGGCGAAAACCATCTTGTGCCGCTTCTGAACATCCTGGTGGCAAGCCTTTACGTCGTGTTTCGGGTCGCCTTGTGGCTCGAAAGCCGCCGTAAGGAGGAGAAGGTAAGGATCGATTTACCATGAAATTAAGGGAATTTTCGCTCAAATTTTAGCGAATTTTGCATGCTAACCTTTTGATTTTTATAAGGCGAACTTGCCTCCGCGAACGGGCCGTCACAGTCCCGACAAAATCGAAAAATGCAGGTAGGCATTTGTTAAGCAAGTGTTTTAAGTCGAATTTTATGCGCATTCGATAGGGTCTGTCTCAAGGCGGGAACAAACAAACACACCGCCAAACAAAACAGTGAGGCAGTTATGATGAACACGAAGCTCAAGCCGCAGGCACCGGCAGTCGCAGATCCGCACGAAGATACGATCCGTGGTCTTTACATGGAATCGCTGCACCTGGTGGAACGTCTCCACCGCCGCCTTCTCGACGTCATCAAGGACGAGTTCGACCGTCAGGGTCGCGATGACGTCAACGCCGTCCAGGCACTTCTTCTTTTCAACATCGGCAATTCTGAACTGACCGCCGGTGAACTCCGCTCCCGCGGCTATTACCTCGGTTCCAACGTCTCTTACAACGTCAAGAAGCTCGTCGATCTCGGCTTCATCAATCACGCCCGTTCGCGCATCGACCGTCGTTCGGTTCGTATCAGCCTGACGCCGGCTGGACAGGAAATTGCCGAGACCGTCTCTAAGCTTTACGAGCGCCATATCGGCTCGATCGAAAAGGTCGGCGGCATCGGCGAAGGCGAGTTCTCCCAGATGAACCGTCTGCTTCAGCGACTCGATCGCTTCTGGAACGACTCGATCGCTTACCGGATGTAATCCGACCGGAACTGCGATCAGCCTTTAAACCACTAGGGGCTTGGCGTTCCTCATTACCTCCAGTCATGCGGTGACGCACAAAGGCAAAACGGAGCGTAGGCCTACGCTCCGTTTTGCTGGTTTTAACATCATGTGGCGAAGATTTCAGCCGCCGATAGCCTTGATGCGGGTCAAGTCGACAATCACTTCCTGCCAGCCCGTCGGACGATATCCTCGGACTTTGTCTGGCCAATCACAAATGCCGTCTTCGTTGACGTAGCCGACCCATTGAGCGCTCTCAAGATGATCGAACAATAGAAAGACGAGCTTGTTCGGAATGAGAGTGTTTATCGGTTTCCACTGCATTTAATTCCTCCGCCCTTATATTTTAAGTCACAGAATTTATTGTTGTCGCCTTGCTTGAAGCTGGCGCTTCTTAAGAAGAACCTTCCCACGGAAAGGGCGATGCTCGTGCCGAGGGTGATTCTTTGACGGGAGCCTGTTTTGCGGAAAGCCTTTGAAAGGGCAAGACCGCAAAATTTTTTGGGGGGGTGTCATGGCCTCTGCCGGATTTGCCCCGTGAGACGTTACGAACGGAGTGTCGATTCGAGCTTCTGTCTTTTGCGAGCCGAACCGTAGGAACCGATCTCGCAAATTGCATTGAACAGGATATTGGAAGGAGGTATCGCCTTCATTTGGAAGGGTCGGTTCAGCCGTCTCGGGCGCTAAGCGCGCCACGGCAGAAAAGTCACGGTGCTGCACGGCCTTGTGACCCTCTGCGCACTGACACGAATTGGCCATATTGCTATGGGACCGGGCATGTTCAAGCAATTGGTAAAAAGGGGCTTTGCCCGGTGTGGCAAAGCCGGCCGAAAAGGCGACTGCTTGGCTTTGCGCCTTTTTTAACCATATCCCGGTAGCGCTGTCGTGTTGACTTGGGTCAGATGGATAGGATGATGTCGAAGAAGATCGGTTCTGAAGTTTTGTCTCGCCGCGCGCTGCTGCGTTCGGCTGTTTCGGCAGGTGCCGCGGCGCTGGCCGCTCCGGCGCTGGCGCAAAGCCCGATTGATTCCCTCATCAATGCGCCGCGCCGCGGCAGCTGGGACGATCAGTTCGACGCGCGCGGATCGCGCACGGCCGTCGGCGTTGTTTCCAACAATCCGGTTCTTGGACCGGAAGGGCCGAACAACATCCAGCAGGCGATCTACGCCTATCAGCAGATCGTTTCGAACGGTGGCTGGCCGGAAGTCGGTTCGTCGACACGTCTCCAGCTCGGCGTGGCCGATCCCTCCGTACAAAATCTGCGCCGCCGCCTGATGATAGCAGGCGACCTCGATCAGTCTGCCGGCATGTCGAACGCTTTCGACAGCTATGTCGACGGCGCGGTCAAGCGTTTCCAGGCGCGTCACGGCCTGCCGGCTGACGGCGTTCTCGGCGAATTCTCGCTGAAAGCGATGAACATCCCGGCCCAGACTCGTTTGATGCAGCTTCAGACGAATCTCGTTCGCCTTCAGTCCATGTCCGGCGATCTCGGATCGCGTTACGTCATGGTCAATATTCCGGCCGCCTACGTTGAAGCCGTCGAAAGCGATCGCGTTGCGCTGCGAACCAATGCCGTTGTCGGTCGTATCGATCGCCCGACACATGCGATCAACTCGAAGATCTACGAAGTCATCCTCAACCCTTACTGGACCGCGCCGCGTTCGATCGTCGAAAAGGACATCGTTCCGCTGATGCGCAAGGATCCGACCTATCTGACGCGCAACAATATCCGCCTCATCGATGGTCGCGGCCAGGAAGTGGCACCGGAGACGGTCGATTGGTTCGCGCCCAAGGCGCCGAACTTCATGTTCCGCCAGGATCCGGGCAAGATCAACGCCATGGCGTCGACGAAGATCAACTTCCACAATCCGAACAACGAATACATGCACGATACGCCCCAGCAGGGCCTGTTCAACAAGCTGATGCGTTTCGAATCGTCCGGCTGCATGCGTATCCAGAACGTCCGCGACATGCTCACCTGGCTGCTGCGCGACACGCCGGGCTGGTCGCGTCAGGATATCGAGCGTGTTATTGCTGCTCGCCAGAACAACCCGATCAAGCTTGCACAGGAAGTGCCGGTCTATATCGTCTACGTCACGGCGTGGTCGGCGAAGGACCAGGTGGTGCAGTTCCGCGACGACATCTATCAGAAGGATGGCAATCAGGAACTTGCATTGCAGACCACGACCGGCATCGAGCAGCGCCAGGGTGCCATCACCGAAAGCGACATGCTGCCGCAATAAGCTATTGTGAAGAGTTGGAGCACAAAGGCCGGGCAAAAGCCCGGCCTTTGTGCTTTGCAGCCTCTGCATCGGGCATTGTCGCGAACATGACCTGTCATCCGCTTTGGGGTTGATTTCACTTCAGTTGAAGCTAATCTGCAATCTCCGATTGGGGCGGAGATGGCCGATGACCCGATGCCAGTTGCTTGTCGGTAGCGTTGCTTTGCTGGCCGCTGCCTCGTTGCTCGCGTCTAACGCCGCCAATGCGGCCGATTTCGACCAGACGCGGATGGCGGCCGAAAAGACGATATCCGAGCGGGAATGGGCGGTGATCGTCAGTCCCTATGCCTGGGCGGCCTCGCTGACAGGCGATGCGTCTCTCGCGGGTTTCAGTACCGATGTCGACGTGCCGTTTTCCGATGTTCTCGATCATCTCGATTTCGTGCTGATGGGCAATATCGAGGTAACGAACGGGCAATGGGGCTTTTACGTTGATGCCCAGCATGTCCGTACCTCGCAGGATGAAGAACTGCTGAGCAACGAAATCGGCCTCAAGATAAGAACGACGTCGCTCGCTGCCGGCGCCTTCTTCAAGGCCTATGAGATAGAGCTTGGCGGAGAAACGGTTTTTGCCCGTCCGCGAACCCTGTCGATAGAGCCGACCGCAGGAGTGCGCTGGACGAAACTCGAGGCCGATGCTTCCGTACTTGGGCTGAGCGCATCGAAAAGCGCGGACTGGACCGACCCTTTCATCGGCCTGCGCATGAATGCCGATCTGACGGAGCGCTGGAACCTGTTTGCGCAAGCCGATGTCGGTGGTTTTGGTGTCGGCTCTCGGTTGAGCGTCAACGCGCAGGCCTATCTCGGCTATCGCACCATGATGATGGGACGCCCCACCATTTTGCGGGCCGGTTATCGGGCGCTTTATCAGGACTATGAAAACGACGATTTTACCGGCGTGAACAAGTTCCGCTGGGATGTGACCCAGCACGGCCCGGTGGTCGGGCTGTCCATGCGCTTTTGATCGCTCTTGTCCATTATCGCCCTTGTCCATTCATGTAAGGAGTGAGTGATGACGTTCTCGCCAGCTAAGGCCTTTCGGGCCGCCGCGATCGCCTTGTGCGTGTCCAGTCTTAGCCTTGCCAATGTGGCCGAGGCCTGCACCCGATTCGTCTATCATGGTTTCGACGGGCAGATCATCACGGCGCGTTCCATGGATTGGAAAAGCGATGTGATGACCAATCTCTATGTCCTGCCCAAGGGCGCGCAGCGGACGGGGGAGGCCGGGCCGAATTCGATCAGATGGACATCGAAATACGGAAGTGTCGTTGCCACCGGCTACGATGTTTCGACGACCGATGGCGTGAACGAGGCGGGGTTGTCCGCGAACCTGCTTTGGCTTGTCGAATCCGAATATCCGCCTTTCGGTAAGGACAGCAAGCCTGGCCTGACGATCGCCGCCTGGGCGCAATATGTGCTCGATAATTTCGCGACGGTCGAAGAAGCGATCACGGCGCTCGAAAAAGAGCCGTTCACCATCGTCTCCGACAGCGTTCCGGGCGAAGCCCGCCTGACAACGCTTCACCTGTCCATGTCGGACGCATCCGGTGACAGTGCCATCGTCGAATATATCGGCGGCAGGCAGGTCATCCACCATGACCGCCAATATCAGGTCATGACGAACTCGCCGATCTTCGATCAGCAATTGGCGCTGAATGCATACTGGAAACAGATCGGCGGCACAGTCATGCTGCCCGGTACCAATCGCGCGGCAGATCGCTTCGCCCGGGCCTCCTTTTACGTCAACGCCATTCCGAAGTTCGAGGACCCGAACCGTGCGGTCGCCAGCGTCTTCAGCGTCATCCGCAATGTCTCGGTGCCGTTCGGCCTCAATACGCCCGAAGAGCCGAATATCTCCTCGACACGCTGGCGCACGGTTTTCGACCACAAGCGCAAGCTCTATTTCTTCGAATCCGCGCTCACGCCGAACACGTTCTGGATCGACCTCAAGGCGATCGATTTTTCAGCCGGGACGGGCAGGGTGCTGCGGCTTGATCTCGGGGAGAATCAGGATCACACCTTTTCAGGCAATGCGACCAAGGAGTTTCAGCCTGCTCCTGCCTTCCATTTTCTCGGCCTGAAGACCTGACTTGCGGCAGTGAAGTAAGATCGTGCAGGCGGGGACCGCGGTAGAGCGTGCAAATGTCGCTCTTCGTATTGCTCTAGGCGGGGCGGGACGCTAAGACGCGTCACATCGCTTGCCATCCCGTTCGAGGAGCCTCGTCCATGTCGCATACCGAAGCCTTCTTCTCCCGCCCGCTTGCCGAAACCGATCCGGAAATCTTCGGCTCGATCCAGAAGGAGCTCGGTCGTCAGCGCCACGAGATCGAGCTGATCGCGTCCGAAAATATCGTCTCTCGCGCCGTTCTCGAAGCGCAGGGCTCGATCATGACCAACAAGTATGCCGAAGGCTATCCGGGCAAGCGNNTACCCGGGCAAGCGCTACTACGGTGGCTGCCAGTTCGTCGATATCGCGGAAGAACTTGCGATCGAGCGCGCCAAGAAGCTGTTCGGCGTCAACTTCGCCAACGTCCAGCCGAACTCCGGTTCGCAGATGAACCAGGCCGTCTTCCTCGCGCTGCTGCAGCCGGGCGACACCTTCATGGGTCTCGACCTGAATTCCGGAGGACACCTGACCCACGGTTCGCCGGTCAACATGTCCGGCAAGTGGTTCAACGTCGTCTCCTACGGCGTGCGTGAAGACGACAACCTGCTCGACATGGACGACGTTGCCGCCAAGGCACGCGAACACAAGCCGAAGCTCATCATCGCCGGCGGCACCGCCTATTCCCGTATCTGGGACTGGAAGCGTTTCCGCGAGATCGCTGACGAAGTCGGCGCCTACCTCATGGTCGACATGGCGCATATCGCTGGCCTCGTTGCCGGTGGCCAGCATCCGTCGCCGTTCCCGCATTGCCACGTTGCCACGACCACGACCCACAAGTCGCTGCGTGGCCCGCGCGGTGGCGTGATCCTGACGAACGACGAGGATCTGGCGAAGAAGTTCAACTCGGCCGTATTCCCTGGCCTGCAGGGCGGCCCGCTGATGCACATCATCGCCGCCAAGGCCGTTGCCTTCGGTGAAGCGCTTCAGCCGGAATTCAAGGATTACGCAGCCCAGATCGTCAAAAACGCCAAGGCTCTCTCGGAAACGCTGGTTGCCGGCGGCCTCGATATCGTCTCGGGCGGCACCGACAACCATCTGATGCTGGTCGACCTGCGCAAGAAGAACGCCACTGGCAAGCGCGCCGAGGCTGCTCTCGGCCGCGGCTACATCACCTGCAACAAGAACGGCATCCCGTTCGATCCTGAAAAGCCGTTCGTCACCTCGGGTGTCCGTCTCGGCACGCCGGCCGGCACCACGCGCGGTTTCAAGGAAGCCGAGTTCAAGGAAATCGGCAATCTCATCGTCGAAGTTCTCGACGGTCTGAAGACGGCCAATTCCGATGAGGGCAACGCTGCCGTGGAAGCGGCTGTTCGCGAAAAGGTCGTCGGCCTGACGGACCGTTTCCCGATGTACCCTTACCTCTAAGGAGAGCCGATGCGCTGCCCTTTCTGCGGCTCTGAAGATACCCAGGTCAAGGATAGTCGTCCGGCGGAGGATTTCACCTCCATCCGGCGGCGCCGCATCTGCCCGGATTGCGGCGGTCGCTTCACCACTTTCGAGCGCGTGCAACTGCGCGAATTGATGGTGCTGAAGAAGACTGGTCGCAAGGCGCCTTTCGACCGCAACAAGCTGGTGCGCTCCTTCCAGATTGCGCTTCGCAAGCGGCCGGTCGATGCCGACCGCATCGAACGTGCCGTGTCCGGCATCGTTCGCCGTCTGGAAAGCTCGGGCGAGGCGGAAATCTCGTCCGAACAGATCGGCCTTCAGGTTCTCGAAGCCCTGAAAAGCCTCGATGACGTTGCCTTCGTTCGCTATGCCTCGGTCTATCGCGATTTCTCCCACGCGGAGGATTTCGAGAAGGTGATCGAGGAGATCAATGCCAAGCTTGCCCGCGATCCGGGGCTTGAATCCGGAGAGGGCTCTTGACGAGCGCTGCCGAAGACCGGCGCTACATGGCAGCCGCCTTGCGGCTGTCGCGGTGGCATGCCGGTCTGACGGCAACCAATCCTTCCGTCGGTTGCATCGTCGTCAAGGACGGTGCGATCGTCGGTCAGGCCGTGACTGCCGTTGGCGGTCGGCCCCATGCGGAAACGCAGGCGCTCGCTGTTGCCGGTGAACGCGCGAGGGGAGCCACGGTCTACGTCACTCTTGAACCTTGCTCCCACTATGGACGCACGCCGCCCTGTGCCAACGCCCTTGTCGCCGCAGGTGTCTCCCGTGTCGTCGTCTGCCTCAACGATCCCGATCCCCGCGTCTCCGGCCGTGGCTTCGGCATTCTGCGTGAAGCCGGCATCACCGTCGAGACCGGACTGCTCGAAGATGAAGGGTGTCGGGAACTTGCCGCCTACCTCTCGCGCCAGACGAGGGGACTGCCCTATGTGACTCTCAAACTTGCCGTTTCCGCAGATGGCATGCTGGGCCGCAAGGGCGAGGAACTGGTCGTCACCGGGCCACAGTCCCGAGCCCAGGTGCATATGATGCGTGCCGAGAACGATGCGATCCTTGTCGGTATCGGCACGGCGCTAGTGGACGATCCCGAACTGACCGTCCGCTTGCCGGGGTTAGAGGGCCGTTCGCCACTCAGGATCATTCTTGATCGTCGGCTGGAGCTGCCGCTTTCCTCGAAACTGGTGAAGTCGACCGGAACCGTGCCGGTGGTGGCCGTCACCGATCCTTTCTGCGATACCCATCCTGCCAATGAAGAGCGCCTGCGTGCCTTGATGTCCGCCGGCGTTGAGGTTCTGCAGGCGGCAGATCTGGGCGATCTCCTTGCCAACCTTGCCACGCGCGGAATTTCTTCTCTCATGGTCGAGGGTGGAGCCCATGTTGCCCGCAGTTTCCTTGAGGCTCGTTTGGTGGATCGACTTGTTCTCGCGCAATCCGAACTTGTCGTCGGTACCGGTGGTATTGAATCGCCGGCCACGCCTTCCGATATTCCTGCAGGGTTTCAATGCGTGCGGCAGGAGCATTTTGGCCCCGACCGCAGTTTCGAATATGAAAGAGACTTTTGATGTTTACGGGTATTGTCACCGATATTGGCACGGTTTCCGAGCTTACGGCCCTGGACGAGGGCGTGAAGCTTCGTATCGCCACAAATTACGACCCGAAAACGATCGATCTTGGCGCCTCGATTGCCCATGGCGGCGTCTGCTTGACTGTGACCACGCTTCCCGAGGATGGCAGCAACGAACGCTGGTTTGAAGTGGAAGCCTGGGAAGAGGCTTTGCGCCTGACGACGATCTCGTCGTGGACCCAGGGCACGCGGATCAATCTCGAGCGGGCGCTTAAGATCGGCGACGAGCTCGGTGGCCACATTGTTTCCGGTCATGTCGATGGCAAGGCCGAAATCCTGGCGGTCGAGCCGGAAGGCGAGGCGGTGCGCATTACCCTTCGTGCTCCGGAAGAGCTGGCCCGCTTCGTTGCGCCCAAGGGCTCCGTTGCGCTCGACGGTACGTCGCTCACCGTCAACGCGGTCAACGGCACGGATTTCGATATCCTGCTCATTCGCCATACGTTGGCCGTCACCACCTGGGGTGATCGCAAACCCGGCGACTTCGTCAATTTCGAAGTCGATACGATGGCCCGCTACGCGGCCCGACTGGCGGAATTTCCTGCCAAGGTCTGAGGCCTATTATACTTCAGACAGGCTGTGAGAACTGGCGATGGATTTCCGCAAATTGCGGAGCCACGTCGCCGAAGGCGGCAACGACTGCCGGATCGAAATGCTTGCCGCTCTCGCCGGTGATTATGGTAACCGCGTCACTATGGCTCATCGCGGGTTTGTAGACCCTCTCCGATACCAGCGCGTCATAGACATCGGCGACGGCCATGATGCGGCCCGCAAGCGGAATATCCTCGCCCTTCAGGCCGCGCGGATAGCCGGTCCCATCCCATTTCTCATGATGGCAATGGGCGATTTCCTTGGCGAGGCTGAGGAAGGGATTGCTCGATCCGATATAGCGCTCGGCAGTGGCGATCGCGGTGCGCCCGAGATCGGCATGGGTTTTCATGATATCGTATTCCGCCCGGTCGAGCCGTCCCGGCTTCTGCAGGATGCGGTCCGGAATGCCGACCTTGCCTATGTCGTGGAGCGGTGCCGACTTGTAGAGAAGATCGACGAATTCCTCATCGAGCCCCTTCGTTTCCGGCTCCCGCCGGTTGAGCGCTTCCGCCAGCACCCGCACATAATGCTGCGTACGGCGGATATGGTCGCCGGTTTCATGGTCGCGCGTTTCGGCAAGCGACGCCATGGCGAGGATCATCGCATCGCGAGCGCGCGCCGCTTCGTCCCTGGCTTCGGCAAGCGAGTTCGTCAACGCAACATTGGCCATGGCGACTGCCGCGGTATTGGCGATCCGCTGCAGCCGGTAGACGCTGTCGTCCGACGGCGTCCCGATCGTTGCCCAGTAGGCACCGATCGCACCCAGCGGATCACCCGGTCGCAAAGGCACCATCGCGAGGCTTTTCACGAAGGTCGGGCGATAGGCGTCCTGCGGAATGCGCGGATCCCTGGTAATGTCGTCGATTACGACAACTTCGGAATGCTGCATCGCCCAGCCGGATATGCATGCCTCCATCGGGAAACGTTGCCCTTTCCACAGCGGCTGGATGGCATCCTCGTCGACATAGTAGCATTGGTTCTTGTCACGCAGGATGAATGCGAGGCCATCGGCGCCGATCAGAGGGCGCGCAGATTGCCTGACCACGGTCATGATCTCTTCCAGACCCCGGGCCATCGATATCTTCAGCAGCAGGTCGTCCATCTCATCCATCTGGAAACAGTGCTTTTCCATTATCCACCTGCATCTATGCGTCGGATAATAGATGTCTAATAAAACGAAGCTGGCAAGAGTGATACGCTTTGTTTCTTTAGTTTAACAGATAATTAACTACTGGCTATAGAGATGATCCGAGCCGGGATTTGGAAAGTATTTCGGGCCGCTCTCGGATGATCCTATTCCCGGTATGCAGGCCTCGTTCCCGCAAAATCGCTTGCCAAGCGCCTCAGGGCGTGTTTTGACCGCGCCATGCTACCCAGTCCGCGTTTGCCGGACCGTATACACGTATCTTAAGGTGATCCATGTCCCTCGAAACCGCTCCACACATCCTGATCGTAGAAGCACGCTTCTATGACGATATGGCCGACGCACTGCTTGACGGCGCGACCTCGGCATTGAAGGAGGCGGGAGCGACCTATGACGTGATCACGGTACCGGGTGCGCTGGAAATTCCGCCGACCATCGCCATGGCGCTCGATGCGTCCGAAAACGGCGGCACCGAATATGACGGTTTTGTTGCGCTCGGCATGGTCATCCGCGGCGAGACCTATCACTTCGATATCGTTTCGAATGAATCCTCGCGCGCGCTGATGGATCTCGCCGTGTCGGAATCGCTTGCGATCGGCAACGGCATCATGACCGTCGAGAACGACGATCAGGCCTGGGCGCGTGCCCGTCGTTCGGACAAGGACAAGGGCGGCTTTGCTGCCCGCGCCGCGCTGACCATGATCGCCGTGCGCGAAAAGCTGAACGGTGCACGCTGATGTCGAACGAACAGGAAAAGCAGATCAAGCCCGTCAACCAGCGTGGCGCAGCCCGTCTCGCAGCCGTGCAGGCGCTCTACCAGATGGATATCGGCGGCACCGGCGTCTTGGAAGTGGTGGCCGAGTATGAAGCCCATCGTCTCGGTCAGGAACTTGATGGAGACACCTATCTAAAGGCCGATCCGTCATGGTTCCGCTCCATCGTTGCGGGCGTTGTGCGCGACCAGACGAAGATCGACCCGATCGTCCGTTCCTCGCTGCAGGAAGACTGGCCGCTTTCGCGTCTTGATTCGACGCTCCGCGCCATCCTGCGCGCCGGCACGTTCGAAATTCTCGAGCGCAAGGATGTTCCTGTTCCGGTCATCGTCACCGAATATGTCGAGATCGCCCGCGCCTTCTTCGAGGAAGACGAACCGCGCATCGTCAATGCGGTTCTCGACCGGATCGCTAAACAGGTCCGCGGCGACAAAAAATAACAGGGTGGCAGACATGGACGGTGTGGTGGACGGGCTTCAGACGCAGATGCGCGCCGCCCGCCGCAATGTCGCGTTTCTGGCAGCCAGCCAGGCGATCCTCGGATCGGCGGCCCCTCTGTCTATCGCCATCGGCTCGCTTGCCGGATACCAGTTGCTCGGCGACGACAAGTCGCTCGCGACCGCTCCCATCACTGCCTTCAATGTCGGAACAGCCTGCGGAGCAGTCGTCATTGCGATCCTGTCGCGTTTTCTCGGTCGCCGTGAAGCCTTCACGGCCGGGTGCCTGATCGGCGCGGCCGGCGGCGCATTCGCCGCGATCGCGCTTTTCCGCGAAAGCTTCTGGTTGTTTGCGCTGGCGCTTCTGTTCATCGGCACATCCTCGGGCTTCACCCAGAAGATCCGTTTCGCAGCAGCCGACGCATCGCCGTCTTCCTACAAGCCCAAGGCAATCTCCTGGATTCTCGGTGCCGGTATCGTCTCGGCGGTCCTCGGCCCGCAGATCGTCATCTGGGCAAAGGACTGGTTTGCGCCGGTGACGTTTGCCGGCGCCTTCATCGCGCTCATTCCGATGAGTCTCGTTGCGATCGGCATCCTCGCCTTCCTTCGCCTTCCCGAGACGAAGGCTGCGCCCCAGGGCTCCGAACCCGCGAGGCCGCTGAAGGAGATCGTTCTGACGCAGCGCTTCCTCACCGGAATGATCTGCGGCATCTGCATCTATGCGCTGATGACCTTCGTCATGACCGGCGCGCCGCTTGCGATGGTGATCGGCTGCGGTTTCCCGCCGGAAATGGCGACGCTCGGCATCCAGTGGCATGTGCTTGCCATGTTCGGTCCGAGCTTCATCACCGGTTCGCTGATCTCCCGCTTCGGCGCCGAAAAGGTGGTCGCCGCCGGCATTTTCGTGATGATGGGCTGCGCTGTCGTTGCGCATCTCGGCATCGAGCTCTGGAACTTCTGGGGTGCTCTCGTTCTGCTCGGCATCGGCTGGAATTTCGGCTTCATCGGATCGACCGCGATCGTTTCGTCCAGCTATCGCCCGCATGAAGCCGACAAGGTGCAGGGTTTTCACGATATCGTGCTGTTCGGCACGGTGGCGCTGTCGTCCTTTTCCTCCGGCAAGGTTTTCGTCACCTGGGGCTGGTCCTTCATCAACATGGTCATCTGGCCGGTTGCAGTCATCTGCCTTCTGTTGATCGCAGCCCTTCTGTTCAGGCGTTCACCGACCAAATCGTCGTAGGCGAGTGTCGACTCATATTACAACCTGCGTCCATTTGAGCCCTTGTCCGCACAGGGCTTGACGTCATTTCATCTCCACCGCAATCTCGTCTTCGCATGGCGGCAACGCATCCTTGGGAGGGGAGCGCGACCGCATGGAAGATGCGCGACCGGGGTTTTTCGGCCCGGTGGATAGGGAGAGGAAAGTAGTATGACAGTCATTTTGAGTGTGATCGTCTGCGGTCTGCTGTCGATCATTTATGCCGTGTGGGCGACGCGTTCCGTTCTCGCCGCCGATCAGGGCAACGAGCGCATGCAGGAAATCGCGGGCTATATCCGCGAAGGGGCGCAGGCCTATCTCGCACGCCAGTATCTGACGATCGCCATAGTCGGCGTCGTCGTTGCCATCCTTGCATGGCTGCTTTTGTCCGGCACGGCCGCCTTGGGCTTCATAATCGGTGCGGTTCTGTCCGGCGCCGCAGGTTTTATTGGCATGCATGTCTCCGTTCGGGCCAACGTCCGCACGGCACAGGCGTCTTCCCACAGCCTTGCCGCAGGCCTTGATATCGCCTTCAAGTCCGGCGCCATCACCGGCATGCTGGTTGCCGGTCTCGCATTGCTCGGTGTCTCGATCTACTACTGGGTGCTGACCTCCGGTCTCGGCCACGCAGGCAGTTCGCGTGAGGTCATCGATGCGCTGGTGGCCCTAGGCTTCGGGGCGTCGCTCATCTCGATCTTCGCCCGTCTCGGCGGTGGCATCTTCACCAAGGGCGCCGATGTCGGTGGGGACCTCGTCGGTAAGGTCGAAGCCGGTATTCCGGAAGACGATCCTCGCAACCCGGCAACGATCGCCGATAACGTCGGCGACAATGTCGGGGATTGCGCCGGCATGGCGGCAGACCTGTTCGAGACCTACGCGGTATCCGTTGTCGCGACCATGGTGCTTGCGGCGATCTTTTTTGCCGGCGCCCCGGTCCTCGAATCGGCGATGCTCTATCCGCTGGCCATTTGCGGCGTCTGCATCGTGACCTCGATCATCGGCACGTTCTTCGTCAAACTCGGCAGCAACGGCTCGATCATGGGCGCACTCTACAAGGGCCTCATCGCAACCGGCGTTCTTTCCATCTTCGGCCTGGCGATCGCCACGTCGATGACGGTTGGCTGGGGCGTGATCGGCACCGTTGCCGGCAAGGAAATCACTGGCACCAGCCTCTTCGTCTGCGGTCTGGTCGGTCTGGTCGTAACTGCGCTGATCGTGGTCATCACCGAATACTACACCGGTACCAACAAGCGTCCGGTCAACTCGATTGCCCAGGCTTCGGTAACCGGACACGGCACCAACGTTATCCAGGGCCTCGCCGTTTCGCTCGAATCGACGGCGCTTCCGGCAATCGTCATCGTCGGCGGCATTATCGCGACCTACCAGTTCGGCGGCCTGTTCGGCACCGGTATCGCCGTCACTGCCATGCTCGGCCTTGCCGGCATGATCGTCGCGCTCGACGCCTTCGGCCCGGTCACCGACAATGCCGGCGGTATCGCTGAAATGTCCCACCTTCCGCCGGAAGTCCGCAAGTCGACCGATGCGCTCGATGCCGTCGGCAACACCACCAAGGCGGTCACCAAGGGTTATGCGATCGGTTCCGCCGGTCTCGGCGCTCTCGTCCTGTTTGCCGCCTATTCCAACGACCTGCAGTATTTTGCCGCCAATCCGCAGCAATATCCTTATTTCGAGGGCGTTGGCGCAATCTCATTCAGTCTCGCCAACCCTTACGTCGTTGCCGGCCTGATCTTCGGTGGCCTCATTCCGTACCTGTTCGGCGGTATTGCAATGACGGCAGTCGGCAAGGCTGCCGGCTCGATCGTCGAGGAAGTCCGCCGCCAGTTCCGCGACAAGCCGGGCATCATGCAGGGTACGGACCGGCCGGATTACGGCCGCGCCGTCGACATCCTCACCAAGGCAGCGATCCGGGAAATGATCATTCCCTCGCTGCTCCCCGTTCTGGCGCCGATCGTCGTCTATTTCGGCGTCCTGATGATTTCCGGTGGTGACAAGGCGTCCGCCTTTGCCGCACTCGGTGCCTCGCTTCTCGGCGTGATCGTCAACGGCCTGTTCGTTGCGATTTCCATGACCTCGGGCGGCGGTGCCTGGGACAATGCCAAGAAGAGTTTTGAGGATGGTTTCGTCGACAAGGATGGCCAGCGTCACCTGAAGGGATCTGACGCACATAAGGCCTCGGTGACCGGCGATACGGTGGGCGATCCCTACAAGGATACGGCAGGCCCCGCCGTCAACCCGGCGATCAAGATCACCAACATCGTGGCTTTGCTGCTGCTGGCCATCCTCGCCGGTTGATGCGCCGACCTATCGAAACGAAAGAAGCCCGCGGAGCGATCCGCGGGCTTCTTTGCATCTGATGTCTGTCTTAGTTGCTGAGCAGGCTGCGCATTGCTGCCGCGCCCGCGCCGCCGGCGCCGCCGCCGCCGGAAAGGATCTGCTGCAGGAAGGTAAGGTCGCGACCGCCGGTCGGCGTCGTGCGCGAGATGGTGTCGAACACCTTGCCGTCCTGAAGCGTGTAATTTGCCTTGCGTGCGACTACGCCATCCTTGTTCAGGTAGATGGCCAGAACCGTCTGTTCGACCAGCTTCGGCTTCATGAAGGCGGCCGAGCGCTCGCGTCGCTGGGAAATGTAATAGAGCACTTCCGAATCGAAGGTCGCCGTCGTCGATGGCGTGCCCATCGTCAGCAGGACCTGTTCGCGGCTCGAACCTTCCGGGATCAGAGCCAGAGACTTCTGGTCGATCACATAGCCGTTATACATGGTGTCGCCGATATCCATCGACGTGCAGCCGGCAGCGGTGACGGAAGCGATAAGTACCAGGCTGATGGCGGTTTTATTCAGAAAATTCATTCCGTACTCGACTGTCCGCTTCTTCAACGGGATCCCCCAGGTAAACGAGACCGGCGCATGACCGGACTTCTGCTGTTCATCACCATTGTGGCTATTCCGGGGACGGGCCCTGCAATGCCAAACGTTTTACGGATCGAACGCATCCCGTCTGCGGCCCCGGCCGAACGGCATTGCAATTCGCGCCTGCTTCGGTAAACCAGCTTTCGTTTCCATGCAACATTGGGCCCGGTCATTCGCGGGACTTATCGATGATCTTCGGGCTATTCAAAAAGAAAAAACACAATCAGGCCATTGTCGAGCGGCAATACGCTGCTCTGACCGCCGCCGCCCGCACGCCGTTTTTCTACAGCGATCTCGGTGTGCCCGACACGGTCATGGGTCGCTACGAAATGGTGTCGATCGTGATGATCCTGTTTTTTCGCCGCACGGCGAAATCCGGCACGAGCGGGCAGGAACTGGCGCAGGAGATCGTCGACGCCTTTTTTCAGGATCTCGACCATTCTATCCGCGAACTCGGCATCGGCGACCAGGGCGTGCCGAAACGCATGAAGAAACTCGCCGGCATGTTTTATGGGCGGCTCGAGACATATGCCAGGGCGCTCGATGCCGGCGATCTGGAAGAGTTGGCGAAAAGCCTCGCCCGCAACATATATCCGGAAAACCAGTCTGCGCCGGACATGGCGCGACTGGCATCATGGATGGCCAAGGCGGAGCGGCATCTCGCCGCAACCTCGGAAGATGATATTGCCCGCGGCAGCGCGGCTATCCCGGCGCCCGTAAGCGGCTGACGCGGGAGAAGTGAGGAAAGATGAAAAACGATAACAATATGGGCGCAAAGCCGCCATTCTCCTATCCCGTCAAGGTCGGAAACATCTCCGCCAATCCGGTGACGGTCAAAGTCTCCGCCGATGATCGCGAGCGCCAGGAACTTGCCGAGATGTGGCAGGTGCTGGAGGTGAAGTCACTCAAGGCGGAAGTCTACCTGTCGCGCTGGAAAAAGGACGGCGTCCGCGTCAAGGGCCAGGTTCAGGCGGAGATTGTCCAGGCTTGCGTCGTGACCCTAGAGCCGGTGGTTTCGAAAATCGACGAGGAATTCGAACAGATTTTCGTACCCGAGGGATCGAAGCTTGCCCGCGTCGTTGCCAAGGACGCAGCCGAAATGGTGCTCGATCCTGACGGCCCGGATCTTCCGGAGGAATTTGCGGGAGATTCGATCGATATCGGCGAGGCAATCACGGAGTTTGCGGCGATGGCGATCGATCCCTATCCCCGCAAGCCGGGGGTGGAATTTTCAGACCATATCGAGAGCACCGCCGATGCCAAGAGCGACCGGCCCAATCCGTTCGCGGCCCTCAAGGACTGGAAAAAAGACTAGGCCTGTTGTAAGCGGCGGCGAAAACTATATTTTGGCCACGATTTCGCCGGGTCGGCCACGCATGAGCGTGGCCTGGATGCTGGCGGCGACCGTTGGGCAGGAAAAGTGCCTTGTCCTTCTGGGCGAAGATTTAAGGATCAGATACGCGTGATCAGAATTTCTCTGGATGCCATGGGGGGCGATTTCGGTCCCGAGGTTACCATACCCGGTGCAGCGAAGGCTCTTGACCGGCATCCCGAAGCAACCTTCATAATCTATGGATTGAAGGCCGAATGCGAACCGTGGCTTGCCAAATATCCGAAGCTGCGCGACCGCTCGACTTTCCACGAGTGCGAAGTCGCAGTGGCCATGGACGAAAAGCCGAGTGCGGCTCTGCGGCGCGGCCGTTACGTTTCGAGCATGTGGCGTTCTATCGAGGCGGTAAAGCTCGGCGAGGCCGACGTCTGCCTTTCGGCTGGCAATACCGGCGCCCTGATGGCCATGGCAAAGTTCTGTTTGCGCACTATGGCCAATATCGAACGCCCGGCAATCGCCGGTATCTGGCCGACGCTGAAAGGTGAAAGCATCGTTCTCGATGTCGGCGCGACGATCGGTGCGGACAGCCAGCAGCTTCTCGATTTCGCCTTGATGGGCGGCGCCATGGCGCGCGCCCTGTTCGAGGTCGATCGTCCGACCGTCGGCCTTCTCAACGTAGGCGTTGAAGAGGTAAAGGGGCAGGAAGAGGTCAAGGAAGCCGGCCGCCTGCTTCGCGAAGCGAACCTTTCGACCATTTCCTATCAGGGATTTGTCGAGGGCAACGATATCGGCAAGGGCACGGTAGACGTTGTCGTGACCGAGGGCTTCACCGGCAATATAGCCCTGAAGACGGCAGAAGGCACGGCCCGTCAGATCGCCACGCTTCTGCGCGAATCGATGTCGCGCACCTTCCTTGCCAAGGTCGGTTATCTTCTGGCCAAGCCAGCCTTCGATCGGCTGCGCGAGAAAATGGACCCGAACAAGGTCAATGGCGGGGTATTCCTCGGCCTTAACGGCATCGTCATCAAGAGCCATGGCGGCGCCAATGCCGAAGGTTTCGCCGCGGCGATCGATGTCGCCTACGACATGGCACGCAACGACCTGAACGCTAAGATCGCGCAGGATTTGACACTTTACCATGCCAAGCACCAGCCGCCGGCTGGTCCTGAAGCTGCATGACGATAGGATGTGATAAAGAATGATCCGATCAGTAGTTCGCGGGTATGGGGCAGCGCTCCCCAAACGGGTAATGACCAACCGTGATTTGGAGAGCATTGTCGATACGACCGATGAATGGATCGTCCAGCGTACCGGTATCACGCAGCGCTACATTGCAGGTGAAGGCGAAACGACGGCTTCGCTCGGGGAGCAGGCCGCCCGCGCCGCACTCGACAATGCCGGGCTGACGCCAGCCGACATCGATCTCGTTCTTGTGGCCACCTCGACGCCGGACAATACCTTCCCGGCAACGGCGGTCGACATCCAGCGTCGTCTCGGCATGGAACACGGCTACGCCTTCGACATGCAGGCCGTCTGCACCGGTTTCGTCTATGCGATGGCCACGGCCGATCTGCATATTCGCGGCGGCATGGCGCGCCGCGCTTTGGTGATCGGCGCTGAAACATTCTCGCGAATTCTCGACTGGAAGGATCGCACCACCTGCGTGCTCTTCGGTGACGGCGCGGGCGCGCTCATCCTGGAGGCGCAGGAAGGTGAGGGGACCACGAGTGATCGTGGCATCCTGACAGCCAAGCTGCGCTCCGACGGATCGCACAAGGAAAAGCTCTATGTCGATGGCGGCCCGTCCTCGACCGGAACGGTCGGTCACCTGCGCATGGAAGGCCGCGAGGTCTTCAAGCACGCTGTCGCGATGATCACTGACGTGATCGAGGGCGCATTCGAGGCGACGGAAACGACGGCCGAAGATATCGACTGGCTGGTCCCGCATCAGGCCAACCGCCGCATCATCGACGCGTCGGCCAAGAAGCTCGGCATCCCGCCGGAAAAAGTGGTGGTGACCGTGGATCTGCATGGCAATACCTCTGCGGCTTCCATTCCGCTGGCTCTTTCCGTCGCTCTCGCCGATGGCCGTATCAAGAAGGGCGATCTCGTCATGCTCGAAGCGATGGGCGGCGGTTTTACCTGGGGCTCCGTGCTCGTCCGCTGGTAGGGATGCCACGCCCGCCTCGAACAAATAACTGATTGGCGACAGGTGCTTGACCCTCGTCGCCAAGCAAAATAGTCTTGGGCGGCTTTGACGAGATCAATTTGCAAACTGGGCGGGGATCATGGCCGGAAAGACAGTGACGCGTGCAGACTTGGCGGAATCGGTATTTCGCAAGGTTGGGCTTTCCCGGACTGAATCGGCGGAGCTCGTGGAAACGGTGATCGATGAGATCTGCAATGCGATCATTCGCGGTGAGGTCGTCAAGCTTTCCTCCTTCGCGACCTTTCAGGTCCGATCGAAAAACGAGCGCATCGGTCGCAATCCGAAGACCGGTGAAGAAGTGCCGATTTCTCCGCGCCGGGTGATGACCTTCAAGGCTTCCAACGTTCTGAAACAGCGGATTTTGAAGTCTCACGCCAGCCGCAAGGCCAAGCAGAAGTCCGCGGCTCCGGTCGCCTGATCCCCTATTTTACCTCATTCCTGTGAACATGCTTGAATCCGTCGCTTCAACCCATTGAGATAAGTGGGAATCGCGGCGTAGTCTTCATGCACCGCGCCGAAGCTTGGAATCGCTATTCGGAAAATGCGGTGCGTGGACTATGAGTTTTAGCAGGGCTGTTTTTTCGGCGCATCTGGTGCGCGACCCTGCGCCGTAAGTCGGCTTCGCCGCCGCTGCCTGGAGGTTTGAGCGTGGACAAAAGTCCGGATGCATTCCGTACGATTAGCGAAGTGGCAGATGATCTCGATCTGCCGCAGCACGTTTTGCGGTTCTGGGAAACCCGATTCACCCAGATCAAGCCGATGAAGCGCGGCGGTGGCCGCCGTTATTACCGGCCCGAAGATGTCGAGCTGCTGAAGGGCATCCGCCATCTGCTTTACGATCACGGCTACACGATCAAGGGTGTTCAGAAGCTTCTGAAGACGAATGGCAACAAGTTCGTCGCCGCCATTGCATCGGGCGATGTTGCCACCATGGATGCGATCATTGCCTCCAGCGGTGAAAAGCATGCGGAGCCGAAGGTCGGCGGTTCCGACGAGGATCAGGTTCTTGGCCGCCCGAAGGTCAAGCCGAGCGGCCGCTTTTTTGGCTTCGGCTCGTCCGGTGATGATGATGCTCTGGAAGTGTCCATTGGAAAGTCGAGTGTCGGCAAGGAGGACCGTGCCCTTCTTCAGGAAGCCCTGTTCGACCTTCTGGAATGCAAGCGCCTGCTCGACCAGGTGCGCTGACGGGTTCATACCCGGCGCTACAACTATCTGTGATCACCGGAATTTTACCGTTCACCTCTGGTTCAGAACGCAAGTTAGATCATTTCACCTAGGGAGACATTCCAAGGAGAATGAGATGAAGAACAAACTTGCAATCATCCTGGTATCCGCGGTCACCGCCTTGACCGGCGTCGCACCCGCGAATGCATTTCCGACGGTAGCCGCGCCTACCGTGCAGACGTCGCAGGCGGTGGAAAAGGTGCAATGGCGTGAAGACCGCCGCGACTGGCGCCGTTACAGCCCGCGTTATTCTGATCGCCGTTGGCGTGATGATCGCCGCTGGCGCGGTGATCGTCGGTATTACGGCGATCGTCGCTGGCGGGATCATCGCCGTCATAACTCGAATGCCGGTGCGATTATCGGCGGCCTCGCAGCAGGCGCCATCATCGGTGGTGCATTGGCTGCGCCGCGTTATGCACCGCCGCCGCAGCGTCGCTATGTCGGCGGTGGCAATAGTCACGTCAACTGGTGCTACTCGCGCTACCGTTCCTACAGGGCTTACGACAACACCTTCCAGCCCTATAACGGCCCGCGTCAGCAGTGCTACTCGCCTTATTGATAGGCTGACGTTTCATCATATCAGCGATGCCGCTCCGGACTGGGGCGGCATTTTTTTGAATAGGGAAGGGGTTTAAGGTTTCTCCTTGAGGTAGGCGATCAGGTCGTCGATTTCGGACTGGAACCACATTCCCCAGAACCGCATGCTGTTATTCGGCACCTTAGTCTTGGGGCTGGAAAGAAAATCCGCGAGCGCCTTCTCATCCCATATCAGGCCGGCCGCTCCCGCCTCGGACATCGCCTTTGAGTAGCGGAAATCGGCAACACTGCCCGCAGGCCTTCCAAACACACCTTTCAGATGCGGGCCGGTCTTGTTGGTGTCGCTGTCGATTGCATGGCAGGGGGCGCAGACCTTGAACAGACGCTGGCCACGCTCAGGATCGGCGGCAAAAGCTTCTGACGAAAAGATGGTGGATAAAGCAAGCCAGAAGGGGAACATCCGCAACGCGATCGGCAATTTCGATCTCATCTCGCCCATCTTGAGTTCGCCAAACTAAATCGATGTTCTGGATTTGGGGGAGATAAATGGTCGGAATGGCGGGATTCGAACCCACGACCCNNGACCCCCAGTCAAGTGCGCTACCGGGCTGCGCTACATTCCGACCTGCTTCGAGAGCAAGACTTCCATACTGGCATGACATTGCCGGTGCAAGCGAAAAATCCCGGTCACGGTGCCGCTTGCGCGTCATCCAACAAAAAAGTCCCGCCATGCGCTTGAGGCTTGGCAGGACATGATTTTCTTCGAGGCGATCCGGTCCTAGATGATCGGGCAGCCGCGTCGGTTCGCAAACGTGATCCTGTCGGGCCCGCGGCGCGTCATGCCTTCCACGGTGACGCTGCGCGAGGTCACGCGCACGACTTCAGGACGGCGAAGTCCCTCGTCACGGGCGGCGGCGCGGGCTTCACCGGGACTGCAACCGCGGCCGCGTTCGCCATAACGATCGGAATTTCTGTCTCGGTCCCGTATCACGGGGCGTACGCCGTCGGGACCGATGCGCAACTCCACATCCTGAGCCGACGCCGGCATGACAAAGATCGGGGCCGCTGCGATGGAAAGGGCTGCCGCCAGCCAGATTTTAGAGCCTATATTGAACATCTCTTCTCCTCCACGCGAGCATCTGATTGTCGCGCATCATTGATAACCCATGGAGAAGTAACCAGCGGAACGGGCTAAGGTTCCGCGGCCGGGCTCGTGTCGGGTTAAGTATAAAGGATGGATATAGGTGAAGGAGAAGCACTCTTTCACAAGTGCTTCTGAAGCTTGTCTCTATAAATTGCTACCGGAAACGCGGTGCCCGGCTGGCGTTCATCAACAGTTCCTGCTGAGTGGCAAAAGGCCCGAGAAGCTTGAGCAACCTTGTCTCCTCATCTGTGTCGAGGCGATAGCGCCGGGCGAAATCGGCGACGCTCCACACTTTCCTAAGGCCTTTTTCTTCGATGTCGGCACTGCTGAGATGCGATGTCATGTGAACCCCTCTTCGTGTTCAGAGACCTGCTGAAGGCAATGTGAAATAAGGATGCGCTTATGTAGTTAAGTTTATATGCGCAATTTTACGTTTAGTTCTCTTGAACCTTCACGCCGTTTTCACCAATGCTGATCGAGACGCCCTCCGGCTTTGTCTCCTCGCGATAGACGTAGAAGCTGAGGCCAGCGACCACGACGATCAGTGCACCGATAATGAGATAGAGATTGTTGCTGCGAGCCATACGTGTCCCCGAGATTGATTGCGGCGGAGAAACGCGTGAGAAGTCAAATGGTTCCGTACGATCTGAAGAATTTAATCGTCATTCGTGGCGTTCAGGTTTTGAGGTCTGATACCCTCATCGGGCGGCTGCTGATGCAGCCTCACGCCGGGGCCTGATGAATCCTGCTGTCCGGCGGCCACGAAAATGATGCCGCGGGATTCGAGAACGCGCTTCAATTTGTTCGACAGTTCCGGTTCGGCATTGCCGGTCGAAGCCTCGGCGGTGCGAATGGCATCGTCGGCCACTCCGGCAGCCTCGGCAAGCTCTTCTATCGAAATCCCGATCATGGCCCGGGCGGCGCGCAATTGTGATGTGGTCAGCATCCATGTGATCTGGAATGGCTGCGGCGGAAGTCAAGCTGCCGTCATCGACGCCGAAGTGCGTTGCCGGCGCATATGCCGATGCTCCAGCGCGTAGCACCCCCACAGCAGGCCCAGAAGCAGGTAGAAATGCCGCCAGTGATCCGTGTCGATGACGTTGCCGATAAGGGCGTGCCCGAGGATCATCACCCAGCAGATCATCAGATAGGGCTGCCACGGCCTTTCCCTGAGCAGATAGCGGAAACCCATCCAGATCGTCGACCAGATCATGATCTGATAGGTCACGGCCCCCAGCCAGCCATAGGTCGTCAGCGACTTCAGCCAGATGTTGTGTTCGTCCTCGCCATATATCTTGCCGAATGCCATCGGCCCCATGCCGAGCGGCCGCTCCATCGCCATCAGGAAGCCGATCCGGTGCCGCTCAAAACGGCCAAACCGCGCGCCATCATATGACTGGACCAGCTTGGCACGGTTGGTGAAGAGGTCGGAAATCTGGGGGATTTGAAGGGCGATCACCAGCGCCAGGATGAGCACCACCGCCGCAATGGAGGAGATCGTCAGGATCTTCAGGCGGAAGGCCGTGGTCCGTTCTTTCAAAAGCATGACGATGATCAGTGCCACGCCGCTGAATAGAAGCAGACCCCAGGCCGCGCGGGAAAAGGAGAGAAATACGCCCAGAACCAGCACGAGGATACCGGCGATCAGGAAAGGTGCCGCCAGGATACGGCCCGTCAGCAGCCGGTAGACCATGTAGAGGATCGGCGCGACGAGATAGGGCCCGAACACGTTCGGATCCTGAAACGCGCCCATCGCACGATCATAGCGGGTAAAGATATGTGCGCCCGGAAATGCGTTGAAATAACCGAGGATGCCCAGCAGCGCGGTGATGATCGCAGCAACCACCCAGGCGCGGAATATCAACGTGAACCGGCTCGGGTCGTCTTCGATGATCGCAGCGTAAAAGACGGAACTCAGCGCAAGGAAGATCGAGACGGCGATATACATCGGCGCGCCGCTCATGTCGTTCATCACCGTGAGGGAGAACATGCCGCCGATATTGAAGACCAGCAGCAGAGCAAGCAGCATGCAGACGGTGCGCGAAATACGAAGGCCAAGCACGAACCAGATGGCGACCTGCACCACCATGATCAGTTCGTACGGTGCCGGCTCCGAGATGACGAAACCCGACAGGAAAACACCGAAGGCGAGCAGGCCGGCCCCGAGAAGCCGGGTGATTTGTGCGACGGAGAGGCGCGAAGCCCGATTTTCGAGATCCGCCGTGGTCATGGTCAATACGCGTTGTCCGTGTTGAAAAGGCTGATCGGCGTCAGGAACAGGATCTTCAGATCGAAGAACAGTGACCAGTTCTCGATGTAATCCAGATCATGCTGGGTGCGGGCGCGGATCTTCTCATCCGAATCGAGCTCGCCGCGAAGCCCCTTGACCTGCGCCCAGCCGGTGACGCCAGGCTTGACCCGGTGGCGGGCGAAATAGCTATCTATGACATCGACATATTTGCGCTCGCCCGTCTGTGCGTGAACCGAATGCGGTCGTGGGCCGACCAGCGAAAGCTCGCCTTTCAGTACGTTGAACAATTGCGGCAACTCGTCGATCGAGGATTTGCGCAGGAACCGGCCGACCGGGGTGACGCGCGGATCCCCCTTTGTCACTGCCTTTACCGCCGTCTGGTCGGTCATATTCGTATACATGGAGCGGAATTTCAGAACCTTGATGACCTCGTTGTTGAAGCCGTGCCGGTTCTGCCGAAACAGGATCGGCCCCTCGGATGTGGCCTTGACGGCGATTGCGGCGGCAAGCATGACCGGCCATAGAGTGGCGATCCCGATCACCGTGAAAAAGATGTCGAAGGCGCGCTTCGCCACCGAATCCCAGTCGCGGATTGGCTTGTCGAACAGGTCGAACATCGGCACCGTACCCACATGGGAGTAGGAGCGGGGCCTGAAGCGCAGGCGGTTGGTATGGGCTGCGAGCCGGATATCGACGGGAAGGACCCAGAGCTTGCGCAGAAGCTGCAGGATGCGCGCCTCGGCGCTTGCGGGCAGCGCGATGATCAGCATGTCGATGCGGGCAAGCCGGGCGAACTCGACCAGTTCGCCAAAGGTGCCGAGTTTGGGGTAGCCCGCAACGACACTCGGAGAACGCTCACTGCCACGGTCGTCAAAGATGCCGCAGATGCGGATGTCGTTGTCCGGCTGCTGTTCGAGGGCGCGGATGAACTGCTTGGCGGGTTCGCCGCCGCCGACGATGACGGCCCGACGTTCCATCACGCCGTTACGCGCCCAGTTGCGGATGGCATAGGCGATCAGGAGACGCTCACTGAGCAGGAAGACAGCGCCGAACAGAAACCAGATCGCCGCGGCTCCTGTCGGATATAGAACGCCCTCTGCGATCGAGACGCCGAGATATGTCATGGCAAATCCCAGCGTCCATGCGCCGAGCACCCGCATGGCATTGCGTCGGGCATTGCGGATCGAAGGGATCAGATAGGTATCGGCAAGCTGCAGCAACAGCACCGTCAGCGTCGCGCCGATCGTGGTTACGGCGAACCGCGCCAGAAAATGACTGTCCGCCGGAACAGGTTCCATGTAGCAGGCAAAAAGGCCGATCGCGAGGAGCGATGCGAGCTCGAACAGACGGAACTGTCCGATCAGCATCGTCGGCGAGTAATTGCTGTCTCGGAACTGGTCGGCGATCTGCTTGGCGAACGGGTTCAGCTCGACGGGCGCAGCAGGTCCATCATCATGTGATCCGCCATCCGCAACGCCGCGGCGCAATGCGTCGAGGTCCAGGTTCTGCCGATTGCCGAAATCGCTCATGAAACGGTCCCTTGTCTCCTGCTTGTCATCGGGGAGATCATCAGGAATCGCTTATCAGGAAGATGCTAAGGAAGCCTTTAGGCCGGCGTTTTCGTGGCGCTCGGCAGGGCATCACGATAGAGCCCGAGTATGTCGCGCGCCATGACCGGAGCCGAGAAAACGGCCTTGAATGCAGAGGGTTTCGGCATGGTGCGCGCGCGCCAGTCCGGCTGCGTGGCGGCGGCCGTCATGATGCGGGAAAGGTCCTGTGCGTCTCCCGGAATGACAAGCGCTTCGCTGTCTTCGCCCAGAACTTCCGGTATGCCGCCGACCCTTGAGGCGATGACGCCTTTTCCGGCGGCGAGCGCTTCCAGCACGATATAGGGCATCGCCTCGGCCCGCGAGGGAACCACGATCGTCCTTGCCAGGGCAAACGCCTTGCGAGCGGGCATGGCCGGCAGCATCCGCATGCGCCGGTCAAGTCCGAGTTCCGAAATCATCGCCCTGTATTTGTCCTCATCAGGACCGTCACCGATCATCATGGCCGTCAAAGGTCGACCGATCCGTCGCTCGGTGCGCAGGAAGGCGTCAATGAAAACGTCGGGTCCCTTCATGTCGCGCATCATGCCGATGAAGAGAAAGTCCGCGGCCTCGGGCTCAAGCGGGACGGGAGCGAATTCCGCCTCGTTGATGCCGTTATAGATGACCTGCGAATGCAGCCTCGGTCTGCCGACCTTGGCCTCGTAGGTCCGCCTCTCGTAATCGCAGACGAAGGCGATGGCGTCGCTGAAATTTTCCTGGAAACGCTCAAGCCTGAGGATGAGCTGTCCGGAAAGCGATGACCGCGAAAAATGCAGGCTGCCGCCATGCGGAGAATAGACGCGGGCTACGCGATACCTGTTGACCCGCAACACTGAGCCGATCATCCGGGCCATTGCGCCACCCTTGGCGCCATGTCCATGCAGAATGTCCGGCTGCAAACTTTTGATATGCCGATAGCTCTTGGCAAGAGCGATCATGTCTGAAGGCGATATGGCCCGTCGCATCGGCAGCCGCGTCAGCCCCAATGCAAGCCGTGGCCTGATCGTTTCGAAGAGCGCGTCCTCGTAGGCGCCGCCCGTCGAGCTGTCGCACAGAATGCCGACCTGATGGCCCGCCGCGCTGTGTTCTTCCACCAGATCGCGCACATGCCGAAAGATCCCGCCGATCGGATTGCGGAAACAATGCAGGATGCGCAGGGGAGGGAGAGGCGACATATTGGGTCAGAACAGGCGCTCGCGGACATAGATCGTGTCGCCGGCAAGGATGGGGGCAGTGATGACGGTCCGTCCCGTCGCCACCTGTCCGTTGACCTTGCGTGTCACATCGACGTCCCGCTCGTTGCCGCGCGAGGTAAAGCCGCCGGCAATGGCGATCGCGTTCTGCGCCGTCATGCCCGGCACATAGGAATATTGACCGGGACGTCCGACTTCGCCCATGACGAAGACGGGACGGTACCGGTCGATCTCGATGCTGACATCCGGATCGCGCAGATAGCCCTTCTTCAGGCGGGTTGCGATCGAACCCTCGAGCGCTGGCAGCGTCTGGCCGCGAGCCGCGACCTGTCCGACCAGCGGGAAGGCAATATAGCCTGCCTGATCGACGGTATAGGTATTGGTAAGTCCAGGCTGCTCGAAAACGGTTACCCGCAGGCGGTCACCGCTATCCAGCCTGTAGGGCTGCAATGCGGCGGTCTCGAAACCCTTCGTCGGCGGCGGGCTGGAGACGCAGCCGCTTAGAAGCGCGACTGTGGCGACCATGGCCGCGGCCAGCACCTTACGGCTCTGCACTTTTCTGCGTCGGGCAAGGACCATGTCCCAATCAGGCTCCGGCTGTTCATACCATTTCATCCGTTATGGATCTGTTAGGGTTAATGGCCGGTAAAGGCGGGGTGGAAAATCAGTGGTTCCGAAAACAGAAGACTATTAACCACGAGGTTACCATGGTCCTTTACCATCCGCTCGATTGAGACGGGGAGTATGCGATGTCGGGTGCCAGCGGTAATTACCAGGACGTGGATATCGATCTTGGCCGCGTGATTGCCGCCGTGTGGGCGCGCAAGGGTCGGATCATCGCCGTTACAGCCTTTGCCGCGGTCGCCTCGCTCGCCATCACCAGCATGATGACGCCGAGCTATAAGGCTGAGACAAGGCTTCTGATCGAATCCCGTTCTCCCAATCTGACGGGCGGAGAGGCGGCTGCTGCCGCCAACGATCCCGTGCTCGACAGCCTCAACATCACCAGCCAGGCGCAGCTTCTGCAATCGACGGATCTGATCCGTCGTGTAGCGCGTGAACTCAACCTTGCGCAATATAAGGAATTCGACCCGGCCGCGCGATCCGCGCTGCCCGATCTTCTTGTCATGGCAGGCCTGAAGCCTGATCCGATGGCGCTCGATCCTGAGGATCGCGTCGTGGAGAAATTCCGTGAGCGGCTCGAAGTCTACGCGGTCGAAAATTCGCGCGTGATCGGGGTCGAGTTCTCCTCGCACGACCCTGTTCTCGCCTCCGCGATTCCGAACAAGATGGCCGAGGTCTATCTGCAGCTGCAGAGCGGCGCGAAGCTCGATACCCATTCGGAAACGGCCAAATGGCTGGAACCGGAGATCGCCAACCTCACGCAGAGGGTGAGAGAGGCAGAGAGCAAGGTTGCGGACTATCGCTCCAGCAATGGCCTGTTTCAGACGACCGAAACCAGCAGCTTCTCCAGCCAGCAGTTGAACGATATTTCCACCGAGCTGGCACGCGTGCGCGGCGAACGCGCCAATGCCGAAGCGAGGGCGGAAAACGTCCGCACCGCGCTCGCTGCCGGGCGCGCGCCGGATACGATCGCGGATGTCGTCGGTTCGCAGGTCATCCAGCGGCTGGGC
>DLSX01000233.1:41935-42265 GCA_002500765.1 Neorhizobium sp. UBA7851
GATTTCCGATCAGGCGACATCGCTTCTCGATGGTCATCCCCGCATCAGGGGGCTCAGGGCGCAGCTTGCGCAAATCCGCCAGCAGATCGCCAGCGAGACCCGCAAGGTTCTGGCGAGTCTGGACAGCGAGGCCGAGGTGTCGCGTCTGCGCGAGCAGCAGCTCATAGCCCAGCTCAATATGTTGAAGGCCGATTCCGCCCGTGCCGGGCAGGAAGAGGTCGGGCTTCGCGCGCTGGAACGCGAGGCGGCGGCCCAGCGGCAATTGCTCGAAACCTATCTTGCCCGCTACCGTGAGGCGACCTCCCGGCTGGACGGCAATGCGACACCGGC
>DLSX01000233.1:42284-66040 GCA_002500765.1 Neorhizobium sp. UBA7851
GGAACCGTCGGAGCCGTTTTTCCCAAAGGTCGTTCCGATCGTCGTCGTCGTGACGCTCGCCACGCTGATCGTCAGCTGCCTGATCGTGATGATTTCGGAACTGTTCAGCGGCCGGGCGCTCAGGCCGATCAATCGAAAGGATTCGCCGGAGCCCGCGCCCGTGCAGGAACGGGAGAAGAGCGTCGAGGCGCCGGCAGCCGAAGCCGCACCGGCCCCCGCCATCGTCTCGCATGAAGTGAAGGCCGAGACAAGGACGCTGCCGGAGCCGAAGGCTGTGGTTGAGCGCAAGACGGAAGTCCGCACCACAGTCGTTCCGCCCGCACCCGTGGCGGCTCCACCGGTAAAAACGGTTGAGGTTGCCATGCAGGAGCCAGCCACCTCGGAAAAGGCTGAAACGCCGCCCGCCATCGATACAGGCTTCACCATCGGCTCCGTCGCCCATTATCTGCAGCGTCACGCCGTGCCTGTTGCCGTCTCGGTATCTCCGGGTGGCGATGAGGGCTCGACGGCCAGCGTCATGTTGGCGCGCGCCGTGGCCGGAACCGAACGTACCGTCGTCCTCATCGATCTGACCGGATCGGCTTGCCCGACGCGCCTGATGGCCGAACATGACCGCCTGGAGGGGATCACCGATCTTCTCTGCGGGGAAACTGCATTCGGCGAGGCCATCCATCCCGACCGCCTGTCCGAGGCGCATATCGTGCCGCAGGGCATATCCGACCCGGTACGGGCCATGCGTGCCGCCGATCGCCTGACGATGATCATCGATGCGCTTTCCGATGCCTATGACCTGGTGCTGATCGAATGCGGCCCCGCGGATATCGCCAGCCTGAAACGTCTGGTCCGTACGGATGGAACGGAGATCATTCTTTCCGTTCCGGGCTATACGGAAAATGCGATTTCCGAGCTTGTCGTCAGCTATGCCGATGCCGGATTCCGCAACCTTCTCGTCATGGCACAGCCGAACGACAGCCAGTCGCCATCATCGCGCAACCGCAGCGCCGCCTGAAAACTTCTCAGTCCTGTCTGCCACGGCGGGAGCGCAAGCGTTGGGCCAGCGCATAAAGCCGCCGATCTCGTTTGATCATTGTCTTTATGCCGGTCTCTGCCAGATGCAGCCATGAAAGCACCGAACCTCTGGTGGTGATCGGCAAGAGCATGTCGTGCTGCACGGTTTCCTGGTTACACCAGCTGCGCTTGTAGGGCTGGTCTCCGATGCCGAAATCGAAAAGCGTCGCCTCTTCATCGATGCCGTGCTCGATCGCGAGCCAGAAAAGCAATTCTCCCGGGCTTGCGTCTGCCCCCACACTGTCATCGATTGAACTGAACTGGCAGAGCACATGGCCGCCCTTGCGCGAAAGACCGGTGACGGCCGCGATATGGCCTTCATGTTCGCCTTTCAACCGGATGGCATGCATGGCGAGCGGCCTGTCCGTGCCGTGTTGAGGCGCATCGAGCAGCCCGTGTAGGAAGTCGCGCGTCGGGGTCGATGCAAAGACATCCGGCAGGCCGAATGCTTTCAGTCTTTCGCCTTTCTGAGTGAAAAAACGGTCGAGAAGGGCATGCTGCTCTTCACTCGTCCGGGCCACGACATGGTCGAAACCGCCGATCGCCTCCAGCCGGCGAACCTGGACGCGATATTTCTTCCGCCGCGCCTTCGCATTCAGCTGCGCAAGCGTGGCCTCCATCGTGCCGAGCAATGGCAGCTGAAACGAGTGGTTCTGGTTCTCGATCGAGGCCAGATCACTCAGCGGATGCGTGACGCCTTTCCACTGAAGCGGGACGCCGTCAATGACGACGAGATCCGCAAGACCTCGCAAGCATCGCGCAAGATCGGTTTTGAACCTCCGCAACTCGTCCATATTCGGTGGGGCCAGCGTCTCGTCGAAAAACGCCGTGTTGATATTGTTGAAACGCCCGCCCGGTAGCCGGGCGATGCGCCCGAACCGGTCTTCAACAATCTCCAGCGGCAGCAGAAACAGAATGCGCGAGCCGACCGAGCCGGTGAGGGCCAACAGATCGCTGTGATGAGCCGTAGTCCAGGCGCGGCACCAGTCGAGGCTCTGGTTGAGCGAATTCCATTCACGACGTTCGAGGCGCCGCCATTCCTCTTCGATCGAACCAATGTCGCGGGCCAGGGAAATATCGAGGTCGGCAAAACGCGCTGCGGGCATCTCCGCCGTTTTGGAGAGAACCGGCGGAGCGTCGATCTCGTTCGGATTGGCCTTTGCAATCATCCATCACCCATATGGTCGTCCAACATATTGGGCGGTGAGCACGAAGAATGCGTTTATGCCGCCGAAAAGGGTGACGTAAGCGTCAGGTCTGGTTAACCCGCGGTGTACGACTACCGCTTCGGTCTTGGACCTGCCATCCACTTGATGATCAGCATCGCCGGCAGGATCCACAGCAGGCCGGAAAGAAGGAAATAGAGGAAGTGCACCCACCACGGGGAGGTGGCGAGCGTCAGCGTCGCGATCGTCGTTGCGGCAAGCGCATAGGTGATCACCAGGATGATGATCAGGATGGTACCGACAAAACTTCTCCAACGCGGCACCTGATGTCCTCCTCATGCCCTCGTGGCCGCGACCGGATGCCGCAAAGCCTTGGGGCTTGTTTTGCACGGGTCCATGGGGCAAAGCAACGTGGAAACCGGAGACGATCTGCCACTGTGGCGCGTTGTCTCACGGTGTCCCATGAAAACGGGCCGATGGGCACCCCCGATCGCGGCCCGAACGAAGCCATCAATGGCAGGAGTCGTCACCATGTCGGCAACGGACACGATCATCATCGAAGCGACACGCGAAACCGGACGGATCGACCGGAACCGCAAGGCGGTCCGCATCTGGCTCGGCGTCGTCATCTTCACGCTTTTCTGTCTGGTCCTTGTCGGCGGCGCCACACGGCTGACCGACAGCGGCCTGTCGATCACCGAATGGAAGCCGATCCACGGCGTCATTCCGCCTCTCAATGCCGCCGAGTGGCAGGAAGAGTTCGAACTCTACCAGCGCATTCCGCAATACCAGCTGCTCAACAGCCATATGACAGTCGATGATTTCAAGTCGATATTCTGGTGGGAATGGGCGCACCGGTTCCTCGCCCGCTCCATCGGCATCATTTTCGCCCTGCCGCTTGCTTTCTTCTGGGTAACCGGCCGGATCGAAAAGAGGGTGCGCCTGCCGCTGCTCGGCACGCTGGCGCTCGGCGGATTTCAGGGTTTTATCGGCTGGTGGATGGTGTCCTCCGGACTCACCAAGCTGACCAGCGTTTCGCAATACCGCCTCGCCACCCATCTGGTCATTGCCTGTCTGATCTTTGCCGCCTGTGTCTGGATCATGCGCGGGCTGGCGCCGCATGCAAAGGACCGGCCACCGACGGACAGGTCGAAATGGGCGGCTGGCGCGATTGCCTTCCTCGTGCTGTTCCAGATCTATCTCGGCGCACTTGTCGCCGGTCTCGACGCCGGCCTGAGCTACAACACCTGGCCGATGATGGATGGCGCTTTCATTCCCGGCGACCTGTTCATCCAGAACCCGTGGTGGATCAATCTGTTCGAAAATCCCAAGACGGTTCAGTTCGTGCATCGCGGCGGCGCTTACGTGCTGCTAGCCGCCGTCTTCCTGCACATGATCATTTCACTGTCGAAGGCGCCAGCGACGACACATGCGCGCCGCGCCGTGTTGCTGTTCATCCTCGTCTGCATTCAGGCGGTGATCGGGATTTTCACGCTTCTCAAGCAGGTCCAGCTCGATCTGGCGCTTGCCCACCAGGGCATGGCACTGATCGTGCTCGGTTTTGCCATCGCGCATTTCCGTGCCTTCTTCGGGGAATACCAGCGGGAAGCGGCAATCGAGGTCAGGAGCTGAAGGCTCGCTCGTCAAGCAGATGTCTTGCGACTTTCAGAAAGGCAAGGCGTTCCATCGCATTGCCTTCTGCCGAAATCCTGTCGCCGCCTTCCAGCGACCAGCATATCGACAACCCTGCATGTGCGATCGCGTAACGCAGTATCTTTTCTCTGCTGCAGCCTATCGCCGGCGCGAACAGAGCAAGCAGACGGATGATCCGCGGCGGTTTAATTATGTCGGCAAGGGCGCCATCCGGATTACCGAATACGTTGGCGACGTCATAGGCGGGATCCCCCAAAAGTCCTTGCGGATCGATGGCAAGCCATCCCCGCTCTGATCCGCTGACGATGTTTTCGTGATGCAGGTCGCCGTGCAGCGGACAAATATCCGTTTGCGATGACAGCAATTCATCCGCGAGAGATGCGCTGTAGGCGAGGGCCGCCGAAAGGTCGGAACTCTCGTCTTTCGATACCCGTTCGAACAGGGATCGAAAATGCCGCCGCAACGGGACAAGGCTACCCGGCGGAATATCCGTAGATGTTGAGTGAAGTTCACCAAGAACGGAAAGGATGATGCTGTTGGCGGCGTCCTCGCCATGCTGAAGGCGAAAATCCTTCAGCATCATCGTGCCGGCATCTTCAAGCAGGCAGGCCGTATCCTGTCGATCCAGAAGCCGGACGCTTCCATGAGCCTGTCGCCACCCGAGAAAATCGATGCCGGATAGTTCGTGCAGCCCGTCCGGTTTCAACTGCTTGGTGATCGCCTGTGAGCCATCGCGGCGAAGGACGCGATGGACGAGGCTTGTGCGTGTATCCGCAATCAGCTCTGCAGACTGGATGCCCCATCGTTCCACAAGTTCTGCGGGCAGGGACGGGGCAGCGTTCGGCATCAGGCAGACAGCATCAGGTCCATGTTCTGGACGGCAGCACCCGAAGCGCCCTTGCCGAGATTGTCGAGCAGGGCGACGAGATTTACATGGGAACCGCCCTGCGTGCCGAACACGAAGAGCTTCATGCGGTCGGTATTGGCCAGCTCTTCCGCATCGACGCGGCCAAGCTTGGCGCTTTCTTCAAGCGGCACGATGGTGACGATATCCTGGCCGGCATAATGGGCCACGAGCGCCGCATGGAGGCTCTCGACCGTCGCGCCGTCCTTCAGGTCGTCAAGGAACAGCGGCACCTGCACGATCATGCCCTGTGGGAAGCGGCCGACCGACGGCGAAAACAGCGGTGCGCGGTCGAGCAGGCCGTGGGTCTTCATCTCCGGCACATGCTTGTGCTTGAGCGTCAGTCCGTAAACGAAATTGTTGGCGGAGATCGCATCCTCGCGCGACTGGTCTTCCATCTGGGCAATCATCTGCTTGCCGCCACCGGTATAACCGGAGACCGCATTGACAGAGACCGGATAACCGTCGGGCAGGATGCCGGCGGCGCGCAGAGGCCGGATGAGGCCGATCGCGCCGGTCGGGTAGCAACCAGGATTGGCGACATGCCGGGCGGCCTTGATCTTCTCGGCCTGTGCCTTGTCCATTTCGGCAAAACCATAGGCCCAGTCGGGCGCGATCCGGTAGGCGGTCGAGGTATCGATAATCCGCACATTGTTGTTGCCGGACAGCATGCCGACCGCTTCCTTCGATGCATCGTCGGGCAGGCAGAGAATGGCGATATCGGCGCTGTTGAGCAGGTCCTCGCGCATGGCGGCATTGCGCCGCTCGGCTTCGGGGATCGACAGGAGCTCGACGTCGCGGCGGCCGGCCATGCGGGTGCGGATCTGCAGTCCCGTCGTGCCGTGTTCGCCATCGATGAAGATCTTCGCTGTCATTGTTTTTGTCCTGTTAAATCAGTGCCTTGGATAATGAGCCGGAATCATTTTACCAGCCCGTTGAATCAATTTCTTAAAGCCTGGCAAGTCGCTCGGCCTTCAGCCCGAGCATATACATTGCAACCGTTGCCCCGGCAATGGCGGTGATGTCGGCATGATCATAGGCCGGCGCCACCTCCACCACATCTGCGCCGCAAATATCGAGGCTGTCGAGCTTGCGCAGCACCGACAGGATTTTCGCACTCGAAGGCCCGCCCGCGACGGGTGTTCCGGTGCCGGGTGCAAATGCCGGGTCGAGGCAGTCTATATCGAATGTCAGATAGACCGGCCGGTTGCCGACATGCGCGACAATCGCATCGGCGACCTGTTGGGCGCCCATCTCCTCGACATCGTAGCCATGCAGGATTCTTATTCCGAAATCCTCCGGCGCATGCGTACGGATGCCGATCTGGATCGATTGGGTCGTATCGATGACGCCTTCGCGCACCGCCCGGGCGACGAAGGAACCGTGGTCGATCCGTTCGCCATCGTCATCCCATGTGTCCTGATGGGCATCGAAATGGACGAGGGCCAGGGGGCCATGCTTCTGGGAGTGGGCCTTGAGAAGAGGCCATGTCACGAAGTGGTCGCCGCCGAGCGACAGCAGGAACGCGCCCGATGCGATGATCTCCGCAGCCGTCGCCTCGATCAGACCCGGCGTCTTCTGATGATTGCCGTAATCGAGCAGAACGTCGCCATAATCGATCACCGCCATCGCTTCGAACAGGTCGCGGGCAAACGGATATTGCGGGTCGTTGTCGAAGATTGCCGACGCGCGGCGGATCGCCTGTGGCCCGAAACGGGCTCCCGGGCGATTGGAAACGGCTGCATCGAAAGGAATGCCGAGCACGACAGCGTCGGCGCCCTTGATATCCTTGGAATAACGCCGCCGCATGAAGGAGAGCGCGCCCGCATAGGTCGGGTCGGTCGCAGCCCCCCGCAGAGCTTTGGCCGTAAACGCGTTGTCGATCGATTTGCTCGCCATTCTCTATTCCTGTTTCTCGAACCCGTAGGCCCGCTCCACCCGCGCGATCCGCACCTGATAATCCTCGTACCAGCGCTCCCGGCCCAATCTCTGGGCTGCTGCATGGGCAACGACGGCCTTCCATGCTGTGATGCTGTCCTCGTCCGTCCAATAGGAATTGGTAATTCCGAACCCGTCAATGCCGCGCGCGCTTTCGACGCCCAGAAATCCGGGCTGCCGGCTGGCGAGCTCCACCATGGCATCGGCCATGTTGCCGTAACCATTGTCGCCTTCGGTGCGACAGGAAGAGAAGGCGACGATATAATAGGGCGGGGTGGGCAGTCGGGCAAAGGATGTGGCCGGCAGGCTGGACATGGAGCGCTCTTCCTCGTTTCGCAATCCGCCATGTTGGCGATCCGCGCGTGATACGCAAATCTCAAATCTTGATCGATCAGGGCAGGTGGCGGAGGCTTGCCTCTGCGGCAAGTTGTGCTGCAACGGGACCGGTCGGCGAGCTTCTTGCATCTCTCATGGTTACCATTCGATGAAACCTAAAATCCGAAACATTTCATTCAGGGACATTTAAAGGGAGGAGGGTATTCGGACACCTTGTCATAATTTCGCGGGGGCGATTGATAATGTTAGATTTTTTGAAAGTAAGCACTGCTTGCTGCAGGAAGCTCGCGCGGGACCGCGGCGGCAATTTCGCCCTTGCCACCGCAATCATGTTGCCGCTCCTCATTATTGCTGGCGGCGGTACGGTCGACGCGTCTTCCGCCTATTTCGAGAGAAACAGGATCCAGGGCAGGCTTGATGCCGCCGTGCTGGCCGCTGCTGGTCAAAGCGACAGCGCCAAGCGCTTTGTCACTGCCGCAGGATTTATGCCGGCCGTATCGGGTGGTTCCGGCGAAAATCCTCTCGTTGTCACCAACAATAGCGATGGCAGTGTGACCGGCACTTACACCTATGTGGCGCAGAACTCGTTTCTCGGCATTGTCGGTCTCGATAACTTCAGGCTTGTCGTGACGGCAACTGCCATAGCCGCTGGCAAGTCGGGGGGAGGCTCCAATAGTGCAGGGGCTGCATGCATTCGCGTGCTTGCCAATACCTCGCAAGCTGTGCTGATCAATTCCGGTGCGAACGTGAAGTCCGAAAACTGCGGAGTGGATGTTCTCTCGACGTCTAATCCGGCCTTTATCATGAATGCCGGTGCGAAGATCGAGACGCCGCGCTTCTGCGTCAAGGGCACGAACTACATCAAGAATGGCGGTACGCTTAGCAACCTGAAGACCGGTTGTGCTGCAGTCGGCGATCCCTATGCCGGTAAGATGCCTGAGCCGGTTCTGCCCGCCAAATGCGAAACTTCGGGCGTTCCTTCAGGTTCCACCTTCACCTTGAAGCCCGGCATGCATTGTGACGTGACGTTCAACGGCAGCCCGAAGATCACTTTTCTGCCCGGTCTTCATATCATCAAGGGACGCATGATCATCAATTCCGGCGCAACGGTAAATGCTGAGGGCGTGACCTTCTATTTCCCGGATGTCTACAGTGAGATCCGCGCGAATGGTGGCCTGACCTTCAATGCCTCGGCGCCTTTGTCGGGCATATACGGCGGGATTCTGATGTTCGAGGCAACCGGAAACGCGTCGAACAATTCGAACAAGCAGCAATATATCTTCAATGGATCCGTGGGTGAGACGTTGAACGGCATCATCTACCTGCCGAACCGCAACGTCACCTATAATTCCAAGACGAACCAGACGAGCCGTATCAACATGGTCGTCAACACGATGATCATGAACTCTTCCAACTGGAGCATCGAGCCTTACGAAGGTGGCTCATCATCCACTCAGCCGGGTTCCGGTTCCGGCGCGAGCGCCGTCAGGTTGATGAACTGATACAGCCTGCATGCCTGGTCATTGTCCGGCCGTCGCCTCCCGCAAGGAAGGCGGCGGCTTTTTCTTTGATGATGCTTTCTGCTCTGTCGAGCACCCAAAGAAAAAAGGCGGAGCCGAAGCCCCGCCTTTCGAAAAGCATAAGTCTGGAAGCGATTAGCGCTTCGAGAACTGGAAGGAACGGCGAGCCTTGGCCTTACCGTACTTCTTACGCTCGACAACGCGGCTGTCGCGGGTCAGGAAGCCACCCTTCTTCAGAACGGAGCGCAGGCCCGGCTCGAAGTAGGTGAGGGACTTGGACAGGCCGTGACGTACGGCGCCGGCCTGACCGGAAAGACCACCACCGGCAACGGTAGCGATGATGTCGAACTGACCCGAACGGGCAGCGGCAACCAGCGGCTGCTGGAGGATCATCTGCAGAACCGGACGTGCGAAATACGTGGTGTAGTCGCGGCCGTTGATGGTGATCTTGCCGGAACCGGCTTTGATCCATACGCGGGCAACGGCGTTCTTGCGCTTGCCGGTTGCGTAGGCGCGGCCCTGGGCGTCGACCTTGCGGACGTGAACCGGTGCTGCCTGGCCTTCAGCCGGAGCGAGGTCCTTCAAAGAGGAAAGATCAGCCATTATCAGGCGCTCCTTGTGTTCTTGCTGTTCAGCGAAGCCACGTCGAGGGCGACCGGCTGCTGTGCTTCATGAGGATGGTTCGAGCCGGCGTAGACGCGCAGGTTCTTCATCTGGCGACGGCCGAGCGGGCCGCGGGGAACCATGCGCTCGATAGCCTTCTCCAGAACGCGCTCCGGGAAGCGGCCTTCGATGATGGCGCGTGCGGTACGTTCCTTGATGCCGCCCGGGTAACCGGTGTGCCAGTAGTACTTCTTATCGGTGTACTTCTTGCCGGTCAGGACGCACTTTTCAGCGTTGATGATGATGACGTTGTCGCCGTCGTCAACGTGCGGGGTGTAGGTAGCCTTGTGCTTGCCGCGAAGACGGTTGGCAACAATGGTGGCGAGGCGGCCGACAACGAGCCCTTCGGCGTCGATGATCACCCACTTCTTCTCCACCTCTGCAGGCTTCTGAACGAAGGTAGACATGATTTTCTCTTTCGTTTGATCCCCGGTGCCGGAAACCGGCTGCCGAGGCGTTTCTTGTTGCTTGTATTGGCTGCCTTGCCGGCGCCAAAAAGAATGCGGGCCCGTTAAGGTCCGCAATCTGGCGCTCTTATAACGTGATGGGTCGAAACGGTCAACTTCGCCTGTTTGGTTGGCTGAAAAATAAAGCAAGCAAAAACAGAGGCTTGGTCATGTGGTTTTATAATACCACAAATTTGCCCCGGCTATGTTGCTGGTTATTCCTGCCGGTCGACGGAAAACAGGTACCGTCAGTGCAATATGAGTGATCATCATCAATCTGTTAGCTATACCTAATATGGCGGGAACAAAATTGGAATGTTCCCGCAACAAAGGAGGCCAGTGGAGCATCTGTCGTCAAGTCGGCGCTCGCGACCATGTGAAGCGCCGTTTCTTTCGCAACGGATATTGGCGACCGCTGTTTTGAAAGATTACATAAGGGAAACACGCGACCGAATAGGCGGAGAAAATCGTCGGGAGAGCCCTATGGACCACAATCGTTATGAGGACGACTATATCGCCGGGATATTGAAGGAGACCCGCACGATCGCTCTTCTTGGAGCTTCCCCCAAGCCGGATCGGCCGAGCTATGGCGTCATGCGCTTCCTGCTCGAACGCGGTTATAAGGTCTATCCTGTCAATCCGGGCCAGGCAGGCAAGGAAATTCTCGGCCAGAAGACCTATGCAACGCTTGCCGATGTTCCGGAGCCGATCGATCTCGTCGATATTTTCCGCGCGCCGGAATATCTGGGCGGGATCGTCGATGAGACGCTTGCGCTGGAGACGCAGCCGGCCGCGATCTGGGGCCAGCTCGGGGTTCGCGACGATGCGGCGGCCGCCAAGGCAGAGGCAGCGGGCGTCAAAGTCGTGATGAACCGCTGCCCGGCGATTGAATATCCGAGACTGGTTGGCTGACCGGGTCAGCCGTGCAGGAGTTCCGGGTCGGCGCGCATCGTGTTGAGACTTGCCGCATTGCCGCAATAACCGGCGAACTCCTGACCTGCTATTTCGGCTTCCAGGTCATGCCGACACCGGTTCTTGGATCTGCATTTGCTGCAAGTCACTTGCATTTCCCGGTATAGGGCCGGATGCAGCACGGCCACATCGCTCTGATCGATATTGAGGGCGCGCATCATCTCGATCATTTCATCGGCGGCGTGTGGCCCTGCCTTGACCAGTTGCAACAGATCGTCAGGCGCGATCGCGCAGTCCTTGGAAATCTGCCGGATCGTCTCCTCATCCAGCATCGCGATCTCTTCGGCCTCAGCCGCTGCCGACCATGCTTCCGCGCACCAGCTTAAAAACCGTCGCGAAAGGCTTGTATGCTCCTCGAATGCCATCCTTCCCATGACTACCTCCTTCGTTTTGAGAAAGATGCGCTGGGCAGAATTATATTCCTTGATCCCCGTCAACGTCCGCGCTTTGCTGCAACAAGATAAAATCAGTTCATATTTTGGGAGGATGTCATGCCGCCGTTAAATCCGGGATTTTCAACGCTTGCCGTCCATGCCGGCGCGGCACCCGATCCGACGACCGGAGCGCGCGCGACCCCGATCTACCAGACGACATCCTTCGTCTTCAACGATGCCGACCATGCGGCGGCCCTTTTCGGCCTCCAGCAATTCGGCAATATCTACACGCGCATCATGAACCCGACCCAGGCGGTGCTTGAGGAGAGAGTGGCGGCGCTCGAAGGTGGTACGGCGGCGCTCGCCGTCGCATCCGGCCATGCGGCCCAGATGCTGATCTTCCACACGATCATGCAGCCCGGCGCCAATTTTGTCGCGGCCAGACGGCTCTACGGTGGATCGGTCAACCAGTTCGGCCACGCCTTCAAGAACTTCGACTGGCATGTGCGCTGGGCAGATACCGATGACCCGGCCAGTTTCGAAGAGGCGATAGACGACAAGACACGGGCGATCTTCATCGAGAGCCTTGCCAATCCGGGCGGTATCTTCGTCGACATTTCGGCGGTCGCCGACATTGCCCACCGCCGTGGCCTGCCACTCATCGTCGACAACACGATGGCCAGCCCCTATCTCTTGCGCCCCCTCGAACATGGCGCCGACATCGTCGTGCATTCGCTGACAAAATTCCTCGGCGGCCACGGCAATTCGATGGGCGGCATTCTGGTCGATGGGGGTACCTTCGACTGGTCGAAGTCGGGCAAATATCCGATGATGTCGGAGCCGAGGCCTGAATATGGCGGCATCGTCCTGCACGAAACCTTCGGCAATATCGCCTTTGCGATCGCTGCCCGCGTGCTGGGCCTTCGCGATCTTGGTCCGGCGATTTCACCCTTCAACGCCTTCATGATCCAGACGGGCATCGAGACCTTGCCCCTGAGAATGCAGAAGCATTGCGACAACGCGCTGGCGGTCGCGGAGTGGCTGAAGCAGCACCCGAAAATCGCCTGGGTCAATTATGCCGGGCTGGAGGACAACCCCAACCATCTGCTGCAGCAGCATTATTCACCGAAGGGCGCAGGCTCGGTCTTCACCTTCGGTATCGAGGGCGGCTATGAGGCCGGCAAGGGCTTTGTCGAAACACTGCAGCTCTTTTCGCATCTCGCCAATATCGGTGACACCCGCTCGCTGGTCATCCATCCGGCATCGACCACACACCGCCAGCTGACCGAAGAACAGCAGATCGCGGCGGGTGCCGGACCGGATGTAGTGCGCCTGTCGATCGGCATAGAGGATGCCGCCGATATCATCGCGGATATCGAGCAGGCCTTGTCGAAAGTAAGTTGAGGCTTCTATAGAGGCCGCGCATGTAATCATTTCTCCATGGTCGGCTGTTATCGGCTGGCTGTGGCGGCTGTCTTTTGACATGCCGCGGCAGAGCGCTCTGCCTTGAAGAAAATCAGAGAAGAGGCAGGGCGACAGCGTCCGCCTCAATGGAGAATACCCGTGAGCGAGCAGTCACTTCTTCGGCTGTCCATCGCCGTCACGGCCGCTTTGGCAGCCTTCGGCATTACAGTCGGCCTCGTGTCCGGCTCTTTCGCCATCGTTTTCGATGGCTTCTATTCCCTGACCGATGCGTTCATGACGCTCCTGGCTCTGCTCGTGTCGCGGCTGATCGCCGCCTCCGCCCAGCCGACGGCGACGGGACGGCTGATCGACCGCTTCAGCGTCGGCTTCTGGCATCTGGAGCCGATGGTGCTCGGCCTCAACGGCACGCTGCTGATGGGCGCCGCGGTCTACGCCTTCATCAGCGCCGTCGGCAGCCTGATGTCGGGTGGCCGACCAATCGATTTCGGTCCGGCCGTGATATTCACGATCGTCACGGTTACAGTCTCACTGGCCATGTGGCTGTTCTGCCGCCGCGCCAATCGCAGCCTTAATTCCAGCTTCGTCGCGCTGGACAGCCAGGCCTGGGCGATGACGGCGGCGCTGACCTCGGCCCTGCTGGTGGCCTTTGTCGCCGGACATGCGATCGAGGGCACCTCATACGAATGGCTGAGCCCCTATATCGATCCCGGCGCGCTGGCCGTGATCTGCCTGATCATCGCCCCGGTGCCGCTATCGAATGTGCGCCAAGCGGTAGCAGACATTCTTCTGGTGACACCGCTTGAGTTAAAGCAGCATGTCGATACGGTCGCAGAGGCAATCGTCGAGCGCCATGGCTTCCTGTCCTATCGCGCCTATGTCGCGCGCGTCGGGCGGGGGCGACAGATCGAACTCTTTTTCATTGCCTCTTCCGACTGGCCGCCGCGCCACTTGTCCGAATGGGACGCGATCCGCGACGAGATCGGCGAGGCGATCGGAGGCGAGGGGCCTGACCGCTGGCTGACCATCGTGTTCACCAGTGATCCGGAATGGGCGGACTGACAGGCTTGCCTAAAAAGCCGTTACGCCATTTGTTTGCATTTTATTAAACATGTTTCGAATTGGCACAGGTCCTGCCGCAATCATTTCCCATCCATATGCGTTGATAGTCCGACGGTTGAACGAGGACATCGGATATGGACAGCTTTCGGCAGAAGACGGTTTTGGTCGTGGAAGATGAGGCGCTGATCCGCTTCACGATCGCTGATACGCTTGAGGATGCCGGTTATGCGGTGCTGGAAGCGGCAAGCGTGCTCGAGGCAGTCGGAAAACTCGGCCAGCACGAGCATATCGATCTTGTTCTGACCGATGTCGACATGCCCGGTGGGCTGAACGGCATCGATCTCGCAAAAATGGTCGCCGAATGCGCGCCAAAAATCAGCATCATCGTTTCGTCTGCCCGCAGCGCCCGGGATCTCGCCGGATTGCCGGATGTGGTGCATCGGCTGGCCAAACCCTGCACCGCCGCCATGCTGCTTTCAACCGTCGGAAATGTCCTGAAAGCAAAGGAACGTGCGGGCAGGGAAGCTCGTCGCCAAAGCGCCTGATATTGAGTGCGACAAATGAAAATGCCGCGGAAATCGAGTTCCGCGGCATTGTTGTTTCCGGATGGCTTCTTAGGCGGTTTCAGCCAGGGCCTCGGCGGATGAAGCCGCCCTTATCCGAACCTTGTCGATATTGCGCCCGTCGAGCGTCACCACCTCATAGGTGAGCCCGCCGAAAGTAAACGTCTCGCCCTGTACCGGAAGATGGCCGAGACGCCAGAGGATAAGGCCCGCCAGCGTCGAATAGCGGTCGGCATCATCGACGAGATCGCTGTCGAGCAGTCTCGATATGTGGCGAATATCGATCCATCCATCGACCAGAAGCGAGCCGTCCTCGCCGCGTTCCACCGTCAATTGCTCCTCGTCATCGTCGGCAAAGTCGCCGGCAATGGCTTCGAGCAGGTCTGTTGCGGTGACCATGCCTTCGACAGATCCGTATTCGTCGAGAACGATCGCAACCTGCAACGGCGACTGGCGCAGCTGTTCGAGCAGGCGCAGCGCATTGACGCTTTCATGCACGACCAGCGGCTGGCGCAGCGAGCGTTCGAAATCGATCTTGCCGGTCTCGATGAGATCGCGCAGCAGATCCTTGGCAAGCGCCACGCCGAGGAATTCGTCGAGGCTGCCGCGGGCGATCGGGAAGCGGGAATGGCCCGATTCCAGAACCTTGCGGCGCAGTTCCTCGTCACTGTCCTCGATATCCAGCCAGTCGATGTCGAGACGGTGCGTCATGACGGATTTCGCCGGGCGATCGGCAAGCGTCAGCACGCTTTCGATCATCTCGTGCTCGACCGGCGTGAACAGCTCGTTTTCCGAAGCGCGCTCGGCAATCACGTCGGCGGTTTCGCCAAGCGATGTCTCGCTGCGACGGCTGCCGAGCAGCGACAGAACGGCGCTTGCCGTACGTTCGCGCAAGTCACCCGTCGACATGAAACGCTCGCGGTTGCGGCGGCCTATCTGGTTGAAGGCTTCGATCAGCACAGAGAAGCCGATCGCTGCATAGAGATAGCCCTTCGGGATATGGAAGCCGAGGCCTTCCACGATCAGCGAGAAGCCGATCATCATCAGGAATCCGAGGCAAAGAATGACCACGGTCGGATGCTTGGACACGAAGGCCATCAATGGCTTCGAGCATACAAGCATGACGCCGACGGCGACGATAACGGCGATCATCATGACCGACAGATGCTGCACCATGCCGACGGCGGTAATGACGCTGTCGAGCGAGAAGACCGCATCGAGCACGACGATCTGCACCAGAACCTGCCAGAAAACCGCGTGTTCGATCTTGCCTTCCTTGGGGCCGGAATGGCCTTCAAGGCGCTCGTGAAGTTCCATCGTGCCCTTGAACAGAAGGAACACGCCGCCGAACAGCAGGATCATGTCCCGGCCGGAAATTTCGAGGCCGGCGACGGTGAACAGCGGTGCCGTAAGCGTCACGATCCAGGCTACGGAAGCAAGCAGCAGGAGACGCATGATCAGCGCGAGGCTGAGGCCGATCAGGCGCGCCTTTTCGCGTTGATGCTCGGGTAGCTTGTCGGCAAGGATCGCGATGAACACGAGATTGTCGATGCCGAGAACGATTTCAAGAACAATGAGGGTGGCGAGACCCGCCCATGCGGCGGGGTCGGACATCCATTCGAATATCATGATGACAAGCGGCCTTCCGTCTCTGGAGGCCATTCCTTCTGTGATTGAAAGGGAAAACAAAAAATGCCGCCCCAGGACGGGGACGGCAGAAAACTGAACCTGTGTGTGATGGCGTGTTCAGGCGTCCCCGGTTTGTAGCGGGGCGCGGTCATCTCTCGACCATGAATGTGGAACGTCCGGTCCGATATCGCCGCCGATTTCCATCGACTCGTCAGGCCGGACACACGCAATCGGCTGTCCATGGCGAAGCCCTATAGCCGATCAGCGCCACAATTGCATCGGGGTGCCGTTCATTTTTTCGAGATAACAGGCGCGGCAGGCTGTCCTTTGGCGAAGCATCCTGCCGTGCCCGAAGACGATCAGGCGCCCATGCCGCCGTCGATCGTGTGCATTGCGCCGGTGATGAAGCCCGCTTCAGGGCCGGCGAGATAGGCGGCGAGGCCCGCGATCTCTTCCGGTCGGCCGTGGCGTTTGAGCGCCATGAAGCCATGCATCGTATCCTTCATCGGGCCGTCGGCAGGGTTCATGTCGGTATCGATCGGACCGGGCTGGATCACGTTGACGGTAATGTTGCGGGGGCCGAAATCGCGAGCGAGGCCACGCGCCATGCCCTGGACTGCCGATTTGGTCAGCGCATAGGCCGCACCGCCCGCAAACGGCATGCGGTCGCCGTTCACCGAGCCGATGATGATGATACGCCCGCCGTCAGGCATCTGGCGTGCAGCCTCGACGGCCGCATGATAGGGCGCGCGGACGTTGATATCGATCATCCGGTCGACGGCATCCGGATCGATTTCCAGCGGATCGCCGAGGACGAGTGTCCCGGCATTGACGACCAGAACATCGATCGCACCGGCATCCTTGACCGTCGCGATCGTCTGGTCGCGATTGCCGGCGTCGGATTTTGCGGCTTCGGCACCGGTCACGGCAGCAAGAGCATCTGCTGCCTCTGTGGATCCGGCATAGGTGAATGTAACCCTGGCGCCGTCCTTGGCGAAGCGGCGAACGATCGCGGCACCGATGCCGCGGCTGCCGCCAAGAACCAGTACCTTCTTTCCGTGGAAGTCTGTCATTGTCATTCTCCCTGTATCAGGCTTGAGATTTAATGTAGTGAGCATTACATAAATTTCGGAAGTGAAGTCGTCAAGGTGTTTTGTAGTGATTGATACAAAAATAAGTTCGAGACGCGGAAGGCCGCGTGCCTTTGATCGTGATGAGGCTCTTGCAAAGGCGCAGGCGCTATTTCATGCGAAGGGTTACGATGCGCTGAGCATTGCCGACCTGACCCAGGCGCTCGGTATCAATCCGCCAAGTTTTTACGCCGCCTTCGGCAGCAAACTCGAGCTTTATGACGAGGTTCTGAGGCGTTATGAAAAGATCGAAGGACTGGATGTCGACACGGCCATGGCACCGGGAACCCCGTTGCCTCTCGGCGTGGCCAGGCTCTTTCGTTATGCCGCCGATGCCTATGCAAGCGGTGACGCCCGCGGCTGCATGGTGATCGAGGGGGCGAGGGGAACCGCCGATCCGGCGGCAGGTGACACGGCGCGTGCCAGGATGCAGGCGAGCCGCGATTATTTCCACATCAGGATCGCCGGTCTCGATACGACAAACGCTGATCTGGCAACCGACTATGTGATGATGTCTCTTGCTGGCCTCTCGGCGAGCGCGAGAAACGGCATGAAGACGGAGCGCCTGCGGGTCATGGCTGCGATCGCCGCGGAAGGACTTTCCGGTTATTTGAAAGCCGCCTGACCAAAGGGCATGGGAAGAGAGGAATAAGGGCAGTGACGATACAGACATGGACGACATTCGATTTTTCCGCAATCGAACCGGAAGAGGGCGCCCCGGCTCCCGAGCGCATCGTCGACGGCAATCCGCAATTCCGTACCTGGAATATCGAAGAGGCCGAAGGTGGCATCTATGCCGGCATATGGGAGGCGTCTCCCGGCACGTGGAAGATCATCTATGACGAATGGGAATATTTCCACATCCTCGACGGTTATTCGATCGTCACGGAAGAGGGCGGTGCTCCCATCCATCTGCGCGCCGGAGATCGGATGATCCTGAAGCCGGGCTTCAAGGGAACGTGGCAAGTCATTGAAACGACTCGCAAGGATTATGTGATCCGACTGTAGCACTGGCATGCGCGGGTGCGAATTGGGGAAAGCCCGAAGGTCAGGGTTTCGATCCGCAATCGATCGCGATAGACCGCTGTCATCGACAACAATCCGGATCCCGCAATGCGTATTTTGAGACTTCTCCTGACCGTCGTGATCGCCATATCGGTCGTCGTCGGCTTCCGCTGGTACCGTTACGTCGGCAATACCGACAGCCCCTATGACGAGGTCGGGATAGAGATCAACAGCCGCCTTCCGACGCCGTTGCGCAAGTGGGGCTGCGATAAGCTCCATGCCACGTTCGGCAATGTCCTGCCGCCCTACGGTTGCCAGGCCGGTGAGGATGGACGCAGCTGGCTTTAATGTCTCAAGGTTTCGGGCGACACTCAGTCGGCCGTTTTGCCTGCAGCTTCATAGGCTTTCGCAAAATCCTCGGAGGCGATGAAGGAAAGCGTGCGGCGAAGCTCCGCTGATCGCTCCGCCCCCAGCACCGCGTCGAAGCGCCTTTGTGCTTCCCGCCAGTTCGCCACCAGCTCGGCCTGCTTGGCGGACCCGGTTGCCGTCAGGCGTACGCGCTTGGCACGGCGATCGTTCTCGTCCGGCACCAGTTCCACCAGATCGTCGCGGATCAAAGGCTTCAGCGTATGACCGAGCGCCGAAAGGTCCATGACCATAGCCCTCGCCAGTTCCTTCTGGGTCGGCTCCTGCAGATAGCCGATCTGCGTCAGCAGCGAGAACTGCGTGCCGCGCAGGTCCGTGAGCCCCATCGCATCATCATAGAGTTGCCCGAGCTGGCGCGATGCACGGCGAACGGAACTGCTGCTGCAATGCGCCCAGATACTGTCTTCCAACTTTTCCATCTTCCGATCATTCCCGACCTTGCCGGATCGGGCAACGCTTGAAGCGTCCCGTTCCGGCAGTCCGTCCACAAAATTTCTCCCGGCCTACTTGCGCTCACGAAATCCTCACTCAAATATAGTGGCATATACCTGTAAATTCCAGCCGCTATCGAAAAAGGAGAATTGCAATGACATCTTCCCTGGGAACTGCGCTTGTCACCGGAGCGTCTTCGGGCATCGGCGCGACTTATGCGGACAGGCTTGCCCGCCGCGGTTACGACCTTATCCTTGTCGCGCGTGATACCGTCCGCCTCGGCGAGCTTGCCGATAAGCTGGCCGCTGCTTACGGCATCAGGGCCGATGTCTTGCGTGCAGACCTCAGCGATCGGGCCGACGTCCTCAAGGTCGAAGACAGGCTCACGACCGACGAAGCCGTCACGCTGTTCGTCAACAATGCCGGAATCGGACCGGCAGGTCCGCTTCTCGCTGCCGACCCCGATTATCTCGACCGTATCGTGGATATCAATGTCGGGGCGGCCAATCGCCTCGCCGTTACGGCTGCGCGGGTGTTCTCCGGCAGAAAGAGGGGAGCGATTGTCAATATCGCCTCCGCGGTCGCCATGGCCGCCCCGTTTTTCCATGGCACTTACGCCGCCAGCAAGGCCTTTATCCTCGCATTGACCGAGTCGCTCGCGACGGATCTCCGCGACACCGGCGTGCAGGTTCAGGCCGTACTTCCCGGTTACACACGCACTGAAATATTCGATCGTGTCGGCGGCTCGATGGACGGGCTTGATCCCGAGGTGGTGATGGAAGTCGGTGATCTCGTTGATGCCGCTCTGGCAGGTCTCGACCACAAGGAACTGGTGACGATGCCGTCGCTCGCCGACTATTCGCTCTATGAGACCTTTGTTGACGCAAGAAACGCCTTGCGACCGAATCTCTCCCTGCGCAAGCCGGCCGCCCGTTACGGTCTGTCGAACTAACGCAGTATATAGGCCAGAAGCGGCGCAGCCAGCACGTTGACGAGGCCGACCAGCACCATCACCAGCCCGGCGACCGAACCTTCCTCGGCGCCGATCTGGTTGGCTTTTGCAACGCCGGCGCCATGCGCGCCCATGCCGAACAGTGCCCCACGTGCCAGCGAAGATTTGAGCGGCAGGATACGCAGCAGATTTTCCCCGAGCGCTGCCCCGAGCACGCCGGTGATGACGACGAACAATGCCGTCAGATCCGGCACGCCGCCGACCTTCTCCGAGATCGCCATGGCGAATGGGGAACTGACGGAACGGGGAAGCAGGCTGAGGCGAAGCGCGCCATCGATGGAGAGCAGGCTCGCCAGGGCCCAGGCGGTGAGGATGGCGGTGCCACTGCCGACGATGATGCCGAATGCCAGCACGGGCCAATAGCGCATGATCATCGCGCGCTGTTCGTAGATCGGGATTGCGAACGCGACCGTAACCGGGCCGAGAACGGCCATCAGCCAGCGGGTTGCGCCGATATATTCGCTGTAGGTCGTGTGCAGTGACAGCGCCAGCGCCGCAAGCAGAACCGGGGTCAGAACCAGTGGTGAGGACCAGATTGCCGGCCACCGGCGATAGGCCCGCTTGGAAAGAAAATAGATCGCGATCGTTGCCGCCGACCAGAAGACGGTGATCAGGATCGTCTCAAGAGACGGCATGTCGGCTCTCCAGGCGGAGCATCAGCCGGTATCCGACATCGACGGCAAGTGCCGTCATGCACATGACCATCAGGGTTCCAGCCAGGATGACCGCAAGCACTTTCAGCCCGATCAGGCCGAGGAATTCGGAATGCTCGAGGACGGCGAGAACGGCGGGCACGAAGAAAAGCAGCATGTCTGCCAGGAGCAGGTTGGCCCCGCGCCGCATGGTTGAAAGACGGATCGTTCCGGTAATGAGAAGATAGAGAAGGCCGAACAGTCCAAGCACGCTGCCGGGGATCGGCAGGCCCGTGCCGCGCGACACGGCTTCACCGGCAAGCCACAGAAGCACGATCAGCGCCACCTGTGCGTAGCGGTTGCCATGAAGGCTCTTGTGCAGGAAAATGGCGGTCTTGCGCTTGGTCACGGAAGGATCCCTGTTCAACGATCCTCCCTGAGGAGTACTATAAGGTACTGTTGCCGCTAAACCATCGAACAGATTGCATAAGAGCCATGTGTTTTCGATGTGGCGTACTGTCGCTTGGTGCCTGATTATGCATCACCAGATAAGGTCGAGCCGTTCCAGTCCATGGAAATGATAGACGTCCTTGACCATCGGTTTTGCTCGCAGCCGCAGTCCGGGTAGGCGGCGAAACAGGATCGGCAGAACCGTGTTCAGTTCCAGCCGTGCCAGCGGCGCGCCGATGCAGAAATGGATGCCGGCGCCAAAGGACAGGTTCTGCGCTTCCTTTCGATCCGGTTTGAAGGTGAGGGGATCGGAAAAGGTTTTTGGATCGAGATTGGCGGCGGCCAGGATCATGCTCACCTTGTCGCCGCGCTTCAGCGACACGCCATCGATCTCGACATCCTCCAGCGCCCAGCGCTGAAAAATATGGACAGGCGCACAAATCCGCAGTGTCTCCTCGACCGTCCGTTCCGTGGTCGACTCGTCGCGAAAGAGATCCTCCGGTGAAAGGCCGCTTGCCAAAATCACCCGCACGGAGTTGCCGATCTGATGCACGGTTGCTTCGTGCCCAGCATTGAGCAGCACGATCGTGGTTGAGACCAATTCGTCATCGCTCAGATGCTGGCCCTTATGTTCGGTATGGATCATGTGACTGAGCAGGTCTTCGGCCGGCGTCTTGCGGCGCTCGGCAATCAGCGTCTTGACATAATCGGCAAATTCCTTGGCCGCGCGGTCGGCGGCATATTCGTCCTCTTTCGACCGCTTGAACATATACATGCCGACATAGGCATGGCTCCATTCGAGCAGTTGCGGCCCCATCTGGTCGGGAATGCCGATCATTCGTGCGATCATCGTCACCGGGATGATATCGGCGAAGGAAGAGAGCAGTTCGGTCCTGCCGTCCTTTTCGAACCCGTCGATCAGCTTCTCGGCGAGATCGGCAATCTCCGGCCTGAGCCTTTCGATATGGCGGGACACGAAGGCGCGATTGATGAGTGTACGCAGCCGGGTGTGTTCCGGCGGCTCGATTTCCAGCAGCGAATGCCGTTCCGCGAGGTCGAAATTGACGAGATGCGCCTCAGCTTCGCGCAGGCCGAGTTCCTCGCGGCTTGCGACATGCAGGATCTGCCGCCCGAAACGCCGGTCGCGCAGCAGGGTATTCACATGGTCATAGCCGGTAAAGAACCATTGCCTCTGATCCTCCCAGTAGAAGGTGGGACAATGCTCGTGAAGTGCGGCATAGACCGGATTTGGGTCGCTGTAGAAGGCCGGGTTGCGGCCGTCGAGCGAGACGTGCCGGGTCGCGGGGTCGATGCGGAGGAAATCTGGAAAAGGGTTCATTTCCAATGCGTAGCGCACTCATCCGGCGCAACGCAATCCGGTTCATCTCCCGTTCTATTCGCCCAGCGCCACGCCCTCGCGGCGAGGATCGGCGCTACCGGCAAGCCCGCTACCGCTGATCTCGATGGCATGCAGGCCGGAATTCATTTCGCCCGGCTTCACCTCATAGCCAAGCGCCTTCAGCGGCTCGGCAAACTTCTCCGCCGTCGTGCCGGCCTCGATGTCGTAGGTGCCGAAGCGGTTGATCAGGTGCGGTTGGGCGACGATCTGCTCCACGGGCATGCCCCAGTCGATATAGGCGATCAGCGCCTGCGCCACATAACCGATGATCTGGCTGCCGCCCGGTGATCCGATGGCAAGCAGCGGCTTGCCGTCCTTCATCACGATCGTTGGCGCCATGGAGGAGCGTGGCCGCTTGCCCGGTTCGACGCGGTTGGCGATGCCAAGTCCGCCGTCATGGGTCTTGAAGGAAAAGTCTGTCAGTTCGTTGTTGAGCAGGAAACCGTGCGTCATCAGCCGCGAGCCGAAACCGTTTTCGATCGTCGTCGTCATCGACACGACATTGCCCTGTTTGTCGACAATGACGAAGTGGCTGGTTGACGGCAGTTCGATCGCGGCATCCCGGCCAAGCAGCATGGCATGGTCCCATTCAGGCTCACCCGCCTTGGCGGCGTCCTTGGTCAGCGCCTTGTCGCCATCGAGAAGCCTGGCGCGCTCACCGAGATAGGCCTTGTCGAGCAATCCCTTGATCGGCAGCGGCTGGAAATCGGTGTCCGCCACGTAGCGCTCGCGATCGGCAAAAGCCAGCCGTTGCGCATCTCCGATAATCCGCCAGCTTTCGACATTCTCCGGCCCGAGTGCCTTGAGGTCGAAATTCTCGGTCATCCCCAGCATCTGGCCGATCGCTATCCCGCCCGAGGAGGGAGGTCCCATGCCGCAGATGTCGAGCGCGCGATAGGAGAAGCAGACCGGCTCGCGCTCCTTGATGTGATAGGTCGCGAGATCGATCGGTGACAGGACCCCGGGATTGTCGCGGGCGCCGCGCACCGTCTTGACGATGTCTTCTGCGATCGGGCCGCGATAGAAGGCATCGGCGCCACCCGTCGCGATCGCCTCGATCGTTTTGGCATATTCGGGATTCTTCAGGATATGCCCGGCCTTTAGCGGTGCACCGGACGGATCGAAGAAATAGGTTCTTGCGCCTTCATACCGTTTCAGCGCATCGCCTTCGGCAGCAATCAGCGAGGCAAGGCGAGGGGAGACGGCAAAACCTTCGCTGGCAAGCTTGGCTGCCGGTTTCCAAAGCGTTGGCCAACTCTTGTCGCCGTAGCGCGTCTGAACGTCCTCGAGCAGTCGAACGGTACCGGGAGTGCCAACCGACCGGCCGCCAACCACCGCATCCATGAATTTCAGCGGCTGGCCGGCATCATCGAGAAAAAGCTTGGGCGTCGCATCCATCGGCGCGGTTTCCCGCCCGTCGAATGTTGTCAGTCGTTTCGTGGCTGCGTCGTAATAGACCAGGAATGCGCCGCCGCCGAGGCCGGAGCTCTGAGGCTCGACGAGGCCGAGCACGGCCTGCACCGCCACCATGGCGTCTACCGCATTGCCGCCGGC
>DLSX01000258.1:0-6203 GCA_002500765.1 Neorhizobium sp. UBA7851
GCTGCGGCTTGCATTGCAGAAGCCCGGCAGGAATGGCGGCGCGGCACAGGCGGCGCTGATTACGCCCGATCGTGCGCTTGGCCGGCGCGTGACGGCAGAGCTTGCCCGGTTCGGTATCCTGGCCGACGATTCTGCCGGCTCGGCGCTTTCCGGCACGCCGCAGGGAACGCTGACGCAGCTACTTCTGGAGGCGGCACTTCGGCCCGGTGATCCCGTCGCTATCGTCGGTCTGATGAAACATCCGCTGATGCGTCTCGGACTGCCGGCTGATGATCTGAGAACCGCCATCGATACGCTCGAGGTTCTGGCACTTCGCGGCGGTGTCGGCGAAATGGATATTTCCATGCTCGAACCGCTTCTGGAAACCCAGCTGGCGGTACTTGCCGAAGAACGCCATACGCCGCAATGGCGCAATTCGCTGCCGGAAAACGCGATCGAGATCGCCCGGGATGTGGCGCGACGGATAACCACAGCGGTCGAGCCGCTGGTCAGCACCTTCGTTCACCGGCGCGCGGATGGCCGCGGGCTGACGACGAAGATGCCGCTTTCCGAATGGGCAAGCCGTACCGGCAAGGTGCTGGAGGCAATCGCCATAGACGAGCGGGGTGATCTGGCTGCACTCTGGTCCGGCGAGGCAGGCGAGCAGTTGTCCAGCCTGCTTGGCGAGGTGATGGAAACCGACGGACAGATCGATGCGGATGGTCCGCAATGGATCGACATCGTCATGGCGCTGACGACCGGGGGTGCGGTGAAACCCCGTTCGCTTGCGCATCCACGGGTGTTCATCTTCGGTACGCTGGAAGCGCGGTTGCAGAGTGTCGATACGATGATCCTCGGCGGGCTGAACGAAGGCTCCTGGCCGGGACAGACGGTCAATAACCCGTTTCTTTCCCGCTCGATGAAAACCGATATGGGACTGGAGCCGCCGGAACGGCGGATCGGCCAGCTGGCGCATGACTTCGAGATGGCCTGCGGCACACGCAACCTGATCCTGTCGCGATCGCTGCGCCAGGGTGCGACGCCGACGGTTGCTTCCCGCTGGCTGCAGAGACTGCTGGCGCTCGGCGGCAAGGCTTTTGCCGATGGGTTGAAAGCACGCGGCGAGGACTATCGCCATTGGGCCTCGCTGATCGACGCGGGCGAGGATCAGAGGCAGGCAAAGCGCCCTGCCCCGAGACCGCCGGCGGAGCTGCAGCCGGTAAAATATTCCTTCAGCGAAGTGGGACGGCTGCGGCGCGACCCCTATTCCGTTTATGCCCGCCGTATCCTGAAGCTCGACCCGCTGGCGCCGTTCAACGAAGACCCGGGCGCTGCCCAGCGCGGTACGCTCTATCACGCGATCATCGACCGCTACACTCGCGAAGGCCACAAGCCGGGCAGCAATGTTTCACGTGAATCCATGATGCGGATCACCCAAGAGCTGTTCGATGCGGAACAGTTGCCGCCGCATATCGACCGGGTCTGGCGGCCGCGTTTCGTCGAAGTGGCCAAGGCCTTCCTCGAATGGGAAGAACAGCGCGCGCCGGATGTGCGCGGCACGGTGACGGAGGCCGGCGCTGGTTTCGAGGTCGAAGCAGCCGGGATCCGGGTGACCGGTATTGCCGACCGGATCGATCTCATGCGCTCGGGAAATGCCGACATCATCGATTACAAGACCGGCTTGAGCCCTTCCGTCTCGCAGGCTCGTGCGCTGCTTGATCCACAGCTGGCGCTTGAGGCGGCTGCCTTGCAGGCCGGGGCCTTCAAGGCGATGGGTGTACAGCAACCGGGCGATCTCATTTATGTGCGGCTGAGACCCGGGGACCGGTTCAGGGCGGAACGGGTCAACAATGAAGGATCGACCGCGACCGCCAAGCGGCAACCGAAATCGGCAATCGACCTGGCGCAGGACTCGATCGATCAGCTGACCAAGTTCGTGCTGAAACTGAGAAGCGGCGATGCCGGTTTCGCATCGCGGCTGGTGCCTTTTGCCCAAGGCGATTTTGGCGGTGAATATGACCACCTCGCCCGGGTTGCCGAATGGTCCACGGCAGATGACGATGGAGAGGCGGAAGCCGATGAGTGAAATCCTCAACGACGATTTATCGATAGAGGACGATCTGCCGGCGGGTGATGAACCGAAGCAGTGGATCGACTGGACCACGCTGCAGCAATCGCGCGCCTCGGATCCGGCAAGCTCCGCCTGGGTTTCGGCCAATGCCGGTTCGGGCAAGACGCATGTTCTGACACAGCGGGTTATCCGGCTGCTGCTTGCCGGTTGCCGCCCCTCGTCCATTCTGTGCCTGACCTATACGAAGGCGGCGGCATCGGAAATGTCGAACCGCGTGTTCCAGCGGCTGTCGGAATGGACGGTGCTTTCCGACGAGGAGCTGCGCAAGCGGATAACCGCGATCGAAGGTGTTGAGCCGGATTCGTTGAAGCTGGCCGAGGCGCGTCGTCTTTTCGCCAAGGCGCTGGAGACCCCGGGTGGATTGAAAATCCAGACCATCCACGCCTTCTGTGAGGCACTGCTGCATCAGTTTCCGCTGGAGGCAAATGTCGCCGGGCATTTTTCCGTGCTCGACGATCGGGCTGCTTCGGCGCTGCTTGCCGAAGCGCGGCGCTCGCTTCTGACCGCGACTTCGGCCGAGGACGATCCTGATCTGGCGGAGGCCTTTGCGCATGTGCTGGATCTCGGCGACGAGTTCGGGCTGGAAGCGCTGCTTGCCGATATCGTGGCAAACCGGACGGCGATCCGGCGTTTCACCGCAACGACCGAGCGTCATGGCGGTATCGGGCCGGAGCTGAAACGCATTCTGGGGCTGGATACCGTCGATACGGAAGAAAGCGTAGCCGCCAGCTACTGGCCGCTTCCGGGGCTTTCGGGCATCACGCTCGATCTCTATCTCTCGCTTGCCGATCAGGCGGGCGGCGCCAAGGTGACCGAGGTCGCCTATGGACTGCGTCTGGTGATGAAGGAGCCGGATGTCTTCAAGCGGGCGGACTATCTCGACTCCATCTTCCTGACCGCAAAGGGCACTATGAAGGCCGACAGTTCGCTGGTGGCAAAAGCAATGCTGAAGCCGGCGCCAGAGCTAGCGGCAGCAATCGATGCGGCGCGAAACCATGTGTTTGCCTGCCGCGACCGGCTGCGGCTGATCCGGATGTTTTCCGCGACCAAGGCTGCGCTTACGCTCGCGGCCCGGCTGAACGAAGACTATGAGGAGCTGAAGAAGCGCCGCAGCCTGCTCGACTTCGAGGACCTGATTGCAAGAACGGCCGATCTCCTGACCCGTGACGGAGTCGGTGCCTGGGTGCATTACAAGCTCGACCAGGGCATCGACCACATCCTCGTCGACGAAGCACAGGATACCAGTCCGATCCAGTGGACGGTGATCAAGTCGCTGGCGGAGGATTTCTATTCCGGCACGAGCGCCCGCGAGACACGCCGGACGATCTTTGCCGTGGGCGACGAGAAACAGTCGATCTACTCTTTCCAGGGTGCGCGACCCGAACGGTTTGCCGAGGAGCGCAGCGCCACCCAGAAACAGGTGACCGGCAGCGGCCAGCCGTTTCACGCGATCCGACTGCCGCTTTCCTTCCGCTCCACGGCGGACGTGCTCTCTGCCGTCGACCAAGTGTTCTCGCTGGAGGAGAATGCCAAGGGTCTTTCGGCGATCGGTGACGCGGTACAGCACCGATCCAACCGGATGGGTCATGCCGGGGCGGTCGATCTGTGGGATGTCGTGGCACCGGAGGTTTCCGAGCAGGAGGAAGACTGGACGGCGCCTTTCGACTCGACACCGGACAAGGCACCAGCCGCAATCCTTGCGGCACGGATCGCCGATCGGATCGGGGCGATGATCGGCCACGAGACGGTGATCGAAAAGGACGTGGAACGTCCGATCGAGCCGGGTGACATTCTGGTTCTGGTGCGCAAGCGCGATGCCTTCGTCAATGCGCTGACGCGGGCCTTGAAGCGGCGCGACAATATTCCGGTCGCCGGTGCCGACCGCCTTCGGCTGACCAGCCATATCGCGGTGCAGGACCTGCTCGCGCTCGGGCGTTTCATGCTTTTGCCGCAGGATGATCTTTCGCTGGCGGCGCTTTTGAAGAGCCCCCTCTTCGACCTTTGCGAAGAGGACGTGTTCGAGGTCGCGGCTCTGCGTGGCGAAAACACAAGCGCCTGGGTCGAGCTCAACCGGCTTTCCGAAGAGCAGCCACTGCGGTTCCGCGATGCCGCGGAAAGGCTGCAGCATCTGCTTACCCTCTCCCGGTTGCTCAGCCCGCACGATCTTTATGCGCGGATTCTCGGGCAATATGGCGGGCGGCGCAAATTTTTGGGCCGGCTTGGCACCGAGGCCGGCGATATTCTCGACGAGTTCCTGACCTTCGCGCTGGACCATGAAACATCCGGCCTGCCCGGACTTCAGGCCTTCGTTTCGACACTGGAACTCGAAAGCCCGGAGGTGAAACGCGAGCAGGATGGCGGTCGCAACGAGGTGCGGATCATGACCGTGCATGCCTCGAAAGGGCTTGAGGCGCCGGTCGTCTTCCTCGTGGACAGCAATTCGAAGTCCTTCATCTCCTCGCATGTGCCGAAATTCCGGCTGATCAAGACGGCGCAGGGTGATGTTCCCGCATGGCTGCCGGGCAAGACGCTTTCGAATGCGCTGACCAGCGCCGACGAGGAGCGGCTGAAGACGCTGTCGGAAGAAGAATATCGGCGGCTGCTTTATGTCGGCATGACACGTGCGGCCGATCGGTTGATCGTCTGCGGTTATCGCGGCGTGCGGGACAACCCGGACAGCTGGCAGGCGATGATCGCGCGGGCTCTTTCGCTGGATGAAGAACATTGCAGTGCCGCCACGTTCAGCGGGCCGGATGGCGAATGGGGCGGACTGGCATGGCGGCTGCCCGCTACCGGCGCAGGCGTAAAACGGGCGGAGTCCGAGAAGCCTGCGGCTCTCGAAAAACCGGGCCTGCCGAGCGACCTGTCACGCCCCCTGCCCCCGCAAAAAATTCTTCCGCGACCGCTCAGCCCATCGGGTGCGGGAGTGATGATCGATGACGATCCGGATGACCTGATCGTCACCTCTCCGCTGTTCGGCGACAAGGCGACCGGCAGTCTGGCGCTGCAGAAGGGAAAGCTGGTTCACCGCATGCTGCAGATGCTGACGGAATTTTCCGACACTGAACGTGAAACAGCGGCCCATCGGTATGCCGAGCGGGCAGCGCGCTTCTGGCCAAAGCCCGAGCGGGAGAAGCTTGTCTTGAGCGTCATGTCGGTGCTGTCGCATGCCGATCTTGCACCGGTATTTTCTGCCCGCAGCCAGTCGGAAGTGTCGATCATGGGAACGCTTGCGCTGGAAGGGCAGGATTTTGCGATTTCCGGACGTATCGACCGGCTGGTCGAGACGGAAGGCCGGGTGATCATCATGGACTACAAGACCAATCGCAAACCGCCTGCCGACGCCGAGGCCGTTCCGCTGGCGCACCGGGCGCAGCTCGCCATCTATCGCGAGATCCTCAAGCCGCTTTATCCCGGCAAGGTGATCGATTGCGTGCTGGTCTATACCGAGACTGCGGAGGTCATCACATTACCTGTCGAGCTGATGTCGCGCTCGCTTGCGGAGCTCAAGACAAAGTGACATGACGGACATTGAAAATGATCAATGCCGATCTCACATTTGCAGCAACGAAGAATCGTGAAGGAGAGCCCTATGGCTACCGTTAAGGTCGATACCAACAATTTTCAGGCCGAAGTTCTGAACTCCGCCGAGCCGGTCGTCGTGGATTTCTGGGCTGAATGGTGCGGCCCGTGCAAGATGATCGCCCCGAGCCTTGAAGAGATCGCAACCGAGCTTTCCGGCAAGGTGAAGGTCGCCAAGCTGAACATCGACGAAAATCCGGAACTGGCTGCCCAGTTCGGCGTCCGTTCGATCCCGACGCTTGCCATGTTCAAGGGCGGTGAAGTGGCCGACATCAAGGTTGGTGCCGCTCCGAAGACCGCGCTTGCCGCCTGGATTTCAGGCGCTGCCTAAGCCGTTAAGAAAGTGTTTCACGTGAATCCAAAACCCGGCTGGGACATCGGCCGGGTTTTTGTTTGCCTGGAAGGTGCTTGTCCGAAGACGGAGTCCCGCCTTGGTGCGGAGCGTTTTATTGTTTCGGCCGGGACACGTCGGGTGCCTCGAATTGAATTTTTTATAATGACACTCGGCGTG
>DLSX01000258.1:6231-145867 GCA_002500765.1 Neorhizobium sp. UBA7851
TATTCCGCCTGCATAAGGGCGGCCCATCCGATCACCGGTTCCGCCTCGCCGGTTATGCGGACCGGTGTAGCCGAAGCGGAACGGGGCAATTGTAGGCACAGGTTGGAACAGCGGGGATGAGAAAAGGGGTAAGTGGTTGGGATTGCTTGTGGGGTATGCGGAAACGTCCCCGGGTGGCTGGCGTTTCTGCTTGTGGCTTGCCCGTCATCCGCCTACCGGCACCTTCTCCCCGCTCGCGGGGAGAAGGACGCAAGCCGCACCGTTCTCGCCTCTCTTTAACATTGATCGGCGCAGGTCCCCTATCCCCGTAGAACAGGGCGGGGGCAATCTGTGCAGCCCAGCGTATCAGGTCGGTGGCGTGCCGTTGTCGGCCAGGACGTTACCGGCGAAATAGAGGGAGCCGCCGATGAGGATGCGGGGTGGGGCCCTATCCGGGATCTGGCGGAGGGTGATTTCCTTGAGGGCTTCGATGACCGAAGCGGATGGCTCCGCGACCAGACCGGCGTCGAAGGCGGAATGGGCAAGAACGACGGGATCGAGACCGGCTTCGCTGTCGCGGATGCGCACGGTGAAAACGTGCTCCGCCAGGTCGGCGAAGGCGTGGAAATAACCGACCGGATCCTTGGTGTTGATCATGCCCGTGATGAGATAGAGGGGCCGCGGGTTGCGGTCTTCGAAGGCGGCCATGGCCTCGGCGATGACTTCGCCGCCGGCGGGGTTATGACCGCCATCCAGCCAGATTTCCGAACCCTTGGGGGCAAACTGCAGGAGCTTGCCTTCAGTGAGCCGCTGCAGCCGAGCCGGCCATTCGACCGAGGTCATCGCCGTTTCCATCATCTGATCGGTGACGGCAAAACCCGCGGCCTTGACGGCCCGGATTGCGGCTGCAGCATTGGCGAGTTGATGACGGCCAGGAAGCCGTGGCAAGGGCAGATCATGAAGGCCGTCCTCATCCTGATAGATCAGGCGGCCGAATTCTTCATGGGCTGAAAAATCCTGACCATAGACGGTGAGCGGACAGCCAAGGCGATCGGCGGTGGAGATCAGCACGTCGCGGGCCGCCTCGAACTCCTGATGCCCAACAACGACCGGGCGGCGGCGTTTCATGATACCCGCCTTTTCGGCCGCGATCAGCTCCACCTTGTCGCCAAGATAGGCCTGATGATCCAGCGCGATCGGCATGATGACGGAAACGGCCGGATCGGCAATGACATTGGTGGCATCAAACCTGCCGCCCAGACCGACTTCCAGAATGACTGCATCCGCCGATTGCTCCGAAAAGAGGAGGAAGGTGGCTGCCGTGAGGATCTCGAATACCGTGATCGCCTGGCCGTCATTGGCTGCCGAAACCCGACGCAGGGCATCGGCCAGAAGCGCATCGTCAACCAGTTGCCCGCGGCCACCCTTTACACCGATACGGAAACGCTCGTGCCAATGTACCAGATGTGGAGATGTGTGGACATGCACCGCCTGGCCACCAGCCTCCAGGAGAGCGCGACAAAAGGCCGTGCAGGACCCCTTGCCGTTGGTGCCGGCCACATGGATGACCGGCGGCAGTTTCAGATGCGGATTGCCGAGAGCTTCGAGGAGGCGGGTAATGCGCTCCAGCGAGAGGTCGAAGCCCTTCGGGTGAAGGGTCATCAACTTGTCGATTTCCTGCTCGGCCGCACTCACGACGGGCTGGTTCATCATCGTCATCCCGAAACTCTGGCCGAAGCTCTGACTTTTTCTTATCCGGTTCAGGCGCTGGCAGCGACCGGTGCCGCAAGGGCTTCCTGGACCGGCTGCTTCATCAGCATGCGCAGGATACTGGCAAGGGTCGCCGGAATGTCGTGGCGCTTGACCACCATGTCGACCATGCCGTGTTCCAGAAGGTATTCGGAGGTCTGGAAACCTTCAGGCAGCTTTTCGCGCAGGGTCTGTTCGATGACGCGCTTGCCGGCAAAGCCGATTTCGGCACCCGGTTCGGCAATGTGGACATCACCCAGCATGGCATAGGATGCCGTGACGCCGCCCGTGGTCGGGTTGGTGAGGACGCAAATGTAAGGAAGGCCGGCTTCCTTCAGCATGTCGACGGCAACCGTGGTGCGCGGCAACTGCATCAGCGACAGGATACCCTCCTGCATGCGGGCGCCGCCCGAGGCCGGGAAGATGATCAGAGCGCATTTTTCCTTAAGCGCGCGCTCGGCCGCCTTCACGATCGCTTCGCCGGCGGCCATGCCGAGCGAACCACCGATGAAGTTGAACTCGTGCACGACGGCCACGAGCTTGACGCCCTGAACCATGCCGAGGCCGGACAGGATCGTATCCTCCTGCTCGGTCTTCAGGCGGCTGTCCTTGAGGCGATCGGCATATCTCTTGCTGTCACGGAACTTCAGCGGATCCTGCGCGACCTTCGGCTGCGGCAGAGCTTCGTACTCGCCACCATCGAAAAGGTCCCTCAGGCGGGCCTTGGCCGGCATCTTCATATGGAAGCCGGAGGCGGGAATGACCCACTTGTTCTCTTCCAGATCCTTGTGGAAGACCATTTCGCCGGTTTCCGGGCACTTGATCCAGAGGTTTTCCGGAACCTCGCGACGACCGAGCATGGAATTGATGCGCGGCCGGACGTAATTGGTGATCCAGTTCACTTGGGCGTACTCCGATATCTAGTTTTCAGGCCTAATCTGGGCCAGTTATTCGGCGGCAACAAGGCGGGCGGAACGCACGCCCGTCGCCAAGCCGCGAACGAAGGTGGAAACGGCGGAAACCGTGTCGGGGGTGGCGGCGCCATCCCTGGTGAGGCTGCCGGCAACCTGGGCAACGATGGCCGTGCCGACAACAACACCGTCGGCCGCGGCACCGATCGCCTTGGCATGGTCAGCCGTCTTGACGCCGAAACCGACGCAGACCGGAAGATCGGTGTGACCCTTAATACGGGCGACGGCACCGGAGATCAGCGACGGATCCGGCAGGGCCGAACCGGTAATGCCATTCATCGAGACGTAATAGACGAAGCCGGACGTGTTGTTGAGCACCGTCGGAAGACGCTTTTCGTCGGTGGTCGGCGTCGTCAGGCGGATGAAGTTGATACCCTTGGCGAGCGCCGGGGTGCAAAGCTCGTCATCCATTTCCGGCGGCAGGTCGACAATGATCAGGCCATCGATACCGGCCTCAATCGCGTCATCGAGAAATCTGTCGACGCCGTAGATATAGATCGGGTTGTAATAACCCATCATGACGATCGGGGTGTCGCTGTCGCTCTTGCGGAAATCGCGTGCGAGATCGAGCGTCTTGGCGAGCGTCTGGCCGCCTTTCAGCGCGCGCTGGCCGGCAAGCTGGATGGTCGGACCATCGGCCATCGGATCGGAAAAGGGCATGCCGAGCTCGATCACGTCGGCACCGGCTTCCGGCAGCGCCTTCATGATGCCGAGTGAAGTCTGGTAATCCGGATCGCCGCCCATGAAATAGGTAACGAGAGCGGGGCGACCTTCGGCCTTCAGCTTGTCGAAACGTGCGTCCATTCTGGAAGTCATGATTACAGCCCCATTCCGAGGATTTTGCCGACGGTGAAGATGTCCTTGTCGCCGCGGCCGGACAGGTTCATCAGGATGATCTGGTCCTTGCCCATTTTCGGCGCGCGCTTGATCACCTCGGCGATGGCGTGGCTGGGTTCGAGCGCTGGAATGATACCTTCGAGCCTGGTCAAAAGCTGGAAGGCTTCGAGCGCCTCGTCATCCATGATCGGCACGTACTCTGCGCGGCCGATATCGTTCAGCCAGCTATGCTCGGGACCGATGCCCGGATAATCGAGACCGGCGGAAATCGAGTGGCCTTCGAGGATCTGGCCGTCCTTGTCCTGCAAGAGATAGGTGCGGTTGCCATGCAGCACGCCCGGCGAACCGGCGGTGATGGAGGCGCAATGTTCGTTGCCGTCAAGGCCGTGGCCACCGGCTTCGACGCCGACGATCCGGACGCTTTCGTCATCGAGGAAGGGATGGAAGAGGCCGATCGCGTTGGAACCGCCGCCAACGGCCGCGATGACGACATCCGGCAGCCTGCCTTCTGCTTCCAGGATCTGCTCACGGGCTTCCTGGCCGATGACGGCCTGGAAATCACGGACCATTTCCGGATAGGGATGCGGGCCTGCCGCCGTACCGATCAGGTAATAGGTGTCGTCGACATTGGTGACCCAGTCACGCAGCGCCTCGTTCATGGCGTCCTTCAGCGTGCCGGAGCCTGCCGTGACGGCCTTCACTTCGGCGCCAAGGAGCTTCATGCGGAAAACGTTCGGCGCCTGGCGTTCGACATCGGTCGCGCCCATGTAAACGACGCAAGGGAGGCCGAAGCGCGCGGCGACGGTGGCAGAGGCCACACCGTGCTGACCGGCACCGGTTTCCGCGATGATGCGGGTCTTGCCCATGCGCTTGGCCAGCAGGATCTGGCCGATGCAATTGTTGATCTTGTGCGAGCCGGTGTGGTTCAGCTCTTCGCGCTTGAAATAGATCTTTGCACCGCCGAGATGTTCGGTCAGGCGCTCGGCATAGTAGAGCGGGCTCGGGCGGCCGATATAATGCGTGCCGAGATCGGCCAGTTCCTTCTGAAAGGCCGGATCGTTTTTCGCCTTTTCCCATTCGCCCTGGAGATCCAGGATCAGCGGCATCAAGGTTTCAGCGACAAAGCGGCCGCCGAAAATGCCGAAACGGCCGTCCTCATCGGGGCCGGAGCGGAAGGAATTGGGTTTTGGCGTCTCGTTCACTCTCTGCTCCTTCAGCGTTTCATGGCCTTCGCGTCGGCGACAGCTTCAAAAAACGCATCGATCATTGCAATATCTTTCACGCCCGGTGCGCTTTCCACCCCGGACGACACATCGATACCGGTTGCGCGCGTGGACGCGATCGCAGACGCGACATTATCCTTGTTCAGCCCACCGGAAAGCATGTAATCCACGCCTTCGTCAAGCGAAGCCATCAGCTTCCAGTCGAAGGAAACGCCATTTCCGCCGGGCAATTCCGAGCCCTTCGGCGCCTTGGCATCGAAGAGGAAGCGGTCTGCAACGCCGACAAACGGGTCCACGCGATCGAGATCAGCCTGATCCCGGATGGAAAACACCTTCATGACCGGCAGACCATAGAGCGCCTTGATATGAAGGATGCGTTCCGGGCTCTCATGTCCGTGAAGCTGAAGGATATCCGGACGCAGGAGAGAAACGATATCGTCGAGATCCTCGTCATTGGCGTCAACGGTAACAGCGACGATCCTGGCCCGATCACGAACCCTGTCAGCCAGCTCGCCGGCGATCTCGGGCGCGATATTTCGCGGGCTTTTTTCGAAGAAGATGAAGCCGATATGGGTGGCCCCGCGCTCGACAGCACGATCCACGGCTTCCGCCGTCGACAAACCACAAATCTTGACGTCGATTTTCATGACGGCGGAGTGACACGAAATGCATGCTGAGTCGAGAATCTTTTGCATCAGAAGCCCGCCCGGGCATCAACGATACGAAGAATTAACCGTGATGCTGCAGATACGAATCGTGACCTGCTCACGCTTCGTGAATACATGACATATCAGTTTTCTCTTATGAATGTTTAGGGTCGCCAAAAGCGAAAAAGGAATGGAATTTCCGAGCCTTGGCTGATCATGAAAGATAATTGATAAACGAAGGAAATTGAGGTAGCTTATTCCTCAACCAGATGATTTTTGAAATTTTTTGGCGGGATGACATGACGAGGATTACAACTGCTGCCTGGCGGGCAGCTTTATGTCTGGCTGCTGGCGGCATGCTCACAGCATGCAACAGTACACAGACGGTCTCGTCGGTGGACGCCAAGGACAAGACCACCAAACTGGCTGCTGTGCAAAACGGCACCAAAAAAGAGGTCTACAGCTACACCAACAAAGATCGTGAATGCCTGAAGCGCGCGATGTATTTCGAATCCAGGCGGACGAGCGAAAACGGTTTCCTGGCCGTCGGTAGCGTGATCATGAACCGGCTGACATCGGGCATCTATCCCGAGACGATCTGCGGTGTTGTCGCACAGAAGAACCAGTTCGCTCCGGGCGTCATGACCCGCAAGATGGACGAGTCGACGGCGCCAGACCTCAACAATGCTGCGGACGCCGTGTTGAAAGGTGCGCGCCATCCCGACGTGAAGAATGCGATGTTCTTCCATACCGAGGGATACTCGTTCCCGTATAACAACATGCATTATGTCGCCGCTGCCGGCGGTAACGTGTTCTACGAAAAGCGCGACGAGGACGGCAATCTGCAGACGGCAGCTCCTAAGCCTGCCAACAGCTACATTCTCGCCTATGCCTCGAACGACCCCGAGCAGAACCCTGCCCTGTCGTCGTCGATCATCGCCGAAGCTGCGACTGCTGCCACTTCCGCTACACAAGTGGCGACGGTTTCGGAGCCTGACGCGCCTGCGCAAGTTGCAGCATTGCCGGAAAAGAGCCCGCATAACGGTTCCGGACAGGTTGCTGCCGCCGCAACGAAACCGCCGCTTGCGCCGGTGATCACGGCAGCGATTGCGCGGTCCAGCATGGCAGAGGCATTCGACACCGCTTATCCGGTGCCGCAGAACGCTTCCTATACGCCTGCTGCAACCAAAGGCCTCTACCAGACCAGTCTCGAAAACGGCGCGAAAGTTCCGGTACCTGCCGCGCGACCGAACCAGCAGAAGCGTCCCGGCGCAGGAATGGCCATGGCAGATCCGGTACCTGGCCTCAGCCAGGAAAACTGGACCATGCGGACGAGCAACTGGCAATAAGCCAGGGAACCGTCTCTGGCGCCGACAGCCCGGATGTCTTTGGCGCGCTTCTTTCAGCTGAAGTCGATGGCATGAAGCTGCGAACCGTGCAGTTTCAGCCAGCGCCGCGCCTCATCCATCCTCGGGCATAAATCCTTGCAGAGCGCCCAGAACTTCGGGCCGTGGTTCATCTCCCTGAGATGCGCGACCTCGTGGGCTGCGAGATAATCGATGATCAGCGGCGGCGCCATGACGATGCGCCACGAGAAGCTGAGATTGCCGTCCCAGGAACATGAGCCCCAGCGGCTGCGGGTGTCCTTCATCGACACCGATGCGATCGGCTTGCGGATCGAGGCGGCGTGTCGCCGGGCAAGCGCTTCAAGATCGTGCCGCGCTTCCTTCTTGAGGAAGGTCGAGATCCTGCGGCCCATATGATTTTCCAGACCGCTGACCTTCAGAACCGGTTCCCCGTCGATGACAACGGCTTCGGTCACCCCGCGCAGGGATCCGGTATGTTCGATGCGATGCTCGACGCCGCGGATGGAGATGCTTCCGCCTGGCCGGATCGGGTTATCGAGGGAAAATTTGGCGAGCTTGGTTTTTAGCCAACCTTCGTGGCGCTGAAGAAAATCATCCACCTCATAGTGCTTGAGCCCCACCGGTATGGTGAGGTTGAGCGCCCTGCCACCCGGCTCTATCCTGAGGGTTATGCGGGTCGCGCGGCTGTTTTCCTTGATCGTCAAGGGCATTGCCCGATCCCCCACGGCCAGGGTGCGCTTGACGGTCTGAAGCGGTTTGGTTGACCGGCGAACCGGCTTCTTGAGGAGCGCGAACATGATCTCTACTTAGCCGATTCATCAGGATTTTTCCCATCAAAAAAGCCGGCGCCTATAAGGCACCGGCTTTCAATCAGGCAAAACCCATCGCGATGTCAGATATCGACAACCGGCTGGTCACCGGCCGGGCGGTTCTTGCGTTCGCGCATGAAGCGGTCGAACTCTTCCTGGTCCTTGGCGCGGCGAAGTTCGCGGGCATAGGCATCGAAGTCCTCCCGCATCTCGTCAAGCTTGCGGCGTTCTTCGTCCAGGCGGTCCAGTTCGGCCTTGCGCCAGTCGTCGAAGGCGACATTGCCGGTCGAGAAATGCGCGTTGTAGCGATGATTTGCCTTGCGGCAGCCGGCAAACCACTTACTGGCCATTTTGTCGGCGCGATCGTTGGCATCGCGCTTGAAGCCGCGAAGCCGATCCCCGAAAATGATATAGGCGAGCATAGCCAGGCCGAGCGGCCAGAAAACTATGAAACCGAGCACCATGAGAGCAATGGTGGCCGGCGTCCACTCCGGACGTATCAATGCAGACTGGTTCATAGGTCACACCCTTAGGGTTAGAGCGGGAGGCCGTATGCCAGCCCGACGGGAATCGATTTGGTGAGCCCCGGATCGTGCTTCAAGAAGATCGAAGATTAAATTCGCTAAAATACGGAAATGCCTGCCGGAATTCGATCTAGCCGGAGTTAGGTTTACCCTTGCGGCTGGCTTTCGGCTTGGGCGCAACAGTGTCCGGCCGTTGATCGCGGGCATTCGACCGGGTGAATTCGACGATCCGCGGGGCGATTTCCTGGCGGAAACGGGATCCGTTGAAAACGCCGTAGTGTCCGACATCCGGCTGCATATAGTGGAGGCGCATCGTGTCCGGGATATTCGGGCAGATCGTGTGTGCGGCATTGGTCTGTCCGACGCCCGAAATATCGTCGTTTTCACCCTCAACCGTCATCAGCGCAACGTTACGGATAGCTGCGGTATCGACCTGCACATCACGATGCATCATCTCGCCCTTGGGCAGGGAATGGCGAATGAAGACATTATCCACCGTCTGGAGATAAAACTCCTCCGTCAGGTCCATGACTGCGAGGTACTCGTCATAGAAATCGCGGTGCCTTTCGGCCGACTCGCCGTCATTCTTGACGAGATGATCGAAGAACTCCCGATGCGCCATGACGTGACGGTCGAGGTTCATCGACATGAAGCCCGAAAGCTGGAGGAAACCGGGATAGACCGGCCGCATGAAACCCGGTTGCGGAAAGGGGACCGTCATGATGACGTTGTCCCTGAACCACTCGAGCGGGTGCTCGTTGGCAAGCTTGTTGACCGCTGTCGGATTTATCCGCGTATCGATCGGGCCGCCCATGAGGATCATCGAGGCTGGCAGCATCGGATCCTTCCTTGTCTCCATGATCGCGATGGCGGCGAGCACCGGGACGGAAGGCTGACAGACGCCCGCGACATGCGCGCCCGGACCTAGCTGGTGCAGCATTTCGATGACATAATCGATGTAGTCATCGAGATCGAAATTGCCATCGGTCACCGGCACGGTGCGGGCGTCGACCCAATCGGTGATATAGATATCCGCATGAGGCAAAAGGGCTTCCACCGTTCCACGCAGCAATGTTGCGTAATGCCCGGACATGGGGGCGACCAGCAGGATCTTCTGATCAGGGCCATGCGCGGAGGGAAGATTTCGCCTGAAATGGAGAAGATTGCAGAAGGGTCTCGACCAGACGATCTCTTCCGTCACCGCGACCGTTTCGCCATTCACGACGGTCTCGTCGAGACCGAAAGCGGGCTTGGCGTAACGCCGGGTCGCGCGTTCGAAAACTTCGAGACTGGCTGTCAGGGTTCTGCCGAGCACCGTCTGGGAAAGCGGGTTGAGCGGGTTGCTAGACACGTAGCGAAGCGCTTCGGCACCGGCACGGAAAGGCGCCAGGGCTGCGTGATTCAACTCATACAGCTGATAGAACATGATCGCGCCGCCTTTCATGGCCGTGCACTCCTCCCCGCTATAGCTCCTCAAGCACCTCTCAAGGGCGCCTCCCTCCCCTTTTTCCATCTATGACCGATGCGCACCGGCTTGTCACCTCTGTGCAGGCCTCCTTGCGATTGCCAATGGTTCAGCAAGGCTTATGTTCCGGGTAGAAGACAAAGGAGCCCCCATGACCAGCAGCAATTCCCGCACTTCTGAATTCCCGATCGACGCCTATTTCCTCGACCGCTGGTCGCCGCGCGCCTTTACCGACGAGACGATGGATCGCGACACGATGCTGACCATTCTCGATGCCGCACATTGGGCTCCATCATCCGGCAACAACCAGCCCTGGCGTTTCATCTATGGCCTGCGCGGTACGCCCGCTTTCGAGACGATCCTTGAACTTCTCGTTCCCGGCAACCAGCGCTGGGCCAAAAATGCGGCGGCTCTGATCATCGTCGTTTCGAAAAGCTATCGGATTTCTTCCGACGGCGAACGGAGACCGGCCTATACCCATTCCTACGATACAGGCGCCGCGTGGTTCTCGATAATCTGCCAGGCGATGAAGCTCGGTTACCATGCACATGGGATGGAAGGGTTCGACAAGGAAAAGGCGTTCGAAGTGCTTCAACTTCCTGAAGGTTTCCGAGTCGAAGCTGCTGCCGCGATCGGTCGGATGGCGGCGAAGAGCACGCTACCGGAAGATCTGCAGGAGCGGGAGGTTCCAAGCGGCCGCAAGCCGGTTTCGGAGATTGCTTTCGAAGGGAAATTCAGCGGCGATCCCTGATCGTTACCACCGGGAAATGGTCAATCCGTAGCCGGATGTGAAAACGGGGCCGAAAAGGCCCCGTTCCAAATTCAAGATGACAACCAGACCTCAGATGTCGAGGTTGGCAACGCTCAGAGCATTGTCCTGAATGAACTCGCGGCGCGGCTCGACTTCGTCTCCCATCAGGCGAGAAAAGAGGCCATCGGCATCCGTCGCGTCGTTTACCTTGACCTGCAGCAGCGAACGCACATTCGGATCGAGCGTGGTTTCCCAGAGCTGCTCGGCGTTCATTTCGCCAAGGCCCTTATAACGCTGCATCGACAGACCCTTGCGTCCGGCGGCGAAGATCGCATCCAGAAGCGCGCGTGGGCCGGAGATTTCCAGCTGGCCATCCTTGCGGGCAAGGACCGGGGGCGTCTGGTAGATATCGTGCAACCGGCTCGACAACTGGTCGATATAACGGGCATCGGCAGAACCGATCAGTGCATTGTCGATGGAAGCCACTTCACGAACGCCGCGCACCATTCGCTCGAAACGAAGACCACCCTCGTTCGTCACGTGTCCGCTCCACCCGCGCTCGGTTTCCTCGGCGATCAGATCGAGACGCTTGGCGACCTCGTCGGCAGTCTGCTGGGCGCGTTCGCGGTTATCCGTCAGTTCCGGATTGAGAGCACCGGCGATGGCGGCCTGTTCGATGATCGCACGATTATAGCGCGAATGAAGTCCATCGATCAGCGAACGGACACGCTGTGCGTCATGGATGACTTCGCGCATGTCCTGTCCGGCACGCACTTCACCCGAGCCGAGGGTCAGCGTCGCGTCCTCAAGACCCATGGTGATCAGATATTCTTCCAGAGCGGCTTCATTCTTCAGGTACTGAACCGACTTGCCACGAGCAACCTTATAGAGCGGCGGCTGGGCGATGTAGATATGGCCGCGCTCGATCAGTTCCGGCATCTGGCGGAAGAAGAAGGTCAGAAGCAGCGTGCGAATATGCGCGCCGTCGACGTCAGCGTCCGTCATGATGATGATCTTGTGGTAACGCAGCTTGTCGGCGTTGAACTCATCCTTGCCGATCGAAGTGCCGAGCGCGGTAATCAGCGTGCCGATTTCCTGGCTGGAGAGCATCTTGTCGAAGCGGGCGCGCTCGACGTTCAAGATCTTGCCGCGCAGGGGAAGGATCGCCTGGTTTTCACGCGAACGGCCCTGCTTGGCGGAACCACCTGCACTATCACCCTCGACGAGGAAAACTTCGGACTTGGACGGATCACGTTCGGAACAATCGGCCAGCTTGCCCGGCAGCGAGGCGATATCGAGCACGCCCTTGCGGCGGGTCAGTTCACGCGCCTTGCGGGCGGCTTCGCGGGCGATTGCCGCTTCGACAACCTTGCCGACCAGAACCTTGGCTTCAGCAGGATGTTCTTCCAGCCAGTTGCTGAGCGCCTCGTTGACGAGATTTTCGACAACCGGCCGAACTTCGGAGGAGACCAGCTTGTCCTTCGTCTGCGACGAGAATTTCGGATCCGGTACCTTGACCGAGAGAACCGCAGTCAGGCCTTCGCGGCAGTCATCGCCGGTAAGCGAGACCTTTTCCTTCTTCATGATGCCGGACGTATCGGCATAAGAGGTGATCTGACGGGTCAGCGCGCCACGGAAGCCGGCCATATGGGTGCCGCCATCGCGCTGGGGAATGTTGTTGGTGAAGCAGAGGACGTTCTCGTGGTAGCTGTCATTCCACCACATCGCCACTTCCACCGTCATGCCGTCCTTTTCACCCTTGATGGCGACGGGACGTTCAACCAGCGGCTTCTTGGAACGGTCGAGATAACCGACGAAGGCTTCGAGACCGCCGTCATAGACCATCTCCTCTTCCTTGACGTCCGGCTTGCGGCGGTCCGTTAGCCGGATTCTGACGCCGGAATTCAGGAAAGCCAGTTCGCGCAGACGGTGCTCGAGCGTGTTGTAGTCGAACTCGGTCATGGTGAAGGTTTCGGGGCTGGCGAGGAAGGTGACTTCCGTGCCCGAACGACCTTCATATTCTCCGATGACCTTCAGCGGGGCATCGGCGACGCCATGGGTGAAGGCGATTTCATGAACCTTGCCGTTACGGCGGATCTTGAGCTTCAGCCAGACCGACAGCGCGTTGACGACGGAGACACCAACGCCATGCAGACCACCGGACACCTTGTAGGAATTCTGGTCGAACTTACCGCCGGCGTGGAGCTGGGTCATGATGACCTCGGCTGCAGACACGCCTTCTTCCTTATGGATATCCGTCGGAATGCCACGGCCGTTGTCGGTCACGGATACCGAACCATCCGCATTCAACGTGACGGTGACGATATCGGCGTGGCCGGCCAGTGCCTCATCGATCGCGTTGTCGACGACTTCGTAGACCATGTGGTGAAGGCCGGAACCATCATCCGTATCACCGATATACATGCCGGGGCGCTTGCGAACGGCATCCAAGCCCTTCAGCACCTTGATCGAATCGGCACCATATTCTGCACTCGCACCATTTTCGCTGGCGGGTAGATCGGTCATTCAGCTTCTTCCAGGTTGGTTCTTCTCGGTGACGCGCGAATCACCGCTTTTTCCGTTTTCAATATAGGAAATCGCGGGCGGCTTCTAAAGGTTGAGCACACCATTATGGCAGGAAAGCCGTGGTTCTTCCCGAGAAAAATGGCTATTGAGGGCTCTTCAAGAGCCTGTTGATCTCTTCTACCATCTCCGGCGTCAAAATCCTAATCCGTTTCGACAGCTGATTGGCAAGAAGGGTGTATTCGGGCGGCAGGCCCGATGTGTCGATCACGACCTTCGGATCGGAAGTATCCGCCAGACGAAACAAATCGTCCGCCTCATCCCAGATGATGTTGAAATAGCCGGCAATCCGTTGAAGCAGCTCGAAGGTCGGCCGGCCGCGATGGCCATGTTCCAAGGCGGAAAGATAGGCGGGTGTGACGCCGATCGCCTGTGCCAGGGCACGCTGGGTGACACCCTTGCGCTGGCGCAGCTCGCGCATGGCCTCGCCAAACGGGGTCACCGTTCCATCCCCTCAGCTCGCGCCAGCCGGACATAAAGCGCGCCTTCGCCACCATGATGGCGGGCAGCCCATTCGTAAGAGGAGATCAGGAAACGAAACTCGGCCTTGGAGAACCAGAGCGGGACCGCACGCCGCAAGGCACCTTCACTGCCCATGGAACTGCCCTTGCCGGTAATAACGAGCACGTGGCGCAGGCCGCGCTCGTGAGCCCGGTAAATGAAATCAAGCAGCAGATCATGGGCTTCCCCTTGGAACATGCCGTGAAGATCGAGACGTGCCTCGATCGCCAGCCTGCCCTTGGCGAGCTTCTTTTTCGTCGGCTTTTCCAATGGGTAGTGGTAACCGGCCGGCTTCTTCGACGTTTTCATCGGCTCGGCCGGTTTTTCCGGAACCTCTCTCGGCAATGCCGGCGATGGCTTTTCGGCTTCTGTCGCGCGGGCGAGCTCTTCCGCTTCGAAGGCGAGAAGATCGCCTCGGCGTTCCGCAAAGGCGCGGGTAGACTTGGCTACCTTGCCCCAGAGAATCCGTTCCTCGGAATTGAGTTTGCGTCCGCCGCTCATGCTCCAAACCTGCTTGCCGCCGCCTTGGGGATCAGGATGTAGAAGTCGGCTTCGTTCCTGACAGTTCCGGCGTATTCGCCCGCTTCATATCCGGACCCGGTAAAGATATCGCCACGGCTTGGACCGACAATAGCCGATCCGGTGTCAAGCGCCAGCATAAGCCGGGCAAAGGGTTGGCCGTGATCGAGATGGAGCAAGCTGGGAGCGTGGATGAAGAACGGGTAACCGAATGTGTGGATCATTCGGTCGACGGCAAGCGATCTGCCGGCAACCAGAGGTACCTTGGCAGCGGCGATAGGGCCGAGCGAATCGTCGGAAACATCCGCATCACGGAAGAAAATGTAGGAGCGGTTATGCCAGAGGATCTCGTCAACCTTAGCCGGATTCTCAGTCAACCATTTTCTGATGCTCTGCATCGAGATCCGCTCGCGATCGATTTCGCCGAGATCGATCAGAAGCTTTCCAATGGGCGAAAAGGGATGGCCGGCCTTTGCGGCATAGGTGATTCTGCGGATGCCGCCATCGGGATAACGAAGCCGGGCCGCTCCCTGGATATGGGCGAAAAAGACGTCGACCTTGGAACGAGCCCAGGCAATTTCCAGATTGCGGCCTGCAAGAAACCCTTGGTCGATTGCCTTGCGATCCGGATATTCGGTCACACCTGACGGGGTTTTTCGACCGAACATGTAGCCGGAGTCCATATATGCGGGCCGGTTGTTCTCATCCAGATCCATCAGATCATCGGGCCGGAAATAAAAGGGGTGGGCGAAAGTCGCATCCGGCTGCGCGGAGACTTCAACCTCCGGCTCGTAGAAAGCAGTCACCAGTCCCGGTTGCGTATCGTCGCGCACAATACGGAAAGGGACGCAATTGTCTTCGAAAAACACCCGCGCCTCGGCGGCGCCAATATCCGCCGATTTGTCGCCGGCTGCGGCCAGAAGAGGCAAGAGATCATCTGCCGTAAGGCCCGATGCGCCTGTTCGATAGGGCTTAGCATTACGGATATGAGACAAACACCGCGCCATTGCTTCAAACAAGGCGCGGGGATCGTCCTTTTCCCAACCCGGAAGGTCGCCGAAGGATACAAGGGAAAGGCGGTATCCTGGCGAAGTAAGGCTCATTGTTCGGATTCGGTCGCGATCAGTTTCCAGTTCGGATCCTTCGAGCGGACATCACGCGCAAAGGTCCAGATATCGGTTACCTCGGCGACATTCTCCAGATCACCGTCGATCAGCTTGCCATCCTTGTCGAGGGTAGCGGAAATCAGCTGGCTGACGATACGAACGGTGACCTGGGCCTCCGACTGCTTAAGAGCAGCTTGGGTGAAGGCGGCCTTGTCAATGCCGACGAAGGTGGATTTCACGACTTCGCCGCGCGCTTCGCGCTCGCGGATGGCAGCATCGAAACCATCGAAGACTTCCTTGGAAAGGAGGCCCTTGAGGGTCTTTCTGTCGCCATCGGCAAATGCCATCACGATCATCTCATAGGCCATCTTGGCGCCGTTGAGGAATTCCTTTGGCTGGAACGACGAATCCGCCTTGATCAGAGACTTGAGGGATGTGTTCAGTTCGCTACCGGGCTGCGCGAGCGCATCGACATCGGCAAAGCGCTGGTCTTCTTCGCCAGCTTCCCGACGCGGCAGAGTGACAACCTTGCCGTCATCCGCGGAACCGGGCGTTTTCAGCGCTTCCCGCGAGGCGTAAGTTTCCGGCGGTTTCTCATTTCCCGTCCGACGACCGAGTACGCTGCGCAGTTGCAGGAAAATCAGCACGGCCGCAACAAGGAAAAAGAGTGTAATGAAGTCGTTGGAGCCCATATTAACCCGCGATTACCGTTTAAAAGTTGAATTCACATCATCATATAGTCTGCATTAAGTCATCTTCAAATAGCGAAGGTGTGAGCCCTCGAAACGACCCTCTTACAACACTCATTGGATCATGCGCCCATTTATTGCTCTTAGCGTGCTGCTTGCCTGGCCCTTGGCCGAAATCGCCGGATTTGTCGTGGTCGGGCGCGCGCTCGGCCTGTGGTGGACACTTGGCCTCGTCATCATCACCGGATTGCTCGGCGCCTTCCTGATGCGGCAGCAAGGCCTGCATCTTTTGAAAAAGCTTTCCGAACAGAGCCAACAGGGGCAGATTCCGGCAAGTTCCGTCATCGATGGAGCGATGATCGTCGTTGCAGGCATTCTTCTGCTTCTTCCAGGTTTCGTTACAGATATCGTCGGTATCGCTCTTTTCATTCCGTTTGTGAGGCGACTCTTATGGTCCGCGATCGGCAAACGTGTCGTCGTGGTCGGCCCTCGCGGCAGAGGTGGCTTCAGTCGCCCGAGCGAAGGCTCAAAGGAGAGTACCAACACGGCCAATACGACCGGCAAGGTCGTCGATCTCGATGAAGAGGATTTTCACCGAAACTCGGATCCGAACCCCGCTTCGCCGTGGTCTAAAGGCATCGATCGCGATCCGTGACCATAAGCCAGAGCCGCAACGGGTTGTAAGCGAAAAGCCTAGATGTTATGCGGCCTCAACACATCAGTCCTGAGGATATCCCATGGCAGACGAAAACACGCAGTCGGCGAGCCCTTCGCTCAACATTCTTGCCCAGTACACCAAGGATCTTTCCTTCGAAAATCCAGGTGCACCGCGGTCACTCCAGGCGCGCGACAACGCGCCGGCCATCAATATCGGCGTGAACGTCAACGCCAATCCGCTGTCGGACACCGATTTCGATGTCGTTCTTTCGCTGAATGCCGAAGCCAAGGAAGGCGAAAAAGTCGTCTTCGCTGCCGAGCTGGTTTATGGCGGCGTTTTCCGCATCACCGGTTTCCCGCAGGAACATATGCTGCCGGTCCTGTTCATCGAATGCCCGCGCCTGCTTTTCCCATTCGCGCGTCAGATCATCGCAGATGTGACCCGCAATGGCGGCTTCCCGCCGCTGATGATCGATCCAATCGACTTTGCCCAGATGTTTACGCAGCGCATGGCCGAAGAACAGGCCCGCGCCAAGGTTCAGCCGCTCAACAGCTGATCAGCAGACAATCAAAAAAGCCCGGAGCGATCCGGGCTTTTTTATTGTTCCAGCTTTTTCCTGTATGCCGTTCCCAAGCTCTGCCGGAACAGCCCTATTCCTGGCGGTATTTCTGCCAGATCGCCTTGCCCTTCATGGAAGCGAGCATCGACGCGTGGGTCTCTATATCCTGTGGCGTCAGACGGTTCGGCAGCGCTCGCTGACGGACCTGATCGGTGATGATGACTGTTTCTTCGGCCTCGGCCACCTCCTCCGTCTGACCGGAACCGATCAATCCGAGGGCTGCCTGCCTGCCACCGTTCATCTCGATATAAACTTCGGCAAGAAGTTCAGAGTCGAGCAATGCACCGTGCTTGGTGCGGTGCGCATTGTCGATTCCGTAACGACGGCAAAGCGCATCGAGCGAGTTTGGACCCATCGGATGCTTGCGACGCGCCATGGCCAGCGTATCGACAACCTGATCGCCGGGAACCGGCGGCAGGCCTATCCGTTCGAACTCTGCATTGATGAAGCCCATATCAAAATTTGCGTTGTGGGCGATCCACCTTGCACCGTCGAAAAACTCGACGATCTGCTGGGCGACTTCAGCAAAACTCGGCTTATCCTTCAGGAACTCGTCCGTAATTCCGTGGACGGCCAAGGCGTCCGGATGAACCTTGCGGTCACCCGGATTGATGAAGATGTGAAGCGTCTTTCCGCTCGGGAAATTGTTGATCAGCTCGACGCCACCGATTTCGATGATGCGATCCTGCTTCGATTCAAGTCCGGTCGTTTCCGTATCGAAGATGACGTCACGCATGTTTTTCACTCCGTATACCCGACCGCAGAAGGGCAATTATCTGCTGCACCCGCTGTTTTGCCCGGATCAGGCCACTGCCTGTATCAACCAGAAAATCCGCGCGTTCACGTTTTTTCGAATCAGCCAGCTGGCGCCCCAGGATCAGTTCGAACTTTTCCTCCGTCATGCCCGGCCTTGCAAGAACACGCTGCCGCTGTATCTGTGGATCGCAGGTGGCGACCACAACCACGTCGACACGGTTTTCCGCACCCGTTTCGAAAAGCAGAGGAATATCCAAAAGAACAAGGTCCATGCCGCCCAAACGCTGGGCTTCAAGAAACCGCTTTTCCCTCTGCCTTACCAGCGGATGGACGATGGCTTCCAGCTGCTTGAAGCCTTCGGGAGCCAAGGATAGCTGTCGGGCAAGTTCCACCCTGTCGACAACACCATCACGGATGGAACCGGGAAATGCCATTCCGACGGGCTGAACCGCATCGGTCCTATAAAGGTCATGCACAACAGCATCGGAATCGTTGACCGGAACCCCTTCATCTCTGAACATGCCGGCAGTGGTCGTTTTGCCCATGCCGATCGATCCGGTCAGTCCAATGACAATCATCACGTTGCCTGAATATCTCGAATGATGAGTTCCCTCAAAGCGGTATCGACGGTGGGACGATGGCCGAACCATTTTTCGAAGCCGGGGACGGCCTGATGCAGCAGCATCCCCAATCCGTCGGCTGTCGGGTATCCCTGTTCGTGTGCCTGTTTGAGAATAGGCGTTTCGAGCGGCACGTAAACGATGTCCGTAACCAAAGCGCCGGTCTTCAGGCGGGAAAAATCGATAACGGCCGATTCTTTTCCATCCATACCCAGCGATGTCGTGTTCACGAACAATCCCGCACCGGCCATGACTTCCGGAAGCGCCGGCAATCCATGGGCATGAATCCTCTGACCGAAACGGTCGGCGAGTTCTTCTGCCCGTGACACGGTGCGATTGACGACGTGGATTTCGTTGACGCCGCGATCCCGGACAGCCTGGATAACCGCGCGGCTTGCGCCGCCGGCACCCAGGATTACGGCGCGATCGACCTTATCCCAACCGGGATGACAGGTATCGAGATTGGCTGCAAAACCGTATCCATCCGTGTTGGTCGCATGAAGCTGGCCGTCCTGCAGCCAGAGCGTATTGGCGGCACCCAGTTCCTGCGCCAGATCATCCGGTCGGTCGCTGAGGCGGAACGCGATCTCCTTGTGCGGGATGGTGACATTGCCGCCGCAGAAACCTCGACTGCCATCCTTCAGTTCCGCGATGAAGGATGCAAAATCCTCTTCGGAAACCGCCACCGCATCATAGGTGCCTGCCAGGCCATTTTGCTTCAGCCAATGACGATGAATGATCGGCGAGCGGGAGTGTTTTATCGGCCAGCCGGTCACGAATGCAGCGGGCGCCGTGTTTTCGCGTTTTTCAACCATCAATCGCTCCCAGGCGACGCAGCTCTTCCAGAAGCGGAAGCATGGGCAGGCCAAGGATGGTGAAATAGTCGCCCTCGATGGCGGAAAAGAGATGAATGCCCTCTCCTTCCAGTTGGTAACCGCCGACACTGGAAAAGGCCTTGTCGCCAATCCGGTCGAGATACTGGTCGACGAATTTCGCCGTCAGGTCGCGGGCTGTCAGTTCGGCGTAGGCAATGTGCTCCCAGACCACATTACCGTCTTTCACGATGGCAATGGCACTGTTCAACCGATGGGTCAGGCCGGACAGCGACATCAGGTTTTCGCGCGCTTCCGCTCGTGTCTTCGCTTTGTGATAGACGCGATCGCCGAGCGACATCGTCTGATCGGAGCCGATCACGAGGGCGCCGGGAAAATGGCGCGATACATCCTCGGCCTTCGCTCTTGCCAGAATGCCGGCCACGGATTCAGGACCTGCATGGTCCTCTGACGCCTCGATCTGCCTTTCATCGATATCGGCTGCTCTTGACTCGAAGGTCAAGCCGGCATTTTCCAACAGCATGCGACGGAAGGGACTTGAGGAAGCAAGGACGAGGGTCACTTCAGGTATGATCTCCAACGAAAAACAGTTCGGGATTATCTGAGCCTCGGGCGCAGAGCAAGAATTGCCGCAGCAGTCTCCTCGATCGAACGCCGGGAAACGTCGATGATCGGCCAGTTATTACGCGCGCAAAGCGCCCGGGCATATTTGAGCTCTTCGTTGATGCTGGCGCGGTCCGTATAAGTATTTCGATCGAGGCCCTGAGAACTGCCGAGTTCGCGGTTTTCCCTGATCTGGGAGATGCGATCGGTGGTGGCTATCAGGCCGACGATCAGCGGACGCGTTGCACTGTAGAGTGCGCTCGGCAGGTCTACGCCCGGCACAATCGGGATATTGGCCGTTTTTATCCCGCGATTGGCCAAATAGATGCTCGTCGGCGTCTTCGAGGTACGGCTGATGCCGATCAGGACCACGTCGGCTTCGTCATAAGTCTCGGGCATCTGGCCGTCGTCATGATCCATGGCGAAGTTCAGCGCTTCAATCCTGGCGAAGTAATCGTCGTTCAGGGCATGCTGGGCGCCAACGCGACGGCGCGACGGCGCGCCCAGATAGGTCTGGAAGACGCCAAGTACGGGCTCCAAAACGTTGACGCAGGGGACGCCCATTTCACGGCATCTGAGATCGATAAGTGACGCGAGTTCCTGGTCGACGATCGTATAGAGGACGATGCCAGGTTCTGCATCAACCGCATCCATGACCGCCGCAAGCTGCTTCCTGTTCCTGATCAGCGGATAGACATGTTCAAGCGCATAACTGTTTTGGAACTGGGCCGCGACGGCTCGGCCGGCCGAGATCAAGGTCTCTCCGGTGGAGTCAGAAACGAGGTGCAAGTGGAAGAAGTTTTTCCGGTTCTCCACGTTATTCTCTACCGTTTGTTGATAACTCGGGACAGGCGATCACCTTCATCGGCGCACGGGACAGGCTTCGGGAAAATCGCCCCTTTTTCCACAATCCGCGATCAGCCGGATTGATGAAACGCGCAGATGTGATTTGCGTGGACAATTGTCATTTCCATTCAACTTATCCACATGTTATCTACAGAAAAGGCACTCAATCGATACACCGCAAACAATTGAATCTGTTTTGTTATTTATGATTCTTCACAGAATTCCCAAAATGCGCATGAGACTTCTCATCCCGATTTGCGAATATCGGCAAAATTCTGGTTAAGCTGGGGTTTGACTTTAATCCTTGATACACACCGACTCTAAGAAATAGAAACCAATTGAAATTGGATTCTTTTATTAGGGGATAGATGCCAGTGCCTGTGAGAAGGAAGATCGTCGAGGTGCTGGAGGGGAAGACAGTGAGCCCTCCTCCACTCTGGCTCATGAGACAGGCAGGGCGGTATCTTCCCGAGTACCGTGCAACGCGCCAGGAGGCGGGTGGGTTCCTTGATCTCTGTTATACGCCTGATCTGGCAGTCGAGGTCACTCTCCAGCCGATCAGGCGTTATTCCTTCGATGCGGCCATTCTCTTCTCCGATATCCTGGTCATTCCCGATGCCTTGGACAGGAAAGTTCGCTTCACGCCTGGCGAAGGACCCCAGATGGATCCGATCGACGAGACCGGTATCTATTCCCTGAAGGCGGAAGGTGCACTTGCACATCTCTCGCCGGTGCTGGAGACGGTGAAGCGCCTGAGGCAGGAGTTGCCTGCGGAAACTGCTCTTCTCGGCTTCTGTGGCGCTCCCTGGACGGTTGCGACCTATATGATTGCCGGGCGCGGCACGCCGGATCAGGCCCCTGCCCGTTTCTTCGGGTACCGTAGCCGCAAGGCGCTTGAACATCTGTTGATGTTTCTCGCGGAAATTTCCGCTGACTACCTGATTGCCCAGATCGATGCCGGCGCTGATGCGGTTCAGATCTTTGATTCCTGGGCTGGTGTTCTCGGCGAAAAGGAATTCGAGGATTTTGCGATCAAGCCGGTTGCGCGAATGATCGAGATCGTTCGTAGCAAGCGACCGAATGCGCGCATCATTGCCTTTGCCAAGGGTGCAGGAATGAACCTGCGTCACTACCGACAGAAAACCGGTGCCGATGCGATCAGTCTGGATTGGAGCATACCCTTGTCCTTTGCGGCGGAGCTGCAGAAGGACGGGCCGGTACAAGGTAATCTCGATCCGATGCGGGTCGTGGCCGGCGGTCAATCGCTGGATGAGGGGATCGATGCGATTCTCCAGGCGCTCGGGAACGGACCGCTGATCTTCAATCTCGGGCATGGCATCACGCCGGAGGCTGATCCGGAAAATGTTGCCAGGCTGGTGAAGCGTGTCAGGGGACTTGCCTGATGGACCCGCGCGAGGAAGCCGGCAATGAGGGTGCGGGCGGAAAGGCCAAGACACGTGCCGTCATTGCGCTTGGGGTCTTTCTGCTCATCCTGGTCCTGACCTACGTTCTGCGGCCGGACGATTTCATCCTTTATGTGAAGGCGTTTCACGTCGTTGCCGTGATGTCATGGATGGCGGGACTTCTCTATCTGCCGCGGCTTTTCATCTATCACACGGACGCACCGATCGGTTCGGAGCGATCGGAGACGTTCAAGATGATGGAAAGGCGGCTGCTCAAGGTCATCATGAACCCGGCGATGATGGTGAGCTGGATGCTGGGGCTTTACCTCGCCTGGGACGTCTACGGATTTCAGGGTGGCTGGCTTCATGGCAAAATCGCCATGGTCGCGGCGCTTACGGGTGTTCATGTGCTGTTTAGCCGCGCCGTTCGCGATTTTGCCGCAGACAGGCCCAGACGTGCGGCAAGACACTGGCGGATATGGAATGAAGTGCCGACGGTTCTGATGATTGCGATCGTAATTCTGGTCATCGTCAAGCCGTTTTGAGAAAGGGCTTGCCTTTTTCTGAATAAGCCTCTTGCGGCGCAGGGAGGGAATCGCTATTTTTGGCCCACCTCCATCTCGTGGCATGCGTGTAACCGACGTTGTCCCCGGATTTCATCCGCGGAAGCGAATTCCACCGACACGCCCAATTCCCTTATATTTTCTCAAGTGGTCTCCTCTTCATGGCTGAAATGAAGCTTCAAGAACTTAAGAGCAAATCTCCGACTGATTTGCTGACCTTCGCAGAGTCGCTGGAGGTCGAAAACGCCAGCACCATGCGCAAGCAGGAGTTGATGTTTGCAATTCTGAAGGTTCTTGCCAGCCAGGATGTGGAAATCATCGGCGAGGGTGTGGTCGAGGTTCTTCAGGACGGCTTCGGCTTCCTGCGTTCCGCCAATGCGAACTACCTGCCGGGTCCGGACGATATCTATATCTCGCCTTCGCAGATCCGCCGGTTTTCGCTGAAGACCGGTGATACGGTCGAAGGACCGATCCGCGGACCAAAGGAAGGCGAGCGTTATTTCGCGCTTCTGAAGGTCAACACGATCAATTTCGACGATCCTGAAAAGATCCGTCACAAGGTTCACTTCGACAATCTGACGCCGCTTTATCCGAACGAGCGGTTCAAGATGGAACTCGATATCCCGACGTCGAAGGACAATTCCGCCCGCGTCATCGATCTCGTTGCACCGCTCGGCAAGGGCCAGCGTGGCCTTATCGTTGCGCCGCCGCGTACGGGTAAAACAGTTCTTCTGCAGAATATCGCGCATTCGATCACGGCGAACCATCCGGAATGTTACCTGATCGTTCTTCTGATCGACGAACGTCCGGAAGAAGTGACCGACATGCAGCGGTCTGTGAAGGGTGAAGTGGTTTCCTCGACCTTCGATGAACCGGCCGTACGTCACGTACAGGTGGCCGAAATGGTCATAGAGAAGGCCAAGCGTCTCGTCGAACATGGCCGTGACGTGGTTATCCTGCTCGATTCGATTACCCGTCTCGGACGCGCCTACAACACTGTCGTGCCATCTTCCGGCAAGGTTCTGACCGGTGGTGTGGATGCAAATGCTCTGCAGCGGCCGAAGCGCTTCTTTGGTGCCGCCCGTAATATCGAAGAAGGCGGCTCTCTGACGATCATCGCAACGGCGCTGATCGATACCGGCAGCCGTATGGACGAAGTTATCTTCGAGGAATTCAAGGGTACGGGCAACTCCGAAATCGTGCTGGACCGCAAGGTTGCCGACAAGCGCATCTTCCCGGCGATGGATATTCTCAAGTCCGGTACGCGTAAGGAAGACCTGCTGGTTCCGCGCCAGGATCTGCAGAAGATCTTCGTTCTTCGCCGTATCCTCGCGCCGATGGGCACGACCGATGCAATCGAATTCCTCATCGACAAGCTGAAGCAGACGAAGAACAATGCAGACTTCTTCGACTCGATGAACACGTAATCTTTAGCCGGATTCTTTTTTAAAAATGCTTGGGCGTCCGAATATCGGGCGCCTTTGTGTTTTGTGGATATGGGACGAAGGCATGACACAGGAAACGATCTTCGCACTTTCAAGCGGCCAGCCGCCAGCGGGAGTGGCGGTTATCCGCATCAGTGGCCTAGCCACGAAGGCGATCCTTGAGCAGATAGCAGGGACGGTACCCGCGCCGAGGCAGGCAGGTCTCCGAACGATTCGAAACCGAAACGGTGAAATGCTGGATCAGGGGCTGGTTCTCTATTTCCAGGCGCCTCACTCCTTTACCGGCGAAGATTGTGCTGAATTACAGGTTCACGGAAGCCGTGCTGTCGTCAATGCGGTTGCGGCTACATTGAAGGAACTTGGCCTGCGCCCGGCGGAGGCGGGAGAGTTTGCGCGGAGAGCTTTCGAGCAGGGACGACTCGATCTGGTCGAGGTCGAGGGATTGTCTGATCTCGTATCTGCCGAGACGGAGATGCAGCGAAAGCTGGCGTTACAGACGGGAATGGGTGGCCTGTCCACTCGGTATACAGGTTGGGCGGAGCGTCTTACCTATGCAAGGGCGATGATTGAGGCCGAGCTGGACTTTGCGGATGAAGAAGACGCGCCGGCTTCTGCCGCGGATTTGATTGGTATTGATCTCACGGCTCTCATGGAGGAGATGTCTGCAGCCTCTGCCTCGGCAAAATCGTCGGAGATCATTCGAAATGGCTTCAAGGTTGCGATCATAGGCGCGCCGAATGCCGGAAAATCGAGCTTGCTGAATGCAATGGCGAAGCGCGAGGTGGCAATTGTTACCGATATTGCAGGAACCACACGGGACGTGCTCACGGTCGAGCTGGATATGGAGGGATATCTGGTCCGTCTTTACGACACTGCCGGAATTCGCGAGGCTGATGATATTGTCGAGCGCGAAGGAATCCAGCGCGCTCGAGCGGCGGCACGCTCGGCAGACATGATCCTGTATCTCAAGGAGGCAGGGTCCGGCTTGGATATCGATGAAGACTATGGAATTCCTTATCTTGCCGTCGAGACAAAAGCTGACCTTCGTGCCGATAGCGGATCCGGCGCTCTTCGCATTTCTGCATTGACGGGAGAAGGCCTGGAAAAGATCCACCGTGCGATCGTCGATAGAGCCCGCGAGACTTGGGATGCCGGATCCCCAGTCAGCAATGAGAGGCATCTTGAGCACATCGCGCTGGCTTCCAAATTCATCCAAAATGCATTAGATGAACCCCAACTGGAGTTGAAGGCAGACGCTCTAAGAGCGGCCGGAGATGAGCTTGGCAGAATAACTGGTCGCGTGGATGTCGAAGACCTCCTGGATGTGATCTTTTCGAAATTCTGTATCGGCAAATGATTCACGTGAAACACAGAGGCTTCCATGGCTGAAATGACCTTTGATGTGGTCGTCGTTGGCGGCGGGCATGCCGGATGTGAGGCTGCGAGTGCCGCAGCCCGCGTCGGAGCCTCCGTTGCGCTGGTAACCCATAAGCGCGAAACCATCGGGGTGATGTCTTGCAATCCGGCAATTGGCGGCTTGGGTAAGGGCCACCTCGTGCGTGAGATCGATGCGCTGGATGGCTTGATGGGCCGGGTTGCCGACGCAGCCGGTATTCAGTTCCGCCTTCTTAATCGAAAAAAAGGCCCGGCTGTTCGCGGTCCGCGGACACAGGCAGACCGCCGGCTTTATCGCGAGGCAATGCAGCGCGAGATTGAGAACCATGTCAATCTGACGGTGGTGGAGGGCGACGCCTTCGATATAGAGATAGGTCAGAAAGGCGGTGTCGAGGCTCTGCTGCTTTCTGACGGTCGCCGAATTGCCTGCGGTTCAATCGTTCTGGCAACAGGGACTTTTCTGCGTGGACTTATCCACATTGGTCAAAAGAAGATCCCGGCTGGTCGAAGTGGTGAAGCGCCGTCTCTCGGCCTTTCGGAAACATTAAGGCGTCACGGGTTTGCTCTAGGTCGGTTGAAGACGGGCACGCCTGCCCGGCTGGACGGGCGGACTATCGACTGGGCGTCCATCGACAGCCAGGAAGCGGATGATATTCCGACGCCTTTCTCCTTCATGACGGATCGGATCACCAATCCTCAGATTGCTTGCGGCGTTACGCGAACGACGGCTGAAACCCATCGAATTATTGCCGACAACATTCATCTGTCGGCAATGTATTCCGGTCAGATCGAAGGTGTTGGCCCCCGTTATTGCCCGTCGATCGAAGACAAGATCGTTCGGTTTGGCGAGCGCGATGGCCACCAGATTTTCCTTGAGCCGGAAGGTCTCGATGATTTTACTGTCTACCCCAATGGAATTTCGACTTCCCTGCCGGAGGAGATTCAAGAGGCATTTGTCCGCACGATACCCGGCCTTGAGAATGTTACGATCCTTCACCCGGCCTATGCCATTGAATATGATCACATCGATCCGCGAGAGCTGCAGCCCTGGCTGGAGACAAGATCGGTAAAGGGTTTGTTCCTGGTTGGGCAGATCAACGGGACCACCGGCTACGAGGAGGCAGGCGCCCAAGGGCTGGTGGGTGGTTTGAACGCTGCACGTCGTGCCCAGGGATTGCAGCCCTACAGTTTCAGCCGAACTGAATCCTATATCGGCGTCATGGTGGACGATCTTATCAACCGTGGTGTCACCGAGCCCTACCGCATGTTTACTTCCAGGGCGGAGTTCCGGCTGTCGCTTCGGGCAGACAATGCTGACATGCGTCTGACAGGGTTGGGGATGCAGCTCGGGCTTGTTGGCAAAGATCGCGCGGCGAAGTTCTCGATCTATGTGGAAGCACTGGATGCCGGGCGCGACCAGCTTCGGGCGCTTACCCTCACTCCGAATGAAGCAAATCGGCACGGATTGCACCTCAACAAGGACGGCCAGCGCCGCAGCGGGTACGAGATATTGTCTTACCCCGATATTGATATGACGCACCTAATGCGGATATGGACCGAGTTATCGTGCTTGTCGCCGAAGGTAGCCGAGGCTCTGGAGATCGAAGCCAGTTACGCCGTCTATATGGAACGGCAGGCAAATGACATTCGGTCAGTTCAGCGCGATGAAGGGTTGGAAATACCGGAGCTTTTTGATTTCGATAGTTTGTCAGGTTTATCGAACGAGCTTAAACTGAAACTCCGTCGTGCTCGGCCTCGAACGATTGCGCAGGCTGCGAAGATCGAAGGAATGACGCCAGCCGCGGTAACGCTGCTCTTGGCTCTTATAAGGAAAACCGAAAATAAAATGAGGCAGGCATCTTGATTCCCGGTGTTTCACGTGAAACGCAAGATCGGTTGCAGCAGTTTGCTGATCTGTTTCAGAAATGGGCGAAAACAATCAATCTTGTCGCCCCTTCTACACAAGAGGATATGTGGCAACGCCATATAGCAGATAGCGCGCAGATCTTCCGCTTAGCGGATAAGGTGGGAACCTGGGTTGACCTCGGCTCGGGTGGCGGATTTCCTGGTGTGATAACCGCTATTTTGCTGTCCGAATGTAAGGATGGCTGGGTGCATCTTGTCGAAAGCAATCAAAAGAAAGCCGCCTTTTTGCGCGTGGCACTCGCATCAACAGGCGCCAGAGGTACGATTCATGGGGTTCGCATAGAAGACGCTCCCAAGCTTATTCCTCAATGCGACTTCGTTTCCGCGCGTGCGCTTGCAGATCTCGATAAGCTTTTGGGATACGCTTCGCCTTGGTTGCTCAATAAGCCATCAACAGCTTTCTTCCACAAAGGTCGGGATTATGAATCCGAATTAAAAAAAGCGCATGGTCGCTGGCGCTTTGATTTGGTAAGACATCAGAGTTCAATCCAAGCGGATTCGGTTATCCTAGAGATCGGCAATCTGCGGCGAACATAACCGTTAAGCAGGTGCTAGATGTTTGATAAGCGTCGGATCATCACAATTGCAAATCAAAAAGGTGGGGTCGGCAAAACGACGACAGCCATCAATCTCGCAACTGCGCTCGCCGCAATTGGCCAAAGCGTTCTGATCGTCGATCTTGATCCTCAGGGCAATGCGAGTACGGGGCTCGGGATCGATCGTCGTGATCGCAAGGTATCATCCTACGATATTCTCGTTGGTGAGGCCAATGTCGGTGAAGCCGCCGTTGAGACGGCCGTTCCCAATCTGTCGATCGTTCCGTCGACGATGGATCTCCTGGGCTTCGAAATGGAAATCTCTCAAGCCCAGGATAGAGCTTTCAGGCTAAAAAAAGCGCTGGTTTCCGCAGGTGCTGAGAAATTCAACTATATTCTGCTTGATTGTCCACCGTCGTTCAATCTGTTGACCATGAACGCGATGGCTGCTGCCGATTCGGTTCTCGTACCCTTGCAATGCGAGTTTTTTGCTCTCGAAGGCTTGAGCCAGTTGCTGGAAACGGTTGACCAGGTCCGTCGTACGGTCAATCCGACGCTTGATATCCAAGGTATTGTTCTAACGATGTTCGATGCCCGTAACAATCTGGCTCAGCAGGTTGTCAATGATGTCCGAACCTATCTCGGAGAGAAGGTCTATCAAACACTCATCCCGCGTAATGTGCGGGTTTCCGAAGCGCCGTCATATGGTAAGCCGGCTATCCTTTATGATCTGAAATGCGCAGGCAGTCAGGCATATTTGCAACTGGCCTCTGAAGTTATCCAGCGCGAGAGAATGCGTAAAGTCGCAGCATAAGACGTAGTAAACAGGGTAAAGCTTATGAACGACGATGTTTCGAAGCGCCGGCTAGGGCGTGGTCTGGCAGCTCTGATCGGTGAAATGGATCAGCCGATGCCTGCCGGCAATACGCCGGTCAATGTCAACCCTGACCGAATGGTGCCGATCGAGAACATCACGCGCAACCCGCGCAACCCACGTCGTCATTTCGATGAAAGCGAGCTGCAGGATCTGGCAAGTTCGATCCGTCAGCATGGCATCGTCCAACCGATCGTCACAAGGACCCTCTCGGACGGGCAGTTCGAGATCATTGCCGGCGAACGCCGCTGGCGGGCGTCTCAGCTTGCCGGACTGGTGGAAGTACCGGTTATCGTCCGTAACGTCGATGACAGGACGGCGCTGGAGATCGCGATCGTCGAGAACGTCCAGCGCTCCGATCTCAATCCGCTTGAAGAGGCGCTTGGCTATGAGCAGCTTATCGCCGAGCATGGATATACGCAGAATGATCTGGGCGACATCATCGGCAAAAGCCGCAGCCATGTGGCAAACAGCCTTCGCCTGCTGAAGCTTCCCTCCCCTGTTCGCGATATGCTGTCATCCGGCACGCTTTCCGCCGGTCATGCGCGTGCGCTCATCCCAACGTCGGATCCGACCGCCCTGGCGAAGGCAGTGGTTGCCAAGGGGATGTCGGTTCGCGACGCGGAGCGTCTGGCGCAGAACGATATCCGGGGACAGTCCGAACCGCAGGCTGCAGCCAAGCCCGAAAAGGATTCGGATACGGTCGCGCTGGAAAGGACTTTGACGGACTCGCTTGGGCTGGAAGTGAAGATCAGCCACAAGGGTGGCCCAGGCCAGATCAGGATTTCCTACAAGACGCTTGAGCAGCTGGAAGAAATTTGCCGGCTTCTGGAGCGTCGTTGAGCGCTCGACGATCTTCGGTTATGTGAGACATGATCCGCGTAAAGCTTTGGTTTTACGCGGATTTTTTCTATTTAGATGCCTGAAGGGCTGCGCCCAGCAAAGCATGAAATACGATGCTTGGCTCGAGGCTTTGTCGTTGACGGGACATGAGCACCGCAGATTGTACTCGCGCAGCTTCACGGCTGACGGCTTCCGGCCGCCAGGCTCTGAGGGCTCTTTCGAAAACGGGCTTCCGTTTGAAGTGGATGTGACGGCCAAGTGTCGCCATAACCTGAGCGGCAGGCGTCCGCCTTTCCTCCATCTCGATCTTCATCGCATCAAGCAACTGAAATTGCTTCAGGCACGATTGCAGGATGAGGAAGAGCGGAGTTTTGGACGCGAGAATTTTCTGGAACGCGCGATGGAAGGCTGGCAGATCGCCGATCAATATGGCATCGACCGCGTCATCAGCGGATACGCTGCTTGCATCCCCGATGATCTCATCGACGTGATGCTCCTCGATCCTTGCCAATCCGCGGCAGTAGAGAGCGAGCTTTCGAATCTCGTTTCGGGAAGCTACACGGTCACCACCCAACTGGTCGATCAGATGCCGCCGAGCTTCACTGGTAATGGTAAGTGAATCGCTGGCCAGTTCCACATCGATGAGGGCATTCAGCGCGCGGGCATCGTCGGCATAACACGGGATAACCGCGACGGAGCGGGATGGTTCGACGATCTTCCTGAGTCCGCTTCCCTTCTTCAGGTCACCGGCCTCGATAAGAAGAGTATTGGCTGGTACACCCTGCCCCAAGATGGTCTGGACAGCGTCCAGGACAGGTTTTTCGTTATTCACGCCGCGCAGCCAGATGAGCTTCTCACCGCCGAAAAGCCCGAGCGCGTTCACCTCGTCCAGAAGCCGTCCTGGATCGCCCTGGAGGTCTGTTGCGTCAAGTTTGAGGAGCGCAAAGGGATCGTCGAGCGCAACCCCACTACGCTTGGCAATGAGATTGGCTCGTTCGGAGACAAGTCCGCGATCAGGTCCGTAGATAACGTAGAAGCGATAGAGTTCGGCACCCTTTTCCAGAAAACGCTCGAACTCATGCGACTTTATTTCTGCCATGCGGGCTGCTGTAACGGCGGTTCCTTGGAAAGCGCGATCGCTATATCCGCACGGATGAATTCGGCGAGTTCCCTGGCCGCACGATTTTCACCATCTCTGATGGTGCGCAGCTTGGCAAAACTCTGGCTGGAAACATCAATCAGCGCGACGCTCGAATGCTCGCTACGCTTGAGAACCTGACCATCGGCGGTACGTGTAAGGGTATAGGAACCGGTCACCTGGACACGTCCAGGCACCGGGGCATTGACCTCTGTCAAGCCATCGTCATCAAGCACGTTCGACGCCGTAGTGGAGACGCGCAGCGTGAGATCGTAAGCCGGATTCAAGGGCTCGCCGGCGCCGCCGGCCGCGAGGAAAACGAGCTCGTTGCGAACAACCTGCTCTATGCGGTTCTTCGGCTCGGAAAAGCCGACGGATGCGAGTTTGGGAGCTGTGCCACCGGCTTGCGAATACAGTGGTCGAACCTGGCAGCCAGCCAGGCCAACGCAAAGTGCCAGGCCCAGCAGGAGGGCGCTACGGCGCGGCAGTGATGAGCGGTCAGGCAACAATGTTCACGATCCTCTGTGGGACAACAATGATTTTCTTCGGCGCGCGGCCTTCAAGAGCGGTTTTCACCACATCCAGAGCCAAAACTGCAGCTTCGACAGCAGTTTGATCCGCGTCGCGCGCGATTGTCAATTCAGCGCGCTTCTTGCCATTGATCTGGACTGGCAGTGTGACTTCATTTTCGACAACCAGAGCCTGATCGAACGCGGGCCATGCCGTTTTAGAGACCATTTCGCCATTGCCGAGCACCGTCCAGCATTCCTCGGCCAGATGCGGCGTCATCGGCGCGACGATCTGGATGAGGATTTCGGCGGCGTTGCGAACGGCAGCGCGATAGGCCTCGTCACCCTTACCGGCAGCAACGTCAGTCAGCGGGGCTGCAAGGGCGTTCACGAGCTCATAAATACGCGCCACGGCCTTGTTGAAGGAGAGCTTGTCTAGATCGCCCTGAACCGCCTTCAGCGTCTTGTGGGCGAGCTGTGAGATCGCCAGACCATCACCTTCCTTGGCGGGCGCCGGGGAAACCGTCCTGAGATTGTCGGCGGCTTCCGAAATCAGACGCCACAGGCGCTGGGTGAAGCGGTGTGCGCCTTCAACGCCCGCTTCCGACCAGATGACGTCACGATCCGGCGGGCTGTCGGAGAGGACGAAGAAGCGAGCCGTGTCGGCGCCGTAGGAGGCGATGATATCGTCCGGATCGACGACATTCTTCTTCGACTTCGACATCTTCTCGATCGAGCCGATGGTGACTTCCTCACCGCTTTTCAGCAGGGTTGCAGTGCGCTTGCCGTCGATTTCCTCGATTCTGATGTCGGCTGGAGCGACCCATTCGCCCTTCTGACCTTCAGCGCCGAGACGGTAGGTCTCGTGGACGACCATGCCTTGGGTGAAGAGACCCTTGAAGGGTTCCTTGACGCTGACATGACCGGTCTCGCGCATGGCGCGGGTGAAGAAACGGGAATAGAGCAGGTGCAGGATCGCGTGCTCGATGCCGCCGATATACTGGTCGACGGGCAGCCAACGATTGGCAACGGCCGGATCGGTCGGTTCGTTCAGCCAGGGTGCCGTGAAGCGGGTGAAGTACCAGCTGGAATCGACGAACGTATCCATCGTATCCGTCTCGCGACGGGCATCATGGCCGCATTGCGGGCAGGAGACATGGCGCCAGGTGGAGTGGCGGTCGAGCGGGTTGCCCGGCAGGTCGAAAGTGACGTCGTCGGGCAGCTTGACCGGCAGGTCCTTCTTCGGCACCGGAACGACGCCGCAGACTTCGCAATGGATGACCGGGATCGGGCAGCCCCAATAACGCTGGCGCGAGATGCCCCAGTCGCGCAGGCGGAAATTGACCTTGCGTTCGCCCTGTGGCGTGCCGGCCAGGGTTTGTCCCGACAGCTTGTCTGCGACGATCTGGAAGGCTTCATCCGTCGTTTTGCCGTCGAGGAAACGCGAATTGATCATCACGCCGTCATCGACGTAAGCGGTCTCGCCGACTTCGAACGTGGCAGCATCGCCATCGGCCGGCATGACGACCGGCACGACCGGAAGATCATATTTGCGGGCGAAATCCAGGTCGCGCTGGTCACCGGACGGGCAGCCGAAGATGGCGCCCGTGCCGTATTCCATCAACACGAAGTTTGCGACATAGACCGGCAGCTCCCAGGCGGGATCAAGCGGATGTTTGACGCGGATGCCGGTGTCGATACCCTTTTTCTCCGCCGTTTCGAGTGCGGCGAGCGAAGTGCCCTGACGGCGGCATTCCTCGGCGAAGGATTCGATAGCCGGATTCTTAGCCGCTGCGGCCTTGGCCAGCGGATGATCGGCGGCGATTGCCAGGAAGGAAGCGCCGAACAACGTGTCCGGGCGGGTCGTATAGACGGTGACTTCGGTCTCGCCGGCCGGGGCCGTAGAGGAGACGATCTCCCAGCGGACAGCCATGCCTTCCGAGCGGCCGATCCAGTTCTTCTGCATCAGGCGAACCTTTTCGGGCCACTGATCCAGATGATCCAGTTCGTCCAGCAGGTCCTGGCTGAAATCGGTGATCTTGAAGAACCACTGGACCAGCTCGCGCTGTTCCACCAATGCGCCAGAGCGCCAGCCGCGGCCGTCGATAACCTGTTCGTTGGCCAGAACCGTCTGGTCGATCGGGTCCCAGTTGACCTTTGACTGCTTGCGATAGACCAGGCCCTTTTCCATCATGTCTAGGAAGAGGTGCTGTTGCTGCTGGTAATATTCGACATCACAGGTGGCGAACTCGCGCGACCAGTCCAGCGAAAGGCCCATCGCCTTCAGCTGCTTCTTCATCGATTCGATGTTCTGGTAGGTCCAGGATTTCGGATGGGTCTTGTTGTCCCGCGCGGCGTTTTCCGCCGGCATGCCGAACGCATCCCAGCCCATCGGGTGCAGGACGTTGAAACCGCGGGCGCGCTTGTAGCGGGCAACCACGTCGCCCATGGCATAGTTGCGCACATGGCCCATGTGAATGCGGCCGGACGGATAGGGGAACATCTCTAGGACGTAATATTTTTCCCGCGGGTCGGCGTTGTCGGTTTCGAAAACCTTCGCCTCGTTCCATTTCTGCTGCCAACGGGGTTCAGCATCGCGCGGGTTGTAACGTTCAGTCGCCATCTGGATGATATTCCGGGAAATCAGGATAAAAGTTTCGGGCAGACCTTCACCATGAATGGCCGCAAGCGTCAAGTTTTTGAGGCTTGCGGGGTGTCAAACTTTGATGCGGAATACCCTTGGCAGAGCCTCATATGGGCTTTAATCGCTGATCTCACAAGAAATGCGGAAAAGGATGCGGGCAATGGACATCGAAGAACGGCTTCAGGACGTGAAGGGCAAGATTGCCAAGGCAGAGAAATATGCCAAACGTCCGGTGGGTTCCGCGACGCTGGTTGCCGTGTCCAAAACCTTCGATGCCGATGCGATCCGTCCCGTGATTGCTGCGGGTCAGCGTGTATTCGGCGAAAACCGGGTGCAGGAGAGCCAGGGAAAATGGCCGGAGCTTAAAGCCGAGACTGCGGGTATCGAATTGCACCTGATCGGGCCCCTGCAATCCAACAAGGCCGGCGATGCGATTGCGCTGTTTGACGTGATAGAGACCGTCGATCGCGAAAAGATTGCCATAGCGCTTGCCGAGGAGATGAAGAAGCAGGGCAAATCGCCTAAGCTTTATGTGCAGGTGAATACCGGGCTCGAGCCTCAGAAGGCAGGTATCGAGCCGAAGCAAACCGCGGCTTTCGTTGACCTATGCCGCAATGAGCTGGGTCTCTCGATCGAGGGACTGATGTGCATTCCCCCGGCTGACGAAAATCCGGGTCCGCATTTCGCCCTGCTTGCTAAACTCGCCAAGGAATGCGGCGTCGAAAAGCTCTCCATGGGCATGTCCGGTGATTTCGAAACGGCGGTCGAATTCGGCGCGACCAGTGTCCGTGTCGGTTCGGCCATCTTCGGGGCGCGCTGAGATCTAACTCCTTCGTCGGGCTTTCCGCACCTCCCTCCCCGGCCTAGATTGTTTCTATCAGGCTAGGCTCATGTAACGGGAGGTGCATATGCAAAGCCGCTATTTCGACGTCTATGGCGCGTGGCAGCGGGATCCGGAGAGTTTCTGGATGGAAGCTGCCAAGGCGATCGACTGGTTCACGCCGCCGACCGGGGCATACGATCCCGATCAGGGTGTCTATGGTCGGTGGTTTGTCGGCGGCGAAACCAATACCTGTTACAACTGCCTGGACCGGCATGTTGAAGCGGGGCGCGGCGAACAACGCGCCTTCATCTACGATAGCGTGATGAGCGGCACAAAGAGGTTCTTCACCTATTCCGAAGTTCTGACCGAGGTGAAGGCGATTGCGGCCGTGTTGCGCGATCTCGGTATCGGCCGCGGCGACAGGGTCGTCATCTATATGCCGATGGTGCCTGAGGCGGTGTTTTCCATGCTGGCATGCGCCCGACTAGGCGCCGTGCATTCCGTCGTTTTTGGAGGATTTGCGGCGCAGGAGCTTGCCGCGCGGCTGAACGATTCGGAAGCGAAACTAGTCATTTCCGCGAGTTGCGGTCTCGAGCCCGGTCGAGTGGTTGCCTACAAGCCTTTACTCGAAAAGGCGATCGAACTGGCAAAGGTGAAACCGGATCATTGCCTTATCCTGCAGCGGCCCGAACTCTACGCACCGATCGATCCTGACCGTGGTGAATATGACTTCAGCCAGATGGTGGATAACGCGCGCGGGCGGGATATCGAATGCGTGCCGGTCAAGGCGAGCGATCCGCTCTATATCCTCTACACATCCGGGACGACGGGCCAGCCGAAAGGTGTGGTGCGCGACAATGGCGGGCATATGGTGGCGCTGCAATGGAGCATGCCGAATATTTTCGGCATGGCGCCGGGTGAAGTGTTCTGGACGGCTTCTGATATCGGCTGGGTGGTGGGGCATTCCTATATCGTCTACGCACCTTTGCTGAACGGCAATACGAGCGTCATCTTCGAAGGCAAGCCGGTAGGCACGCCCGATGCGGGCACGTTCTGGCGCGTCGCGGCGGAGCATGACGTCAAAGTGCTGTTTACCGCACCGACCGCTTTCCGCGCGATCCGGCGTGACGATCCCGATGGGGAGTTTGTCGAGAATTACGATCTGCTCGGTCTGCGCGCACTGTTTTTGGCCGGTGAGCGTGCCGATCCCGAGACATTGCGATGGGCGGAAGAGAAGCTGAAGGTACCGGTCATCGATCACTGGTGGCAGACGGAAACCGGCTGGCCGATTGCGGCCAACACGATGGGGCTTGGCCTGATGCCGTTCAAGCACGGGTCTCCGACGCGACCAATGCCCGGTTATGCGGTGGAGGTGATCGACGATGCCGGCAAGCCGGTGCCGCAGGGCACGCTGGGCAATATCGTGATCAGGCTGCCCCTGCCCCCGGGTTGCCTGCCGACATTCTGGAATGCCGATGGGCGGTTTCGTGAAAGCTGCCTCGAAGAATTTCCCGGCTATTACAAGACGGCGGATGCCGGGATCATCGATGATGACGGCTATATTTTCGTGATGGCGCGCACGGACGACATTATCAACTGCGCCGGCCATCGTCTGTCGACCGGTTCCATGGAAGAGGTTTGTGCGAAACATCCGGATGTCGCCGAATGTGCGGTCATCGGCGTGAAGGACAAGGTCAAGGGGCAAATACCCTGCGGTTTCCTGGTGCTGAAGAACCATGTTTCACGGGAAACTTCCGAAATCGCCGCGGAGGTGGCCGGTATGGTCCGCAACGAGATCGGGCCGGTTGCCGCCTTCAAGACGGTGATGGTGGTGCCAAAATTGCCAAAGACACGATCAGGCAAGATCCTTCGCGGCACGATGCAGAAGATTGCCGACGACATGCCATGGACCATGCCGGCGACGATTGAAGATCCGGGAACGCTGGACGTGGTTCGGGAAACTCTCTGGAAAAACGGTTTTGCTCATAAAGAGAAAAGCGCGGCGGCACCGGTCGCATAGACAAAAAGAAAAGCCCCGGAGACGATCCGGGGCTTTGAATTCCTGCGATAAGGCGACGCTTAGAAGCGGTCGTCCTCGTCTTCCTCTTCGGTGCGGGTCGACTTGAGCGAAGAAAGTTTTGCGAAGACGGCGTCCGCATCGATTTCCTTCTCTTCCTCGCGTTCGCTGCGGTAATCGCCGAAGCCGAGGTTTTCGGTCTCGGAGGCCGGCTGCAGGGAGGCGCCGAGCTCGGCAGCGGTCGGCAGCGGACGGTTCTTGGAGGCCTTTTCGACTTCGAGGTCGAGATCGATCTGGGAGCAGAGGCCGAGCGTTACCGGGTCCATCGGAGCGAGGTTTGCAGCATTCCAGTGGGTGCGCTCGCGGATCTGTTCGATGGTGGACTTGGTGGTACCGACGAGGCGCGAGATCTGCGCGTCCTTCAGTTCCGGATGGTTGCGAACCAGCCAAAGGATGGCGTTCGGGCGATCTTGGCGCTTGGAAACCGGCGTGTAGCGCGGGCCACGGCGCTTGGATTCCGGAACGCGAACCTTCGGCTCGGAAAGTTTCAGCTTGTGATTGATGTCCTTTTCGCCGCGCTCGATTTCATCGCGGGACAGCTGGCCAGTGGCGATCGGGTCGAGGCCCTTGATACCCTGGGCGGCTTCACCATCGGCGATTGCCTTGACCTCGAGCGGATGCAGTTTGCAGAACTGCGCGATCTGGTCGAAGGAGAGGGCCGTATTGTCGACAAGCCAAACTGCGGTGGCCTTCGGCATAAGCAATTGTTGAGCCATGGGTATAGTTCCTCTGTCCGTCCGCGCCGGTGTCGCGGGCCGTGGGTATCAACCACTATTTCCGGGAATTCACCGCCGTATAATCGAATTAGGACAGAATTGCAATTCTCTGAAACAGGATCCTTGTCGATCGCATTTCAGACCCTCACAGCCATTTGTCTAATTGCCGCTTCCGCCCCAATTGCTATGAATGCCAAAATGTCGCACCGATGACGAATGTCAGGTCGACGGTGCAAGTGAGGGAGGAACACATGTCCGAAAAAATCTATCCGGTTCTCAAGTCCACCAAGGCCAAGGCACTCATCGACAAGGACAAATACGAAAAGTGGTATGAGGAGAGCATCGAGGATCCGGATAAGTTCTGGGGCAAGCATGGCCGCCGGATCGACTGGTTCAAGCCTTACACGAAAGTGAAGAACACGTCATTCAAGGGGCGGGTTTCGATCAAGTGGTTCGAGGACGGGCTGACGAACGTCTCCTATAATTGCATAGACCGCCACCTGAAGACCCATGGCGAGCGCACGGCAATCATCTGGGAAGGCGACAACCCCTATATCGACAAGAAGATCACCTATAACCAGCTCTACGATCAGGTCTGCCGGATGGCGAACGTGCTGAAGAAGCATGGGGTCAAGAAGGGCGATCGCGTTACCATCTACATGCCGATGATCCCGGAAGCGGCCTATGCGATGCTGGCCTGTGCGCGTATCGGCGCGGTGCATTCAGTCGTCTTCGGTGGGTTTTCACCGGAAGCCTTGGCGGGCCGTATCGTCGACTGCCAGTCGACATTCGTGATCACTTGTGACGAGGGCGTGCGCGGCGGAAAGCCGGTGCCGCTAAAGGAAAATACCGACAAGGCGATCCATATCGCGGCGCGTCAGTATGTGACGGTGAACAAGGTTCTGGTCGTGCGCCGTACCGGCGGCAAGACCAACTGGGCGCCGGGTCGAGATATCTGGTACCATCAGGAAATTGCGACGGTGAAAGGCCATTGCGAGCCGGTGAAGATGAAGGCGGAAGATCCGCTGTTCATCCTTTATACGTCGGGTTCGACTGGCAAGCCGAAGGGTGTGCTGCATACGACGGGCGGCTATCTCGTTTATGCGGCGATGACCCATGAATATACGTTCGACTATCAGGACGGCGATATCTACTGGTGTACGGCGGATGTAGGCTGGGTCACCGGCCATTCCTACCTCGTCTATGGTCCGCTGGCCAATTGCGCGACGACGCTGATGTTTGAAGGCGTTCCGAACTTTCCGGACCAAGGCCGGTTCTGGGAAATCGTCGACAAGCACAAGGTCAACATCTTCTACACCGCGCCGACTGCGATCCGTTCGCTGATCGGGGCGGGCGACGAATTCGTCAAGCGGTCTTCACGCGAGAGCCTGCGGCTGCTCGGCACTGTCGGCGAGCCGATCAATCCGGAAGCCTGGGAATGGTATTATAACGTGGTCGGCGAAAAGCGCTGCCCGGTGGTGGATACTTGGTGGCAGACGGAAACCGGCGGCCACATGATCACGCCGTTGCCGGGTGCGACGGACCTGAAGCCCGGGTCGGCCACCAAGCCGTTCTTCGGGGTGAAGCCGCAGCTGGTCGATAACGAGGGCAATGTTCTCGAAGGGGCGGCCGACGGAAATCTCTGCATCACGGATTCATGGCCGGGGCAGATGCGTACCGTCTATGGCGATCACGAGCGTTTCATTCAGACTTATTTCTCCACCTACAAGGGGAAATATTTCACCGGTGACGGCTGCCGGCGGGATGAGGACGGGTATTACTGGATCACCGGCCGCGTCGACGATGTGCTCAATGTCTCCGGCCATCGCCTAGGGACTGCGGAAGTAGAATCGGCGCTCGTCTCGCACCATCTCGTGTCGGAAGCGGCTGTGGTCGGTTATCCGCACGGCATCAAGGGACAGGGCATCTATTGCTATGTCACGTTGATGGCCGGGAACGCGGGCACCGACGAATTGCGGCAGGAGCTTACCAAGCATGTCCGCAACGAAATCGGGCCGATCGCAGCACCGGACAAGATCCAGTTCTCGCCGGGCCTGCCGAAAACCCGTTCGGGCAAGATCATGCGCCGTATCCTGCGCAAGATTGCCGAGGACGATTTCGGGGCGCTCGGGGATACGTCGACACTTGCCGATCCCGCAGTTGTGGATGACCTGATCGCCAACCGCCAGAACAAGGTGGACGCCTGACGTCCGTCATAAATCAGCTGCCGCAAGTCTCTCTCGGCTTGCGGCCGCCATCATAGGTACGGACCAAGCCGGCAAGCAGAAGGCCGTCCGCGACGCTGTGACCGTCCGAAAGGATCACGTCGGCGACGATGCGGCCGAAATATTTGTCGCCGGAAATCCGTATAAGCTGAATTCTGGACGATTGTGCCGCCATGATTTCAAGCGCTTGGCGGGCATCTTGCCCCGCTGATCGCACCGTTTCACATTTCGACTTGAGTTCTGGCGCGTCGATGCCGCGGATGCGGACATAAACTTCCATCTTCTGCTGCGGCCAAGGTTGGGCCTCGACCAGCAGTGTATCTCCATCAACGACGCGGAGAATTTCGGCAGAGACCGGGCCGGAGATTTCATCGCGTGCCATCGCTTCGGTGGTGGAGACCGACACCAATCCAACAATGAATAACAGCGCTTTGAACATGAAAGGAATAAATTCCGATATCCGATCAAAGTCAATAGGAATTTTATCTTATTGCATGGGCTCAGATTTAGAAATCGATGGCGCGTCCATTGATTTCCCAGTCGCCAAAACGAGCCGGATCCGCGCCCCCGCGGCCGCCAAATTCTTCCGGCATGTTGGCTTTGGCTTCCGCCTGACGGCGTTCCTCAGCTTCCTGCAGAGCGCGTTGCGCCGCGGGTGAAAGCGGCCTTTTTGCAGCGCCTTCTTCTGAAACGTTTTCCATATTGTCGTTGTCCGCGCTTTGCATATCTCGCATCACCGCAAGGTTTATTGAAAAATCAGGTCGAATTGACCACATGATAGGGCGTTCATAACCGCTAGAAAACCCATGGGCGACTATTTGGATCGCTTGAGGGACGAAATCGGCAACGGAGAGATGACGATGAATGTGATGCGCACCGCCATGCTTCTGGCCTTCATGACCGCCCTGTTCATGGGGGTCGGATTTCTGATCGGCGGCAAGGGCGGCATGATGATCGCATTGGTGATCGCAGCCGGGATGAACCTGTTTTCCTACTGGAATTCTGACAAGATGGTGCTGTCAGCCTATCATGCCCAGGAGGTGGATGAGCGCACGGCGCCGGAATTCTACCGGATGATTCGCGATCTTTCGGCCAATGCGAACCTGCCGATGCCGAAAGTCTATATCTACGACAACCCGCAGCCGAATGCGTTTGCGACGGGCCGCAATCCGGAAAATGCCGCCGTTGCGGCTTCGACCGGTCTTCTGCAGCGCCTGACGCATGAGGAAGTGGCAGGTGTCATGGCGCATGAGCTGGCTCATGTGCAGAACCGCGATACGCTGATCATGACGATTACGGCGACGCTTGCCGGTGCGATTTCCATGCTCGGCAATTTTGCTTTTTTCCTGGGTGGCAACCGCGAGAACAACAGTAACCCGCTCGGCTTCATCGGCGTGCTGGCGGCGATGATCGTTGCGCCTTTTGCAGCCATGCTGGTGCAGATGGCGATCAGCCGTACCCGCGAATATTCGGCCGACCGTCGAGGTGCTGAAATCTGCGGCAACCCGATCTGGCTTGCCTCGGCGCTCGCAAAGATTGCCGGTTCCGCGCATTCGATCCCGAACTACGAAGCCGAACGCAACCCGGCGACGGCGCATATGTTCATCATCAATCCGCTTTCCGGCGAACGCATGGACAACCTGTTCTCGACGCATCCGAATACCGAAAACCGTATCGCGGCTCTTCAGCAAATGGCGAACGAGTTTCGCGGTGGTGGGTCGACGGGATCGTTTTCGGCTGGTAGACCCCAGCGCACCGCGCGCTCCGTGCCGAATGCAGGCGCAAACAACCCCTGGGGCCGCGGATCGGATGAACCGCGCAAAGGTCCCTGGTCTTGAACGAGCCAAAAAACAAGAAACCACATAAATACTCGCCCAAGAAGCCGGCAGCCGATCGCGCAGGTAGTGAGCCGAGAAAACCCGGATTCGAAGTGAGGGCAACGGCCGCGAAGCTGCTCGCGGCTGCCGTCGATCGCAAGACGTCGCTCGACGGGATGCTGGATCTGACCCATGGCAATCCTGCCTACAAGGCATTGAACGATGCCGACCGCGCATTGACGCGTGCCATCCTGACGACTGCCCTTCGCCATCTGCCGCGGCTTGAAGCGGCTATCGCCTCGATGATCGAAACGCCGCTGCCGGAAGGCGCGCGTGCGCTTCAGCATGTGCTGATTGTTGCTGCCGCACAGATTCTGCATCTCGACGTGCCTTCGCATGCTGCCGTCGATCTGGCTGTCGAGCAGGCCAATCGCGATCCGCGCAATCGCCGTTTCGCCAAGCTTGTCAATGCGGTCCTGCGTCGTCTGGTACGGGAGAAGGACGAGGTTCTGGCGGCCACTGCCTCCATTTCTCCGGTGCCGCACTGGTTCCGTGCGCGGCTCGTTGCCGCCTATGGCGAAGCGGAAGCCACCCGGATTGCCGAGGCGCAGCTTACGCCACCTGCCATTGATCTGACGGTCAAGAGCGATCCACAGGCATGGGCTGAAAAGCTCGGTGGTAAGGTTTTGCCGACAGGAAGTGTCCGCCTTGGAGAGTTCGAGGGATCGGTTACGGGTCTGGAAGGTTTCGACCGGGGCGAGTGGTGGGTTCAGGATGTTGCGGCCAGCATTCCGGCAAAACTGTTCGGCGACCTGAAGGGCAAGCATGTGGCCGATCTCTGCGCTGCACCCGGTGGCAAGACCGCCCAGTTGATCGCGGCCGGTGCCGTGGTGACTGCTGTCGAGCAGTCGTCCAACCGTCTTGCGCGGCTAAAGGAAAATCTTGGACGTCTCGGCATGGCGGCCGAATTGGTGGGCGGGGATCTTTTCAAATATTCGCCCGACGAAAAGCTCGATGGCGTGCTTCTGGATGCGCCCTGCTCGTCTACCGGCACGACACGTCGGCATCCGGACGTGCTCTGGACCAAGGGCGTGCAGGATATCGAAAAGCTGGCGGCGCTTCAGGAGAAGATGCTGCGCCATGCCGTGACCCTGGTGAAAAGCGGCGGCATGATCGTCTTTTCGAACTGCTCGCTGGACCCGATGGAAGGCGAGGAGCTCATCGAGCGGGTTCTTTCCGATACGCCATCCGTGAAACGGTTGCCGGTCGATCCGGCAAACTGGCCCGGGCTTGAAAACGCAATCACGGCGCAGGGTGATTTCAGAACCACGCCGGCGATGATCCCGCCTTCGGATGGTTTTGCCGGCGGCATGGATGGTTTCTTTGCCAGCGTGCTGTGTGTCGAGTAAGGTTTTGTTCACCATACCGGCCTCATACTTCCGATCCATCTAAAATTGATTCAGCTGATCTAGCGATAACCATTCCGGCGGAGAAACCAGAGTGACCATGCGGCTTGCCGATCGCCGAAGGCTTCTGGCTTCCGGTATGAAGGAAATGCGGCGGCGTTTACGCCTCCGCATCGCGCCTTACCGTGTCGCCCTGTCTGCACCTCTTTCTTCCGTACCCGAGCGTTTGATCGTTGCCCCAACGGACCTGCGTCCCGTTGATCCCTTCATCGCGCAGGAAATTCTCGACGGACGTTTCCCCTTGGCAGGGCGGGTCCTCGAGACGTTGGGAGATTCACCATTCGAGCTGGAATTACCGTCGCGGGCTTTTGCGGAGCGGCTGCATGGCTTTGGCTGGCTGCGGCATATCAGGGCCGACAGGACTGAGGCAGGCTGTGCGCAGGCCCGGCATATCGTGTCGGATTGGATCAATATCCACGGCCGCAGGCGCCGGGGTATAGGCTGGGAGCCGAATGTCGTGGCCACCCGCGTGATTGCCTGGCTGTCCCATTCGACGATCATTCTGCATGCGGCCGAAGCAGGATTTTACCGCCGGTTCATGAAGAGCCTTGCCTATCAGATCAGTTATCTGAGAAAAATTGCCGGCAGTTGTCCGGACGCCGAAAGCCGGCTCAGGGTCAGGACTGCACTGGCGATGGCGTCGCTCTCGCTGCCAACGCGCATCGCGGCTATAAAGCGGGAGGCGGTACTTCTCGATCGTGAACTCGATCGCCAGATCCTGGCCGATGGCGGGCATGTTTCCCGTAATCCGCGCGCTATCCTCGATATTCTGATCGACCTATTGCCGCTCCGGCAAACCTATATCAATCTCGGTTACGACGTTCCCCAGAAGCTCATTCCGGCGATCGATCGCATGTATCCGGCCTTGCGTTTCTTCCGTCATCAGGATGGTGATCTGGCATTGTTCAATGGCGCCGGTTCAACCTCGGCCAGCGAACTGATGTCGGTGCTGCGCTACGATGAATCCGCCGGCAAACCGTTCAAGGCCTTGCCGCAGATGGATTACCATCGGCTCAGTGCCGACAATACCGTCATCATCGTCGACACGGGATGCCCGAGTTCGATCACGGCATCCAGAGGCGCTCATGCCGGTTGTCTGTCGTTCGAAATGTCATCGGGCCGCAATCGCTTCATCGTCAATTCCGGCTCGCCGAAATTCGCCAACCGTTTCTACAAGCATCTTGCTCGTTCGACTGCGGCTCATTCGACCGTGATCATCGAGGAAACGTCGTCCAGCCGGGTCGTCAACTCGGCTTTTACGGGCTCTATCCTGATACCGGGTGTCTCAAAGATCGATACCGAACGTTGGGACGACAAACATGGCAATGACTGGTTGCGCGCCCGGCATAATGGTTATGTGGATGCGTTCGGCTATACCCATGAGCGCGAGATCGCGCTCGCTGCTGGAGGTGACAAGATCAAGGCATGCGACCGGCTCATTGCCGAAGAGGGGCAGGGCAAGGATAGCCTGACGGCGATCGTGCGCTTTCATATTCATCCGGCGATCAATCTGTTTCGCAGGGATGGCGAAAGCATCGTTCTGGGCGCTCCTGACGGGGAGACATGGATTTTTGCTGCACCGGGCCTCGATGTGCTGATCGACGAGGACATCTTCTTCGCCGATGTCTCGGGCATAAGGCCAAGCCAGCAGCTCGCGATAGAAGTCCCCGTTCTGGGGCTTCGGGAGATCCGCTGGATGCTGCGGCGGAGCGAATAGGCGTTTCCTCCAGCCGCGAGCTATGCTAACGGCCTCCCATCCCCTCCCCGCCGCTTTGTGGCAAGCTCTTTCAGGAGAGACCGATGGCCGTTGCTTCCAAAAAAATCCCCGCCCCCGATCGTGTGAAAATCCGTACCGCCTTGCTCTCCGTGTCTGACAAGACAGGCATTATCGAACTGGCAAAAGCGCTCACCGAACAGGGTGTCAAGCTGCTCTCGACCGGCGGCACCCACAAAGCGATCGCTGCAGCCGGTCTCGCAGTCACGGATGTTTCCGAAGTCACCGGCTTTCCGGAAATCATGGATGGTCGGGTAAAGACGCTGCACCCCAATGTTCATGGTGGCCTGCTTTCGATCCGCGACGATGAGGAGCATGTCGCAGCGATGAAGCAGCATGGGATCGACGGCATCGATCTCGCCGTGATCAACCTCTATCCGTTCGAGGAAGTGCGCGCCGCCGGCGGCGACTACCCGACGACGGTGGAGAATATCGATATCGGTGGCCCGGCAATGATCCGTGCCTCTGCCAAGAACCATGCCTATGTGGCGATCGTTACCGATCCGGCCGATTACGCGTCGTTGATCGAGGCGCTCAAGGCGAATGGCGGCGAAACGGAATATGGTTTCCGCCAGAAGCTGGCCGCCAAGGCCTATGCCCGCACCGCTGCCTATGACACGGCGATCTCCAACTGGTTTGCCGAAGCTCTGGAGATCGAGACGCCGGCCTACCGGACGATCGGCGGTGTATTGAAGGAAGCTATGCGTTATGGCGAGAACCCGCACCAGAGCGCCGGTTTCTACGTGACCGGCGAAAACCGACCCGGTGTTGCGACCGCCACGCTGCTGCAGGGCAAGCAGCTTTCCTACAACAACATCAACGATACCGACGGCGCTTTCGAGCTGATCGGTGAGTTTTCGGCCGATCGGGGGCCGGCCTGCGCGATCATCAAGCATGCCAATCCCTGCGGTGTTGCAACCGGTTCGACGCTGAAGGACGCTTACCTGCGGGCGCTCGCCTGTGACAGCACTTCTGCCTTCGGCGGCATCATCGCGCTGAACCAGCTTCTCGATGGCGAGACGGCGGAAGAGATCGTCAAGCTCTTCACCGAAGTCATCATCGCACCGGAAGTGTCGGAAGAGGCAAAGGCGATCATCGCTAAGAAGCCGAACCTTCGCCTACTGGTTACCGGCGGCCTGCCTGACCCGCGTTCGCGCGGCATTACCGCAAAAACTGTTGCCGGCGGCCTGCTTGTCCAGAGCCGCGACAGCGGCGTGATCGAGGACGTCGATCTCAAGGTCGTCACCAAGCGTGCGCCGACGGCGACCGAACTGGAAGACCTGAAGTTCGCCTACAAGGTGGCGAAGCATGTGAAGTCGAATGCCATTGTCTACGCCAAGGAAGGCCAGACGGCCGGTATCGGCGCCGGCCAGATGAGCCGCATCGATTCCGCCCGTATCGCCGGCCTCAAGGCGCAGGATGCCGCCAAGGCAATGGGTTGGGCCGAGCCGATGACCAAGGGGTCGGCCGTTGCTTCTGAAGCCTTCTTCCCGTTCGCGGATGGCCTGCTTTCGGCAATTTCCGCCGGCGCGACCGCCGTCATTCAGCCGGGCGGTTCCATGCGCGATGCGGAAGTCATTGCCGCTGCCGACGAACATAACGTCGCCATGGTCTTCACCGGCATGCGCCACTTCCGGCACTAAGCATGCAAATTAGTTAGCCGGAGTCCCTCCGGCTTTGTCGGCTGGGTATGGCGTTGCAATCAGCAGCGCCAGGCCGACTACCAGGAAGATCAGAAGCGTTGCCATGCCAAGATGGGCGGAGCCCGTGGCATAGGTGACGAGAGAAAAGGACAGGGTGGCGAGAAAGCTCGTCGCCCGTCCCGACAGCGCATAGATGCCGAAGTAGCGCCCGGCTTCATCAAGTTCGATCGATCGTGCCAGATAGGAGCGCGACGAAGCCTGTACCGGACCGAAGGCAATGCCGATCAGCAGGCCGAACAGGACATAGGCCTTTTCCGCCGCGGTGCCGAACCACCCTTGACTGTCCTCCAGCGACAAAGGGATCATCCCGAACAGCACGCTGCCCGGATTGGTGGAAATGATGCCGAGCGTTGCGATGAGCAACAGGAAGAGGCTGATCAGTACGACCGTCTTGGAGCCGAGCACCCTGTCCAGCGCGCCTGCCGCCATACAGCCGAAGATGGCGACGACATTGAGGATGATGCCGTAGAGGCCAATTTCGATCGTTGCCCAACCGAACATGCCGGCGGCGAAGACGCCGCCGAGGATGAGGAGGCCGTTGACACCGTCCTGATAGAGCATGCGGGCTATCAGGAAGCGGGTGATGCCTTTACGCTGGCGCAACTCGCCGAGCGTGCCGCGCAGATCCGCCAGGCCGGAGCGGACGGCTGCTGCAAAGGGAAGGCCCTTGCTGGCATCCGGCGTGAAAAGGAACATCGGCAGGATGAAGATCAGGTACCAGATTGCAGCGATCGGTCCGGTGATACGGGCGTCTTCACCGAGTGCCGGATCAAGACCGAAAAGCGGTGGAATGCCGATCAGGGTCATGCCCGTTTGAGGATTTGCGGCGAGCAGTGTCACGACGGCGATCAGCACGATCATGCCGCCGAGATAACCAAGACCCCATGCGATGTTCGAGATTTTGCCGACCTCATCGCGGGAGACGATGCGTGGCATCATGGAATCGTTGAAGACGATGGAAAATTCCGCCGCGATCGAGGCGAGGATCATGAGCGTGATCGGCAGGATCAGTGGGGAGCCGGGTGCTGCAAACCATAACATCAGCAGGCTGGCGATCTTCACGGCGGCAAAACTTGCGATCCAGGGTTTACGGGCACCGGACTGATCGGCGATCGAGCCGAGCACAGGTGACAGGATGGCAATGACGATCGAAGAGATCGTCGCCATGTTGCTCCATGCCGCCTGGGCCGAAATTGGGTCCTCGGTCAGCCGTGCGACGAAATAGGGGCCGAAGATGAAGGTCGTGACAACGGTGAAAAAGGGTTGGGCTGCCCAGTCGAACAGCATCCATCCCCATATGCCGCGCCGGCTTGTTTTCGCCGGCGCTTCATCGATGTCGTGACCTCCCATCCGGTTCCTCGCCTTATGCCAGCCGCCCGTGCGCCAGATCCCCGAGCAGGCCAGCTGCGACGGAGATCTTCGGCAGGGTGAGGTCACCGCTGTCGCTAAGCGTCATCAGTTCCGCTCCGATACGGTTCACGCGCACGCGGTCGGCAGCAATCCAGGCCTGGACCGGCTTCTTGTCCTTCCGGTGTTCCGTGAGTGCCGTGATGACGATGTCACGCCGTGCCGAAGCGAGTTGCTGCAGGCCGCGGGAAAGCGCCAGGCTCTCGTAGTGGTCGGACGTACCGATCCTTTCGCCGGCGACGATGAGGCGATTGACCCGGAACGTCTTGGTTACGCTGAAATAGCTTTCCGCAGCGCGGGCCATGCTTTCGCCCGTCCGGTCGGCGATCAGCATGATCTCCGGAGCAATCACCAAGGCCGACAGCGTGCGGATATCGGCAATCAAGCCTGCAGGTGCACCCTGTGCCTCCAGCTCCGCCGCAAGCGGTGCCGTCTCGGCGATCACCTCTTCCGTCATGGCGCCATGCAGGCCCTTGATCGCAGCCTTCAGCCTTGCAACTGCCTCGGTCAGCGGTTCTGCACTGATCTGCGTCTGAAGGGCGAGATAGGTGCCAATCGTGGTGATGCGGTTGATCTGTGCATGCAGATCGTTCTGGGTCTGACCGGGAATGCGGCTGTCCAATGCATCGACTTCAGCCCAGAGGCGCGGAAGGTCGAAGCCGTCGCGGATGAGGAAGATCGCCTTGACGACATTTGCTGCCGTTGCGCCGGTCATATCGCTCATCATCTGAATGAAGCCAGGGCCACCGCGATTGACCGCTTCATTTGCGAGTGCAGTTGCGACGATTTCACGATGCAGGCGATGGTTTTCGATATCACCGGCATAAGGCTTCTGCATCTTGGCCGGGAAATAAGCCTTCAGGATGGATGCAAAATACGGATCATCCGGAATGGAGCTTTCAAGCAGTGCATCGAAAAGAACGATCTTCGAATAGGAAAGCAGCACACCGATTTCAGGCCGGGTCAGAGGGCGGCCAGCTGCGTAACGTTCGGCGAGTTCCGCGTCATCCGGCAGGGTCTCGACCTTGCGGTTGAGCTTGCCTTGCGCTTCCAGCACAGACATCAGACGGGAAAGCTGCTCCCGGTTGGTCACGCCTCTTCGCTCGATAAGCGAGATCGACAGAGGCTGGAGATAGTTGTTGCGCAGCACTAGTTCCGCGACTTCGTCGGTCATCGAAGCCAGAAGCTTGTTGCGCTTGTCACGCGGAAGACGGCCGTCCTGCATGGCCGCATTGAGCGCGATCTTGATATTGACCTCGACGTCGGAGGAGTTGACGCCTGCCGAATTGTCGATCGCATCGGAATTGCAACGTCCGCCCGCAAGCGAATAGGCGATGCGGCCCTTCTGGGTAACGCCGAGATTGGCGCCCTCGCCGATTACCTTGGCGCGCACTTCGCCAGCCGTGACGCGGATCGGATCATTGGCGCGATCGCCGACTTCCGTATCGGTCTCGGCGGTTGCCCGGATATAGGTGCCGATACCGCCGAACCAGAGGAGATCGGCTTCGCTCTTCAGGATCGCCGTCATGATCTCGAATGGCGTGGCCGTAGTCTTGTCGATGCCGATCGCCGCTGCCGCCTGTTTGGTCAGCTTCACCGCTTTTTCCGAGCGGGAGATGATCATTGCGCCTTCCGACAGCGTGCTGCGGTCGTAATCCTGCCAGCTTGAGCGTGGCAGAACGAACATGCGGCTGCGCTCTGTGAAGGATTTTTCTGTATCCGGATCGGGATCGATGAAGATGTCGCGGTGATCGAAGGCTGCAATCAGCCGGATTTTTGGTGAAAGCAGCATGCCGTTGCCGAAAACGTCGCCGGACATGTCGCCGACGCCGATGACATTGAAGGGTGTGGTCTGGATGTCGATATCCATTTCACGGAAATGCCGCTTTACCGCTTCCCATGCGCCGCGCGCTGTGATGCCCATCTTCTTGTGGTCGTANNCCTGCCGATCCGCCGGAAGCGAAAGCATCGTCGAGCCAGAAGCCGGCTTCCTGCGCCAGCCCGTTGGCGGTGTCGGAAAAGGTTGCCGTTCCCTTGTCTGCAGCGACAACGAAATAGGGATCGTCGCCGTCAATGCGGATCGTGTCCTTCGGTCCGACGATCTCGCCTTCGACGATATTGTCCGTGATCGACAGAAGCGTGCGGATATAGGTTTTGTACGCTTCCTTGCCGGCGTTGAAGACTTCGTCGCGGGAGCCGCCTGCAGGCAGCATTTTCGGGAAGAAGCCGCCCTTTGCTCCGACGGGCACGATGACGGCGTTTTTCACCTGCTGGGCTTTGACGAGGCCAAGCACTTCGGTCCGGTAATCCTCGCCGCGGTCCGACCAGCGCAGGCCGCCGCGCGCGACCTTGCCGAAGCGCAGATGCACACCTTCGACCTCCGTGCCGTAGACGAACATCTCACGGAAAGGACGAGGCTGCGGCAGGCCATCGAGAAGTTCGGGATCGAACTTGAAGGCCAGCATCCGTTTCGGCGCACCATTTTCATCGCGCTGGAAATAGTTGGTGCGCAGTGTCGAATCGATGGCGTTGACGAAGCGGCGTAGTGTCCGGTCCTCATCGAGGCTGGGAACAGCGGAAAGGCTTATCTCGATTGCCCCATGAAGCTGAGCCAGCTTCTTCGTTCTGGCCTTTTCGGCAAGATCCGGGTCGAAACTGGCCTGGAAAAGCTTGAAGATGATGGCGGATGCTTCGGGGTATTTTACCAGCGTATCGGCGATATAGGTTTGGGAGTAGACGATGCCTGTCTGGCGCAGATAGCGGGCATAGGCCCGAAGAACGGTAGTTTCGCGTGCGGACAGGCCAGCGAGAAGGACAAGCCGGTTGAAGCCGTCATTGTCGACCGAACCCTCGAACGCTAGAAGAAACGCTTCCTCAAGAAGCGGGCCTTCCAGTGAGAGATCGATCTCGCGACCATCACGCAGCTGCAGTTCCATGTCGTGCAGGACGATGAGCTTGGCATCCGGGTCGACGTGAATTTCGAAGGTCTGCTCGCTGACGACGCGGAAGCCGAGGTTTTCCAGAAGCGGGACGCGGCGCGACAGCGACAGATGGTGGTCGCCGTGGAAAATCTTCAGGGAAATGCTGTTGGCTTCATCCGTCGAGCGTTTGTAGAACTCGATACGGATGGTTTCACCGGAAGCGCAGGCTGCGATATCCGGCAGATCGGCAAAGGTTTCTTCCGGCGTGAAGGCTTCCTGGAAAGCGTTGGTCACCGAAAGGCGAGGACCGTTTTCCGCCAGCAGCGAGAACTGCTCTTCCCATGGCGTGGCAATCAGGCGGATGGCTTCCTCGAGCTTCGCTTGGGCTATGCGGGGTGTCTTGCCGCCACGGCGTCCGATAATGAAATGGACGCGGGCCACGCCGCCTTCAGGAAATGCCGGATAGTATGCCGATACGTGGCCTTCGAAGACCCGCGCCAGATAAGCGCCAACCTTTTCCCGAACCAGCGAATTATAGTCCTCGCGCGGGACATAAACGATGGTCGAAACGAAACGGTCGAAATGGTCGATGCGGGTGAGCACGCGAACACGCGGCCTCTCGCTCAATTCCATGATCTGTTCGCAGAATTTGGCCAGAAGATCCGCATCGATCTGGAAAAGGTCGTCACGCGGGTAGGATTCGAGGGTGTTTCCCAGCATTCGCCCGGAGTGGCTATAGGGATCGAACCCGAAATGCCGGTCGATGCCCTCGACCTTTTCTCTCAGCAGCGGAATTTCGCGAACGGACTGGGTATAGGCGGTTGCCGTGAAGAGGCCGACAATCCGCAGTTCGCCGACGACGTGACCGTTTTCATCGAAGCGTTTCACGCCGATATAGTCCATATAGGCGCGACGATGGACAACGGACTTCACATTGGCCTTGGCGACAATGAGAAATTGCGGACCATCCAGGAATTCGAGAATCTCCGGCGTGGTTGTCACCTGATCCTTGCCCTGGCGCAGAACCAGAACATCCGGATCGGAAAGGGTGCCAAGGCCCCTGCCCTTGCCGCGCTCGACGGTCGCCGAGGATCCCTTGCCGGAATAGACGTATTCGCGCATGCCGAGGAAGGTGAAGTTGTCGTCCCGCAGCCAGTCGAGGAAGGCCAGCGCTTCTTCGCGGTTTGCGCCCTTGCGTGGCTTGGCATTCAAGAGCTGCTTGGCCGCGCCATCCAGCGTGTCCAGCATGGCGGACCAGTCGGTGATCGCCAGATGTACCTGATCCAGGATGAACCTGATACGCTCTATCAGATGGTTTGCCTGCTCCTCGCTCAGCTGAGCGATATGGAGCTGGATAAGGCTGACCTGATGCGCGGGGTCGGTCGGTTCGTCATTGCTGCGCAGCACCGGATCCTTGCCCGGCTCGATCGTCAGGATCGGGTGGACGGCCATTGCAATGCCGCGATGGCTGGCAGTCACTTCGCCCATGATGGAATCGAACAGGAACGGCATGTTCCGGTCAATCACCGTCAGCACCCAAACCGGTATTCCGTCAGGCTCGACGCCTGGGAGCTGTGTGACGGTGATGTCGGCACGAGTGCGGTTCCACGCCTTAACACGGGTTGCCGCATGTGTTGCGGCAATACCAAGCATTTCCGGCGTATAGGTTGCTAGATCGTCGTCGCTTGCGCGCCCGAAGAGGATGGCGGGATCGAGAAAGTCCTTGCCGGTCTTGCTTGCGAATGACCGCGCCCCATCCATCTGCTTGCTGCGCTTGGGGCTATTCTTCCAGACCATGATCTCTCCCTTTTCCGACTGAATGCTGCAGAGAACGGCGCGAATCCGTCCACATTGCAGCAACTAGCACTGTTTTGCCGAGCAATCTTGACAGGATTTGGCAAAGAATTGTTGTCAGGACAATAAAATCGATTTTTTCAGCATGTGATAATGAATATCGCCCTCCATCGCCCAATGGCCCTCAAGCGATATGCAAATAGGGGCAATCCAAAAGGCTATGATGCCAAAGCGAGTAAGGCACCGGATTGCGCGTGACGGGCCGTTGATCTTGCTTCAAAGGCATAATATTCGTAGCCCTCATGACCTATTTTCCAGCCAAACTGCTTGCGGGCTACCGCAATTTCATGAGCGGACGCTACACCGATGAGCGCGAGCGTTACCGTGTTCTTGCCGAAAACGGGCAGAAGCCCCATACGCTGCTGATCGCCTGTTGCGATTCCCGCGCCGCGCCGGAAACAATTTTCGATTGCGGTCCGGGTGAGCTTTTTGTGGTTCGCAACATCGCCAACATGGTGCCGCCCTATGAGCCGGACAGCCAGTTCCACGGCACGTCGGCAGCGCTTGAATATGCCATTCAGGTGCTGAAGATCCGGGATATCGTGGTCATGGGCCACGGCCGCTGCGGCGGTATCCAGGCGGCATTGGACCCGACGCTGGAGCCGCTTTCTCCCGGTGATTTCATCGGAAAGTGGATCGGCCTGGTCAGGCCTGCGGCGTCACAGATCCAGAGCAACGACCTGATGACGGCATCGGAACGGCAGACGGCTCTCGAGCGCGTATCGATCCGCAATTCGATCGCCAATCTTGCGAGTTTCCCGTTTATCAAGGCGCTGACGGAAAAGAGTGAACTTTCCGTCCATGGTGCCTGGTTCGATATTTCAAGCGGGGAGCTTTGGGTGATGAACCAGAAGGGTGATTTCATTCGCCCGGACCTGGAGGTCGAGCTGCCGCCTTCCCAAGAGGATCCGGCGCCAGCCTCCTGACGTTTAGCGTCCGTCGATCTCGGCGCCCATATAGGCGATGGCGCGCTGGTAGACCGTTGCGGCATTCCAGCCCTGGATGGCCACGAAGCTCGGTTCGCCCGGCTGATAGCCGGTGCCGGAAACCCAGCCGTGGCCCTTCAGGAAGTTGGCGGTCGATGCGAGCGCATCTGCACGCGATCCGACCATGTCGATATGACCGTCGCCATCGCCATCCGCGCCGTAGCGAATGACGTTGAGCGGAAGGAACTGGGTCTGGCCGATTTCGCCATGGGCGGCGCCCTTGGCGCTGGTACTCAGATCACCGCGTGCGACAAGCTTCAATGCAGCATAGAGCTGTTCGGTGAAAAAGTCGGAACGGCGGCAATCATAGGCAAGTGTTGCCACGGCCGACAGGGTGTGCTGGTTGCCCATGAAACGACCGAAGCCGGTCTCCATGCCCCAGATCGCAATGATCGGGCCTGCCGGAACGCCATAACGGCGCTCAAGGCGATCAAAGAGCGAGGCGTTGGCGGACTTCATCTTCTTGCCCTGCGAGATGATGGTCGTTGCGCCGCGCTTCTTCAGGAACTCTTCGAAGGAAAGCTTGAAGCTCTTCTGGCCACGGTCGGCGCTGATCGTCGCGCGATTGTAGGTCACGTTGGCAAAAGCACGCTCGACCACTGCCGGACTGACGCCATTGGACGGAGCAATTTGTTTGAAATCCTGGACCCAGCGGTTGAAACCGGATGAGTCGTTGCCGCATTGCTGCGCAGCAACTGGGCCTGCGATCGTGAATGCGGTGAAGGCCAGTCCTGCGAGTAGAAGCTTGTTCATGCTTTGATCCGTTTTTGCCGTTCAGCGGCGGTGCATCCCTGCCCCACTATTCGTTGCAAACGTTGCGGCTTGCAAGCAAACACCATGCGTGTTGCCATGAATAGTTCGTGAGGACATTCTTACGAAAAGAAAACCCCGCCTTTGGCGGGATTTTCTAGATCGATATGCTTAACAATTTCTGATTTTTCAGGCGGCTGCTTCGCGCGGCTTGATCAAGCCACGATTGACCAGCAATTCCGCGATCTGGATGGCATTCAGAGCTGCACCCTTGCGCAGATTATCGGAGACAACCCAGATGTTAAGGCCGTTTTCGACTGTTGCATCTTCACGGATACGGGAAATATAGGTCGCGTCTTCACCGGCGGATTCGACCGGGGTGACGTAGCCGCCGTTTTCATGCTTGTCGATAACGAGGCAGCCCGGCGCTTCGCGCAGGATGTCACGGGCCTGATCGGCGGTGATCTCGTTTTCGAACTCGATGTTGACCGATTCGGAATGGCCGATGAAGACGGGGACGCGCACGGCGGTGCAGGTTACTTTGATCTTCGGGTCGAGCATCTTCTTGGTTTCGGCGAGAACCTTCCATTCTTCCTTCGTATATCCGTCTTCCATGAAGACATCGATATGCGGGATGACGTTGAAGGCGATGCGCTTGGTGAACTTCTTCGATTCGATCGGATCTGCAACGAAGACGGCACGGGTCTGGGTGAAGAGTTCGTCCATGCCTTCCTTGCCGGCGCCGGAAACGGACTGGTAGGTGGAGACGACGACACGCTTGATCTTGGCGAAGTCATGCAGCGGCTTCAGCGCGACGACGAGCTGCGCGGTCGAGCAATTCGGATTTGCAATGATGTTCTTCTTGGTGAAGCCTGCAACCGCATCCGGGTTCACTTCCGGAACGATGAGCGGCACTTCGGCGTCATAACGCCATGCAGACGAGTTATCGATGACGACACAACCCTGGGCGCCGATCTTGGGCGACCACTTCTTGGAAATATCGCCACCGGCGGACATCAGGCAGATGTCGGTGTCGGAGAAATCGTAGTTCTCAAGGTTGGAGACTTTCAGCGTCTTGTCGCCGAAAGATACTTCAGTGCCCTGGCTGCGCGCAGAGGCCAGTGCGACGACCTCGGAAGCCGGAAAACCGCGTTCTGCCAGGATGTTCAGCATTTCCCGGCCGACATTGCCGGTTGCGCCGGCGACTGCAATCTTGAAACCCATGTCTATGCTCTCTTTCTGTCTCTCCTCGGTCGGTGAGGGGGAAGCCGTACCTTACGCGGTACGGTGTTCCTTGTCCCCGGCCTTGCCGGGGAGAGAGCGGCGGGCCAGAGACGTCAGACGGTTTTCGTCGTCGTTTTGGCCATGGTTTTGGAGGAAGCGACAAAACGCTGTCCGGCTTGTTCAGCCGGCAGGCAAGATGCAGCGATGTCGAAGTCGCAGGCGATCATTGGGCGTTTTCCCGTTCGCGCATGTGTTTAGAACATTTTGGAATGGAGTCAAGGCGAGTTGCGGCCCAAGCAGTGCCAGCTCCGAGGCGCAGTTTAGACGAAAGTCATAATCCCAAAGCATCACTCACCGGATGTCCTGATTTCTGTCAATCTGGAAGCATCGCATCACGGTTGTTTTGGCAAAGGAGGAAAGGCCAAGGCAGTCACCGTTGAGCGGGGTTTCACCTTGTTGGGAGGACGACAATGGCAAACGTCACGACGACGGCCGGTACGAAGGCCGCACCTATGACGCGGGAGGAGAAGAAGGTCATCTTCGCATCCTCCCTCGGTACCGTATTCGAATGGTATGACTTCTATCTTTATGGTTCGCTCGCCACCTATATCGGCGCGACCTATTTTACCCAGTATCCCGAAGCCACGCGCAACATCTTCACGCTACTCGCCTTCGCGGCCGGCTTCCTGGTGCGGCCATTCGGCGCGCTTGTCTTCGGTCGCCTGGGTGACCTTGTCGGGCGTAAGTATACGTTCCTTGTCACCATCCTGATCATGGGCTTTTCCACCTTCCTCGTCGGTATCCTGCCGGGTGCGGCGACGATCGGTATCGCTGCGCCGATCATTCTCATCATCCTTCGCCTGCTGCAGGGCCTCGCGCTCGGCGGGGAATATGGTGGTGCTGCGACCTACGTGGCGGAACATGCACCGAATGGGCGGCGTGGCTATTTCACATCCTGGATCCAGACGACGGCAACGCTCGGCCTGTTCCTCTCGTTGATCGTCATCGTCACGGTGCAGTCGATCCTGGGCAATGAAGCTTTTGCCGCCTGGGGATGGCGTGTTCCCTTCTTGCTTTCCGTCGTTCTTCTCGGCGTGTCCGTCTGGATCCGCGTGAAAATGAACGAGTCGCCTGCCTTCCAGAAGATGAAAGCCGAGGGCAAGGGCTCCAAGGCGCCGCTGACGGAAGCATTCGGTACCTGGAAAAACGCGAAGATCGCGCTCATCGCTCTTCTGGGCGCCACGATGGGGCAGGCGGTCGTCTGGTACGGCGGTCAGTTCTACGCTCTGTTCTTCCTGCAGAACGTGCTGAAGGTCGATCTTCAGTCCGCCAATATCATGGTGGCGATCGCTCTGCTTCTTGCCACGCCGTTCTTCGTCGTCTTCGGCGCCTTGTCGGACAGGATCGGTCGCAAGCCGATCATCATGGCGGGTCTGCTGATTGCTGCGGTTACCTATATGCCGCTGTTCAAGGCGCTGACCTATATGGCAAACCCGGCGCTTGCTGAGGCGCAGGCTTCGATCAGTGCAACAGTTGCTTCTGATCCGGCGGACTGCAAGTTCCAGTTCAATCCGACAGGCACGGCGAAATTCACCAGTTCCTGCGATATCGCAACGGCATTCCTGACCAAAAACTCGGTGCCGTATGAAGTGGTGCCCGGGCCTGCCGGACAGCCTGCTACGGTCAAGATCGGCGACAACACCGTAACCAGCTACGATGCGATTGCAGCCGGTGCCGACGCCAAGGCAAAGCAGACCGCGTTGGAAAAGGGCATCAACGTGGCCCTGCACGATGCCGGATATCCGCTCAGCCGTGGTCCCGTAAAGGTACCGGATTCCAAGCTCGACAGCTTCATTGCCGCCAACCCGGAACTCGGGCTGAATGCAGATGCCGTTCGCGCCGGCGAGAAGGCAACCGTCAGCTCTGCAGATCTCGTTTCACAGAAGCTGCTGACTGCCGAAGAGGCAAATGGTGTGGCCGATATGCCGGTCTATACCGTTGCAAACGGTGGTGCCTTCACGATGAAGGCAGACCCGGCCCGCGTGAATTGGGTCGGTACGATCGCGGTTCTCTTCGTTCTCGTTCTCTACGTGACGATGGTCTACGGTCCGATCGCAGCGCTTCTGGTCGAGCTCTTCCCGACCCGCATCCGCTATACGGGCATGTCTTTGCCCTATCACATCGGTAACGGCTGGTTCGGGGGCCTGCTTCCGGCAACCGCCTTCGCGATGAGCGCTGCGGCCGGCAACATCTATTACGGCCTCTGGTATCCAATCGTGTTCGCAGTGATCACGCTGGTCGTCGGTGTGCTGTTCCTGCCGGAAACCAAGGATCGCGATATTCACGCGGAGTGATATTCAACGTTTTCGAAGGACCAACAACGAGAAAGCCCGGCACATGTGCCGGGCTTTTTGCATATTCTTCCTGCAATCGGCTGTTATGCCGAGAGTGCTTGGAATTCCTTGAGAATGGCATCGCCCATCTCGGTTGTGCCGACCTGGCGGCAACCTTCCGCCATGATATCGCCAGTGCGAATGCCCTTATCGAGCACCGTCGCGATCGCTTTTTCCAGATGATCGGCTTCCGTAATCATGTTGAACGAATAACGCAGGCACATGGCGAAGGAGGCGATCATCGCGATCGGGTTGGCGATGCCCTTGCCGGCGATGTCTGGTGCCGAGCCGTGCACGGGCTCATACATTGCTTTGCGCTGGCCGGTCTTGGCATCTGCGGCGCCAAGCGAGGCGGAGGGCAGCATGCCGAGCGAACCCGTCAGCATGGCGGCGACATCCGAAAGCATGTCGCCGAAAAGGTTGTCGGTGACGATGACGTCGAACTGTTTTGGCGCACGAACGAGCTGCATGCCGCCGGCATCGGCCAGCATGTGCTCCAGCTTGACGTCGGCATAGGAGCGCTTGTGGGTTTCGGTCACGACCTGGTTCCACAGGACGCCGGACTTCATGACGTTGCGCTTTTCCATCGAGCAGACGGTGTTCTTGCGTGTACGGGCAAGCTCGAAAGCCACGCCGGCAATGCGCTCGATCTCGTATGTGTCGTAGATCTGGGTATCGATGCCGCGCTTCTGGCCGTTTCCGAGGTCGATGATCTCCTTCGGTTCGCCGAAATAGACGCCACCGGTCAGTTCGCGAACGATCAGGATATCAAGACCTTCAACCAGTTCAGGCTTCAGCGACGAGGCCGATGCGAGTGCCGGATAGCAGATTGCCGGACGCAGGTTGGCGAAGAGTTCCATATCCTTGCGCAGGCGCAGGAGGCCGGCTTCGGGGCGGACTTCATAGGGAACCGAATCCCATTTCGGACCACCGACGGCGCCGAACAGAACGGCATCCGCCGCCATTGCCTTGGCCATGTCCCCTTCGGAAATCGCAACCCCATGCGCATCATAGGCGCTGCCACCAACGAGGCCTTCGTCTAGCGAAAAATCGGATTTCATCGCTTCGTTCATATAGGCGATGATCTTGCGGACTTCGCCCATGGCTTCTGGGCCAATGCCGTCACCGGGAAGAAGGAAGAGGTTTTTTGACATTCGTCTGCTGTCCTTGCAGTTCTTACAGGCTCACAATACCTCGCGCAGCCTCGCTGCGCCTGGAAATCCCCTCATCTGAGCCTGCTGCAGGAGGAGGGGCCTTGTCCTTCAGAGCCAGGGGCGATCGCTGCGGTTCTTCGTCTCGAAGCTCGAGATTACAGCATCGCTTTTCAGCGTCGAGGCGATATCGTCCAGCCCTTCCAGCAAGATCTGGCGACGGCCGGTATCGATATCGAAATGAAGACGTCCACCGTCGGGGCCAGTGATTTCCTGGGCCTCGAGATCGACCGTCAGGATGGCATTCGAGCCGCGCTCCGCGTCATCCATCAGCTTTTCCAGATCTTCCGGGCTGACGATGATCGGCAGGATGCCGTTCTTGAAACAGTTATTGTAGAAAATGTCAGCAAAGCTGGTGGAAATCACGCAGCGGATGCCGAAATCCAACAATGCCCAGGGAGCGTGTTCGCGGGACGAACCACAGCCGAAATTATCGCCGGCAACGATGATCTTGGCTTCACGATAAGCCGGTTTGTTCAAGACGAAATCCGGGTTCTCGGAACCATCCTCGCGATAACGCGCCTCGGCGAAAAGGCCTTTTCCGAGGCCGGTCCGCTTAATGGTCTTGAGATAGTCCTTCGGAATGATCATGTCGGTGTCGACATTGACAACCGGAAGGGGAGCGGCAACGCCCGTCAGCTTTTCGAATTTTTCCATGATCGGCCTCCACCAAGACTTTATAGCGCTGCCATAAAGTATTTTCGGGAGAATTTGAAGTCCGATTCAGTACCAATCGGTACGCGGTGCATCGCCACTTCAAATGGACATGGCAGCGGGGCTTACATGTCGATGATGGTACCGCGGCCGTCGTTCCAGACGCGCATATCGCTCTGCTTGTCCTTGGCACGAACCGGCGCGGGTTTCAGCTTGCTCGAAAGTGCTTTTCCAAGCGAAAGAATGGCAAGCGTGCCCATGAATGCAATCGTCAGCGATGCCGTCAGCAGAGCTGCCGCAGCGAGCAGGGCAATGGCCGTAACGATGATGAAAAAGGACCGAATGTTTTGCATGTCCAAACCTTTCTGCGTGTAAAAATGTGGGCCTTGTCATCCCGGCTTGCAAGGGGGGTGTGCAGGTTTCATTGTCGGGATCTTAAAATATTGGCAAAAGAGAGCGATGGAATTCTTGAAAAATCATAGCGTGCCTATTCGTCGTTCCCTTCTCAGTGTTCCGGCCGACAATCGGCGCGCCCTGGAAAAGGCGCCAGGCCTTGATTGCGACGGGGTGATCTACGACCTCGAAGATTCCGTCTCGCCTGAGAAAAAGGCGGAAGCGCGAGATAATCTTGCCAATGCTTTCTCCGGGCAGGACCAGCCGCAGCAGGAGCGGATCGTCCGCATCAATCCACTCGAAAGCGGGTTCGCGGAAGATGATCTGAAACTGGTTGCCAGGATCATGCCGGATGCGGTGGCTCTTCCCAAAGTCGAACACGTTTCCGAAATTGCCGTCGTGGCGGACATGCTTGCCCGATTTGCTCCGGCAAGGCCGGTTGCTTTATGGGCGATGATCGAGACACCGAAGGGTGTCTTGAATGCGGCCTCCATTGCAGCGGATGATAAAGGCCCGAGATGCCTTGTGGTCGGCTTGAACGATTTGCGCAAGGCGACCGGGGTTTTGCCGCAGGCGGGGCGTGCCTATCTCGTGCCGTGGCTTATGCAGATCATGCTTGCAGGCCGTGCCCATGGGGTGGATGTAATCGACAGCGTTTTCAACGACTTCAAGGACGATACCGGTTTTGCTGCCGAGTGTGTGCAGGGGCGTGCGATGGGCTTTTCAGGCAAAATGCTTATCCATCCGGCGCAGATCGAGATGGCCAACCGGCATTTCGGGCCGGATCCGGAAAGCATCAAGGAGGCTGAAGCGATCGTTGCGCTTTTCGAGCGGCCTGAGGCGCAAGGCCTCAACGTCATCAACCTCAATGGAAAAATGATCGAGCGTCTTCACTTCGAGGAGGCTAAGACACTCCTGGCGCAGGCCGCCATGATTTTTGCAAGAAAGAAGTCCCAATGAAACTTTATCGACTGCTGACCGCTCCGGACGATGCCTCATTCTGCCACAAGGTTACTGCCGCCTTGAACAAGGGATGGGAGCTTTACGGTTCGCCGACCTATGCCTTCAATGCCGCAACCGGGATCATGCAATGCGGGCAGGCGGTTACAAAAACCGTAGAAGGCAAGGACTATCACCCGGATATTAAGCTCGGCGAGCAATAAGACGCCGATGGTCAGCGCTGGGTAGCATTCTCGGCGCTGGCTTCGATGCGCTCCATGTCTTCATCGCTCAAGCCGAAATGATGGCCGATTTCATGGATCAGAACATGGGTGATGATGTCGCCCAGGGTTTCTTCGTTTTCGGCCCAATAGTCGAGAATCGGGCGGCGGTATAGCCGAATCCGGTTTGGCAGTTCTCCTGTTTCGACGGTGAACCGTTCCGAAATTCCACGTCCCTCGAAAAGACCGAGCAGATCGAATGGCGTTTCCAGCGCCATGTCCTCGAAAACGTCATCATCCGGGAAATCTTCGATTTCAATGGTGAGGTTGGCGGTGAGAGCTCTGAACTCTTCCGGAAGATGACCATAGGCATCGATCGCCAGCGACTCGAACGTGCTTATCGTTGGCGCATGGCGATCCTGCCAGTCGTCGGTTTGGTCAATACGAGCCATTGGTTCTCCCTTTTGTGAGACATATAAGGCCGATGGTCTTTTTTTTCGAGATAAGAATCATTGCTATAACAAATGAGGAAAAGATTCCTGTCTCGCGATGATTGACTCTTATCCTGAGCTCTGGAATCTATAAGAACATAAAGAGAACATTTAAGGATGGAGAGCTGACGCCATGGCCCAGAAAGCCGAGGCGCAGGAGAAGCTATTTGCCCTGCGCGAACAGATCGCCAGATTGGAAGGCAGAAACCTGCCGGCAATGGCTGCAACGAAGATGGAAGATTTTGCCGGCAGGTCGAATGACGGTGAATGCTTGTCTTTCGATATTCCGGAGCTCGACGATGCGCTGAATGGCGGCCTGCAGCTTAATTCGCTTACCGAAATCCGTTCCGCTTCCTTTTATGATGCCGGGGCAGCAAGCGGCTTTACCCTCTCGCTTGTGGGGCTGATGAATGCCCGCAAAGTCGCGAAGGAGCCGATGCTCTGGATAGCCGACGGCTTTTCCACTTGCGAAGCGGGTGTTCCCTATGCCGGTGGCATAAAGCAGTTCGGCATCGATCCCCACATGATCTTTCACGCATCTCCTCGCAGGTTGGAGGACGCGCTGTGGCTTGCGGAGGCTGCGCTTGAAAGCAAGGCCTTTATAGCGACGATCCTTGAAATTCATGGAAATCCAAAACCCTTCGGTCTGGTTGAAAGCCGAAGGCTCAATCTTCGGGCAAAGGCGGCTGGGCGGCCGCTTTTCCTGTTGCGGCATGCAGGAGGGGAGGAGGCCAGCAGCGCTTCCTTCCGCATGTTTGTCGAACCGGCGCCGGCTCTGGAGCGACGCCTTCCGGATGGCAGCATGCTTGGTGGCAGTATCGGGCATCCAGTTTTCAATATCACCCTGGAGAAAAGCCGAAACCCGGCTCCTCTCAACTTTCGTCTGGAGTGGAACCTTCATGACCGCCAATTTCATCTCGTCCGAGACCCAGGCAAGCCTGCTCTCAACACGTGGCCAGCGCATTCTGGCGCTTCACTTTCCGTATCTGTCGACCGACAGGATCGCGCGAAAGCTCTGGGGTCTGTCCTGGCGTTCGAAAAAGCGTCCTGATCATCCGCCGATCGTCTGCGCCGGCAGGCGCGATAATGCATTACGGCTGATCGCAATCGATGAAGTGGCTGCAGCATGCAGCCTCAAGCGAGGGCAGGGGCTTGCCGAAGCCCGGGCAATGTATCCTGATATCGATATTTTCGACGAGGATGAAAGAGCCGATTTTGCCCTTCTGGAGGCGATTGCAGATTGGTGTGATCGTTATACGCCGCTTGTTGCTCTTGATGGAAAGGATGGGCTCTTTCTCGACATTACCGGTTGCTCCCATCTTTTCGGGGGCGAAGATGCGATGCTTCGTGATGTTCTTGCCCGGATTCGGCAGATGGGGTTTGACGTTGGTGGATCGATATCGAGCACTCCGGGGTTGTCCAGTGCTATCAGCCGCTTCGGGCGTGGCGGGGTGATCGCAAGAGAGGATATGGCGGGGGCGCTTGGTGGCTTGCCCGTGCATGCGCTTCGCATCGATGACGCAATGGTCGCCTCGCTTTGCAAGCTTGGCCTGAAGCGTGTCGCCAATCTCATGTCCATGCCAAGGGCGCCGCTCGCCCGTCGGTTCGGTTCACAATTGTTGTTGAGGCTCGATCAGGCGCTTGGTGCAAACGAAGAAGCGATATCGCCGCGGCGTCCGGTGGCGGCGCTTTCAGCGGAGCGCCAGGTAAGCGAGCCGATCCAGACGGAAGACGATATTCTCGGGATAACGGTCGAGATTGCTTCTTCACTCAAAAGCAGCCTTGAAAGCCGCGGTGTCGGCGGGAGGGTTTTCGAACTTGTCCTCTTCCGTGTCGATGGGCGAGTGTTTCGGATTTCGGCAGGCGCTTCACGCCCTTTGAGGGATCCGAAGCGGATCTCGGGCCTTTTTTCAGAGCGCCTTGATGCAATTCATGACGATCTGGATGCGGGTTTCGGTTTCGAAATGCTGCGGCTCAACGTGGTGCAACATGACGTTTTCGATGTGCTTCAAAGTGATTTTGTCGGAGAAGAGGGACGGGAGACCTCTCTCGCAGATTTCATCGACAGAGCTTCCGCCCGATTGGGTGTACATTGTCTTCAAGTCTACCTGCGTCGTCAAAGTCATATTCCGGAACGCGCCGAAATCTTTGCCCCGGCAATTGCAGCGCAGGAAAGGGGGCCTGATACCGGCCCGGCTCTGCAGTTCCTGCCGCGGACCGATCGCCCTGTGAGGCTCTTGCGCAACCCCGAACCTGTCGAAGCTTTGGCCGCGCTCGTACCCGACGGCCCACCGCAACAATTTCGCTGGCGGCATGTCCTGCATACGGTCACCCGGGCGGAGGGGCCGGAACGGATTGCGCCGGAATGGTGGCTTAACGACCATAAGGCGCAGGAACGTGACTATTTCCGTCTCGAGAGCGAGCTTGGAAGGCTTTTCTGGGTTTTCCGGCTGGGCCGTTACGGGGACGACCCTCCTCCGACATGGCGTATCCATGGGGTCTTCGCATGATGGATGAAATCAGCTTTTTCGAAATAGGTGCCAAGACCAACTTCTCCTTTCTCGAAGGCGCGGCGAGGCCCGAAGAGATGGTCCTGTCCGCCAGCGTAATTGGCCTTTCCGGATTGGGGATTGCCGATCGAAATTCCGTTGCCGGTGTGGTGCGTGCCTATAATCAGTTCAAGGAGATGGCTGAATCTTTGGAACGGCAGAAGGAAAAGGGCAGGGAGGCAGGCGAAGACGAAGCAGTTGAGCCCTGCCGGTTTCATCCCGGTGCCAGACTGGTTTTTTCCGACGGCACGCCAGATGTTCTCGCCTATCCGCAAAACCGCAAAGGCTGGGCCAATCTTTGCCGCCTGCTCAGTACGGGCAATCTGAGGACCGAAAAGGGATCCTGCATTCTGGAAGAATGGGATCTGCTGGAGTGGTGTCATGAGATGATGCTGGCGGTCGTACCGGATTTTTCCCGCGCTGAAGACAAGGCATATCTGGCAAATCTCGATGAGCGGCTTGGACTGTATCGGGAGAAGTTTCGCAAGAATGTCTATCTCGCTCTATCGCCAACCTATGACGGGCGAGATCCATTTGTCTTTGCGGCTTTTTCCCAGCTCGCGCGACAGAACCGTATGCCTTTGATCGCGACGAATCTTCCGATTTTCAGCCTGCCCTTCCGGCGGTCCTTGGCGGATGTCGTGACCGCCATTCGTCATCACGTAACGATCCAGGAGGCCGGGTTTCGGCTTGCTGCGCATGGAGATCGCCATCTCAAACCGGCATGCGAAATGGTGCGGCTCTTTCATGCCTATCCGGATGCGGTGACGAACACGGTGGTATTTTTCAGCAAGCTGAGTTTTTCACTTAAGGAACTGGAGCATAATTATCCCGATGAAAGCGTGCCGGGAGAAACGGTTTCGGAAACGCTCGAGCGGCTGACATGGGAGGGGGCGCAAAGACGATTTCCTGAAGGCGTGCTGCCGGAAATCTCTAACCAGATCCGGTACGAGCTCGATCTCATCAGGGAGATGGAATACGAACCCTATTTCCTGACCGTCCGCCATATCGTCTGGCATGCGCGACATGAGCTTAAAATTCTCTGTCAGGGGCGAGGGTCTGCCGCCAATTCAACGGTTTGCTTCTGTCTCGGAATAACCGACGTTGATCCCACGTATACAACCCTGCTTTTCGAGCGCTTCATTTCAACGGAGCGAAACGAACCGCCGGATATTGATGTCGATTTCGAACATGGTCGGCGCGAGGAGGTCATCCAGTATATCTACAGCCATTACGGCTATCGTCATGCCGGACTGACCGCCGCGGTGACGAGTTACCGGACCCGGATGGCCGGTCGTGAGGTCGCAAAGGCTTTCGGATTGTCGGAAGACGTTCAGGCTGCCCTCTCAAGCACGGTCTGGGGCTGGTCGGAAGACGGGCTTTCGGAGCGCGATGCCAAGGTGGCCGGCCTTGATGTCAGTGATGCGCTGACAAAAAAGGTCATAGCCCATGCAAGGGAACTGATGGGATTTCCGCGACATCTGACCCAGCATGTCGGCGGTTTCCTGATTACGCGCGACAGGCTCGACGAAGTCGTACCGATCATGAAAACGGCGATGCCGGGCCGCTACATGATCGAATGGGACAAGGATGATCTCGATACGTTGAAGCTTTTGAAGATCGATGTTCTGGCACTCGGCATGTTGACCTGTTTGAGAAAAGCCTTCGAGCTTTTGCGTAACCATTACGGGCGTGAAGAAACACTGGCTGGTCTTCTGCAAAAAGACGAGGATCCCAATGTTTACGGTATGATCTGCAGGGCCGATACAATCGGGGTCTTTCAAATTGAGAGCCGGGCGCAGATGAGCATGTTGCCCAGGCTGAGGCCGGAAACATTCTATGATCTCGTCGTTGAAGTGGCGATCGTGCGGCCCGGTCCTATTCAGGGCAACATGGTTCACCCCTATCTCAAGCGGCGGGAAGATCGCCGTCTTGGAAAGCCAATAGAATATCCAAGCCCGGATCTTGAGCATGTTCTCAAAAGAACGCTGGGCGTTCCTTTGTTTCAGGAGCAAGCGATGCAGATCGCCATTACCGCAGCCGGTTTTTCTGCCGCCAAAGCGGACAAGCTTCGCCGTTCCATGGCAACTTTCAAGCGATCCGGCCGGGTGAAGGAATTCGAACGCGACTTCATCGAAGGAATGTGCAAGCGCAATTATTCCGAAAATTTCGCAAAACAGTGTTTCAGCCAGATTGAGGGGTTTGCCGAATACGGCTTCCCAGAAAGCCATGCGGCATCTTTCGCTCTCCTCGTCTACGCGTCCTGCTGGATCAAGACCTATTATCCGGATGTCTTCTGCGCGGCCTTGCTGAACTCGCAGCCGATGGGCTTTTATGCGCCGGCGCAGCTTATCCGGGATGCGCGCGAACATGGCGTGAGCGTGCTTCCGGTCGATATCAATCGGTCGGAATGGGATTGCACTTTAGAGGAGATGCCCCCCGATCGGGGCAGGATCGACCGGCCTCATGAGAGCATGCGGGACGTCATCAAAACCCGGTATGGAATAAGGCTCGGTTTTCGCCAGGTCAAAGGCCTGAACGAGAAGGATATGAAGGACAAGCTCACGATCAACCGCAGCGGGGGCTATCGGAATGTTCACGAACTCTGGTTTCGATCCGGATTGGACAAGGCCAGTCTTGAGCGGCTTGCCGATGCGGATGGTTTCGGTTCGATCGGTTTGTCTCGCAGAGAGGCGTTGTGGGCGGTGAGGGGGCTGGATGTGAAAACCGCTCTGTGCCGTGATCCTTTGTTCGAAAGCGCAGAGCATACAGATCTTCGACCGGAGCCTCAGGCTCGCTTGCCCCTGATGTTGCCGGGAGAAGAGGTGATCGAAGATTACCGCCATCTTTCGCTTTCCCTCAAGGCTCACCCGGTTTCCTTCCTGCGGGAGGAGTTTCGCTCTATGGGCATTACGCGAAGCGTCGATCTGCTTAATGTCCGAAATGGTAAAAGGGTTACGATCGGTGGCATCGTGCTCGTGAGGCAGCGCCCGGGATCGGCCAAGGGCGTGATTTTCATCACGCTTGAGGATGAAACGGGCGTTGCCAATGCCATCATCTGGCCGAAGCTTTTCGAAAAATATCGTTCCGTGGTCATGGGCGCTCGCTTAGTGAAGATCCGAGGGAGGCTGCAGAGCCAGAGCGGCGTCATCCATACGGTCGTTGAACATATCGAGGATATGACACCGATGTTGGGCCTGCTGCAGAAGGAAGCCGGACATTTCGGCGATCCAAGGTCCGAAGAGGAGCCCATATCCGATGGCGAGTCACGGCGGCCAAAGTCGCCTTCGATTGTTCAGCCATGTATCGAGCCCTCTGATGTGGGCCATTTAAGAGATTCTGATCCGGCGCAAGTCATGCCTAAGGGGCGAAATTTCCATTAAGGTATTTGAACTGCAGGTGATTTTAAATCCGCCGAAATTCGGCAGAAAGTCGCCAGTTGTCCAATCCATCTAAAAAAGTTCTTAAGGCAGCTGGAACGCACTGTAATTGATTGGATTCTTTATGTCTCACAGGCAATTTATATGCGTGTTTCGTGCCTGTCAGGCTTCCATGCGTGAACTAGAAAAGCTCGAAGATAGAAGCATACCTAGGAAGACTTGAGATCCGGAGCGGATCAAGACAACATGGCGGAGAGGGTGGGATTCGAACCCACGGTGCCCTCGCAGGCACGCCGCATTTCGAGTGCGGTGCTTTCGACCACTCAGCCACCTCTCCGCTTTGCTGGTCGGCGCAATGTGCGCGGGCTGTCTCATAGCGGCGAAAAATCAGGCTGGCAATTTGAGTCTTCGGCACCGGTGGTGTGGCCGAGGCGTGCCGCTAAAGTCTGACTTACAGTAGCTCGTGAAGCTACCATTTTGAATAACCCGACGATATGGTGACGGTCATCTTAGTCAGTTAGTTGATAGCCGCGGAACAATGAGCATTTTTGAAGACATTAAACCTGGTTCACGGCTTCGTGGGCTAGGTGCTGGCGGCATCGCCGAGATCGTCTCAGTATCACGCTTCGGCTCCGATGCCATGAATCTCGTTTTCCGTATCGATGGTAAAGTTGCAGAGAGGCTCGTCTACCGCGGCGAAGAAGTAAACTTCGAAATCGTAAGTGACGGCCGCGCTTACGCGTTTGACGCAGATGGCGCACTTCTCAGGCTCGCATCCGAGGCCTATCGGATCCGGCTTGCACACCTGTTTGATCCTTATCTGGCGGTAAGTGCTTCCCAGATCGAAGCGCTGCCGCATCAGATCACGGCGGTCTACGGTGAGATGCTTCCCCGCCAGCCGCTTCGGTTCTTGCTCGCGGACGATCCCGGCGCCGGCAAGACCGTCATGGCTGGTTTGCTGATCAAGGAACTCCTTATTCGCGGTGATCTTGAGCGCTGCTTGATCGTAGCGCCGGGCAGCCTGGTTGAGCAGTGGCAAGAGGAAATGGCGGAGAAGTTCGGACTTCACTTCGACCTTCTGACACGTGACCAGATCGAAGCGTCGGTTAGTAGCAACCCCTTCCTCGACAAGAACCGGCTAATTGTTCGACTAGATATGGCGGCACGTTCCGACGAGCTTAAGGCCAAGCTTGATGCGGCACCGGACTGGGATTTGATCATATGCGACGAAGCCCATCGCATGGCCGCCTCCTATTTCGGTGGAGAGGTAAAGGAGACCCGGCGCCACAAGCTCGGAAAATTGCTGGGCACACGCACGAGAAACTTCCTGCTGATGTCGGCAACGCCACATAACGGTAAGGAGGCGGATTTCCAGCTCTTTATGAGTCTCCTTGATGCGGATCGGTTTGAGGGTAGGTTCAGAGAAGGCGTCCACAAAGCAGATGTCTCAGACATGATGCGGCGTCTAACGAAAGAGGAGCTCTATCGCTTCGATCAGACGAAATTGTTCCCCGAGCGTCGGGCCTATACTGCGAGCTACGCGCTCTCGCACGTCGAGGCCGACCTCTACCAGGCTGTCACAACGTATGTCCGCGAGGAAATGAATCGAGCCGATCGGACTGGCGACGACAAGCGCCGGTCAAGCGTCGGTTTCGCGCTGCAGATCCTGCAGCGTCGGCTCGCATCCTCGCCCGCGGCCATCCATCGCTCGCTCGAGAGACGTCGCAAGCGGCTCGAAGAGCGCTTGAGAGAGGAGAGGTTGATGCGCCAGGGCGGGGCGTCGCACTTGACGAGCGCTCCAGATTTGCCGCGTTATGACCCCGACGAGTTCGAAGAGGTGCCGGGTGCGGAGGCTGAGGCGGCAGAGGAACAGATCGTCGACCAGGCAACAGCAGCCTCAACACTTGCGGAGTTGGAAGCAGAGATCGTCATTCTCCAGGATCTGGAGGAGCGTGCGCTCAGGATCAAGCTATCCGGGCAGGACGCGAAGTGGCGAGAGCTCCAGTCCATCCTTGACGAGCCCCTCATGCTCGACAAGGCGACCGGGCTGCGGCGCAAGGTTCTTATTTTTACCGAGCCGAAGGACACGCTTGAATATCTGCAACAGAAGATCGGCGCGCTAATCGGCGACCCTTCTGCTGTCGTCGTGGTCCACGGCGGCATCGCCCGAGAGGCGCGTCGCGCGGCGATCGCGGCCTTCAATTCGGATCCGCGGGTCAGGGTAATGATAGCCAACGACGCGGCGGGTGAAGGCGTGAACCTGCAGCGCGGCGCTCACCTGATGGTCAACTACGACCTGCCGTGGAATCCCAACCGTCTCGAACAGCGCTTTGGTCGCATCCACCGTATCGGTCAGACCGAGGTCTGCCATCTCTGGAACCTTTGCGCTGCCAACACGCGCGAGGGCGAGGTTTATCGCCGGCTGCTCGAGAAGCTCGAAGAGGCGCGAACGGCTCTCGGCGGCAAGGTCTATGATGTGCTCGGCGAACTCTTCGAAGGCCAGGCGCTTCGCGATCTGCTTGTAGAGGCCATCCGCTACGGCGATCGTCCGGAGAAGAAGGCGGAGTTGTTCCAAAAGGTCGATGGCGCCGTTGACGTGGAGGCGATCGAGACCCTCGTCGCCGAGCGCAAGCTCACGTCGGAGGGCATGAACCCGAGCTCCGTCGCCGAAATCCGCGAGCAGATGGAACGGGCCGCCGCTCGCCGCCTGCAGCCACATTTCATCGGCGCCTTCTTCCGCGAGGCCTTTGTGATGCTTGGTGGACGCATCGCCGAGCGCGAAAAAGGCCGCTTCGAAATCCTGCGCGTTCCTTCGATCCTCAAGGAGCGAGACCGGCTGATCGGCCGATCCGACCCGGTGCTCGATCGCTACGCGCGCATCACTTTCGAGAAAGCGCTGATAATCGGTCAGCCGCAGGCCGAACTCGTCGCGCCGGGGCATCCTTTGCTTGAAGCGCTCGTTGACCTGGTCCTTGAACGATTCCAGCCGCTCCTTGGTCAAGGCGCAGTGCTTGTCGACGACGCCGAGGACAGTCAAGATCCTCGTCTGCTGGTCTACCTTGAGCACGCCATCCGCGATGCTCGCGCCAGCCGCTCAGGCGAGCCGCGCGTCATCTCGCAGCGTCTCCAGTTCTTGTTTCTCAAGGAAGATGGCTCCGCGGTCGATGGCGGACCAGCGCCCTATCTCGATTACCGACCGATCACCGAGGAAGAGCGGTCAAGAATAGCCGACGCGCCGAACGCAGCCTGGTTGGCCGGAAATGTTGAAAAGCAGGCGCTCGGCTATGCAATCGCCTCGCTCGTGCCGCAGCACCTCGAGGAAGTCAGAAAGCGCAGGATCGCCGAGATCGATAAGATTGAACGTGAGGTGCGGGCGCGCCTCACCCGGGAAATCAATTACTGGGATGCGCGTGCTGCTCGGCTCCGCGAGGAGGAGCGCGCCGGCAAGGAGCAGCGCATCAACGCGCAGAACGCCGAAGCAACGGCCGCACGCCTGGTCGAGCGTTTGCACAAGCGTCAGACGGAGCTCGACCACGAACGGCAGATCTCCGCGCTGCCGCCGGTGTTGAAGGGCGCTGCGCTGGTGATACCGCGCGGCCTGCTGGATGCTACACTGCCCGCTATGGCTACGCCGGTGGTGGGCGGTTTTGCCGAGGATCCCGTCTTGCGCGCAATGTCAGAGAAGACGGCCATGGACGCGGTGATGGCGGCGGAACTTGCGCTCGGTCATATGCCTCGCGATGTCGCAGCGGAGAAGAAGGGCTGGGACATCGAGAGCCGCGACGGGAAGACGGGGCACCTCCGCTTTATCGAGGTCAAGGGGCGGCACGCCGAGGGTCGCGATATCATCCTGACCAAGAACGAACTGTTGTCGTCCTTGAACGCGGCCGAGGCCTTCATCCTGGCGATCGTGCAGATCGAGGAGGGCTTTGCGCGTGAGCCGGTCTATGTTCGCCGCTTCTTCCACAGGGAACTGGGCTTTGGCGAGACAGCAGTGGTGTTCAACGTTGCTGATCTGGTATCGATGGGAACGACACCGTCTTGAAAAGACGATTCCCTGACATGTGCAGAGAAAAATTGGAACTGGCTACGCTCTCAACGTGCCCGGAATTGTAGGTAGGATATGACGGCTTCGGCTCCACGTAAGAAACTCATCGAGGTCTCGATCCCGCTCGAAGCGATCAACGCGGCGTCTGCTCGGGAAAAATCGATACGGCACGGGCACCCGTCTACACTCCAACTGTGGTGGGCTCGAAGGCCTTTAGCGGCGTGCCGCGCAGTGCTGTTCTCACAACTCGTCGACGATCCCTCCTCATGGCCAGACCGTTTTCCAACGGAGGAGGCGCAGGATATTGAGCGCCGGCGGCTGCACCGCTTAATCGAGCGCATGGTGCCCTGGGAAGCTTCCAACGACCAGGAGATCCTTAATGAAGCTAGGTGGCACATTGCCCGCTCGGTCGCCTGGGGGCTCAACGAGGAGCCGCCGCCGCAGGGCGATGGGAAGGCAATACTTGCTTATTTGCAGGAGAAGGCTCCACCTATCTATGACCCATTTTCAGGTGGCGGTTCAATTCCCTTCGAAGCTCAGAGGCTGGGCTTGCGCGCCTACGGATCAGACCTCAACCCTGTTGCGGTGTTGATTGGGAAAGCTATGATCGAAATCCCGCCAAAGTTCGCGGGTCTTCAGCCCATAAATCCTACCGCCAGAAAAGAGCTTCAGCGTGGCACCTGGAATGGTAAGGGCGCTGAGGGCCTCGCCGAAGACGTAACGTATTACGGCAAATGGATGCGCGATGAAGCTGAAAAGCGAATTGGACATCTATACCCTAAGGCAACTCTATTAGATGGCTCCGAGGCGACCGTTGTTGCTTGGTTGTGGGCACGCACTGTGCGCTCTCCCGATCCGGCGTCAAAAGGAGCAATGGTCCCACTGGTTTCGTCTTTCGTGCTTTCTACCAAAGAGGGGCAAAAAGCCTGGGTCGAAGTTGTCGTTGACGAAAGCGCTCCCGATGGATGGCGTTTTGAGGTGCACAACGGCATTTTGACTAAGGAAAAGGAAAAAGAGCTAAAAGCAGGCACCATTGGGAGAAGCGGTGGCGGAATTTGCATACTTTCTGGCGCTTCTATGCCGTTCAGCTATATCCGTGAGCAGGGACAAGCCAATCGTCTTGGCGTCCGATTGATGGCCATCGTCGCGGAAGGAAAGCGAAGACGAGCGTTTCTGTCGCCGACTAGCTATCATGAAGATGTTGCTCGGAGCGCAAGGCCAGATTGGGAACCTGAAGGAGAGCTCCCACTTAATCCACGCGATTTCAAAACGCCGAACTATGGAATGCATACGTTTGCTTCATTGTATAGCCCGCGCCAACTCGTTGCGATGACGACATTTTCGGGGCTGGTGACTGAGGCGCGTGAGCGAGCTTTATCAGATGCCAAAGCCGCCGACCTATCCAGTGATCAGCTCAATTTGCATGAAGGGGGCAAAGGGGCACAAGCTTACGCCGATGCAGTTGCGACCTATTTGGCTTTTGCGGTTACGAGCTTGGCGAACAGTTTGTCGATGGTTTGCAGTTGGGATGCTGGCGGTCCTGGCTGGGGAACAAAAATTCGAAACACGTTTGCGCGCCAAGCGATTCCAATGACCTGGGACTTTGCAGAAGTAGGCCCATTTTCCGGCAACTCTGGTAGCTTTGATGTAAACTTTGAGTATCTGGTGAAGCCCATTGGACAATTCGTAAATACCACTATCGAAGGAGCGATATACAATATCGATGCGGCGAAAAACTCCTTCCCAATTAGACCAGTTGTTATTTCAACCGACCCGCCATACTACGATAATATTGGCTACGCAGATCTATCTGACTATTTTTATGTTTGGCTACGTCCCTCATTGTCGAATATATGGCCAGCGCTTTTTCGAAGGCTTACTGTGCCAAAGGCAGAGGAACTTGTCGCAACGCCTCATCGTCACGGTAGCAAAGAGGCAGCCGAATCGTTCTTTATGGAAGGTATGGGCCACGCGCTTACCGCAATGCGGAAGGCAGCGACAGAGCTTGAACCTTTAACCATTTACTACGCCTTTAAACAATCGGAAGCTGCTGCCGATGGAGTAACATCTGCTGGTTGGGCAAGTTTTTTGCAGGCGGTTTGTGATGGTGGCCTTGTAGTTGATGGCACCTGGCCGATCAGAACTGAGATGGCCAATCGTATGATCGGGAAGGGAGCAAATGCACTCGCTTCATCGATCGTTTTGGTTTGCAGAAAACGCGGGGCCGACGCAGAGACAATAATGCGAGGAGAATTCATTCGCCTCCTGCGCCGAGAGCTCCCCGATGCTATCGAAGCCATCCGTAAAGCTGGGGTGGGACCGGTTGACATGCAACAGTCGGTGATTGGTCCTGGTATGGGCGTCTTCTCCAGATATTTCAAAGTGCTGGAGGACGACGATAGTGCGATGACAGTGAAGACAGCGCTCGCCAATATCAACCGCGTTTGGGAAGAGATCGACCAAGAACTAGATGCCGCGTTCGACGCCGAGACGCAGGTAGCGCTTGCCTGGTTTGCGACCTACGGCTTGGACTCACGCTCGTCCGGTGAATTGATAACGCTGGCTAATGCCAAAAATATCACCAGCAATGCGCTGTTCGACTCTGGAGTGTTCGAAGATCTGAGAGGCAAGACCGCGCTCACGCCACGCGAAAAGCTTTCGAAAGATTGGTCACCAGCAAAGGACAGGACGCTTACCATTTGGGAGTGCGTGCAGCACACCGCTCGTGTGCTCAACGCCGAGGATGGTGGTGCGGAGGCGGCGGCACGGCTGGTTGCGCAGATGGGGGCAGCAAGCGACCAGGCGCGTAAGCTCGCCTATCGGCTCTTCGAGATCGCTACCCAGAAGGGCTGGTCGCAGGAGGCGTTGGTTTACAATGAGCTTGCGCAGGAATGGTCGCATCTGGAGGACGCCGGCACCATGGTCACGCCATCCAGCACAAAATCGACCCAGGTCGCATTCGATCTCTGAGGAAATTATCATGGCAGAAGAAGATATCGAAGGCACGAAGCGGGTTCGAGACACACTCGATTTCGTCCTGAAACCGGTGCTCGAGGCTTTCGTCGAAGCCAACATGAAAAAGAAACACGGGTCACGCTGGCTGCACTACGCTAGCCGGGCCTCGGGTTCCGGCACGAACGATCCTCTTGACGCCTATGGCCTGCTCAAGACTATCATCGATAACTGGAACGATGTCTTCTATGCCTGCTTCGACCGCAAGATCTTGCACAAGGCGCGCAACCACGTCTCCGTCGCCTTCGACGCACGCAATGCAACCTCCCACCTCAACCTGCCGCTCAGCGATGCTGAGGCGCTGAACTACTTGTTCGCGATGCTGCAGCTTGCTGAGATCCTCAAGGCGCCTGCTACGACGCTGGAAAAAGTGAAGTCCGCCTATGCGGCGCAACGCACCACCGGCATAGAGTCAGGCCAGATCGATCCGGCAACTCCGGCTGTCAACAAGGTCGTCGAGGCAGCTGTGCAGCCACAACTCGGCCTGACGCCCCCTGAGCCTTCCACTGGTGCGCTAAAACCCTGGATCGAGGTGGCACTGCCGCACCCCGACGTCATCGCCAACCGCTTCAAGGAAGCCGAGTTCGCTGCCGACCTTTTCGCCGTTGACGCTGGCCTTGCCGGTGAAGGCTATGCGACACCTTCCGCCTTCTATGGCATCACCTTCCTAACTGAGGGGCTGAAGCGCGTGCTGGCGACAGCCGTGCAACGCCTGGGCGGCTCGGGCGGCGACCCGGTGATCGGTCTGCAGACCGCGTTTGGTGGCGGCAAGACGCACACAATGCTAGCGCTCTTCCATCTAGTGAAGCACCTCCAGGAAGGCGGCGATCCTCGTGCACTTCCGGGTCTTGCCGAGATCCTCGATCGCGCCGGCGTCGCATCACTGTCGAAGCCGAAGATCTGTGTCTTCGTCGGCTCTTCGAAGGGCGTCGACGTGTCGCTCAACATCAAGGGCGGTCCGCGCCTGCACACCCTCTGGGGTTACATCGCCTGGCGCATCGCCGGAGAGGAAGGGCTGAAGCTGGTGGCAGAGGCCGAGGTGGCCCGAACGAGCCCTGGCTCCGACCTCATGGTCGAAGTGTTCAGGCTAGCTGGGCCCAGCGTGATCCTTCTCGACGAACTGACAATGTTTGCGCGCCAACTCGATGAGGATCGCTTCGAGGCGCTTCTGTCGTTCATCCAGTCGCTGACCGAGGCGGCCAAGATGGTGCCGGGCATATTGATCGTTGGCTCGCTGCCCGAGAGCAATGCCGAGGCGGGCGGTGAGCGAGGCGTGAGAGCGCTGTTGCGGCTCGAGAAGATCTTCGGACGCGTGCAGTCAGCCTGGCTCCCGGCCTCTGGCGACGAAACCTACGAGATTATCCGTCGCCGCCTGTTCCAGCCGTTGGATGTCGAGGGAGAGAAGGCGCGCGACGACACCGTCAAGGCTTTCCACAATCTCTACAAGTCCAACGCGGCCGAGTTCCCACCGCCGGCTAGGGAGGCACGCTATCTCGAGCTTCTGCGGCTCTCCTATCCGATCCACCCCGAGCTTTTCGATCGTCTTTCGAAGGACTGGGCGAGCCTCGAGAAATTCCAACGGACGCGTGGCGTTCTGCGTTTCATGGCGAACGTTGTCGGCGTGCTCTGGCATGGGCAGTCGCGCGATCCTATGATTCTGCCTGCCCGCATCCCGGTTAGCAATGAACGCGTGCGTGCCAGCGTCCTGTATCCGCTCGATCCCGCTTTCGGGGCCGTCGTCGACAGGGAAGTGGATGGCGACGGTTCGCTGCCTAACCTGATGGAAGCAAACCCATCCCGCCGGATCTCGCAGGCACGCGCTGCGACACGCGCCGCCCGCGCTGTGTTCGTTTGCTCGGCGCCATTGGTTGGTCAACCCAACGCGGGCGTTACCGGTGAGGGCTTACGACTGGCCTGTGCTGAGCCTGGAGACCAGCTTGCGATCTTCGGTGAGGCACTGCGCGAGCTCACAGAGCGCGCCACATACCTCTACGAAGAAGCGGGCCGATACTGGTTCTCGACGCAGCCTACGCTGAACCGTCTTGCCGACGATCGCGCCAGGGCACTACCGGACTACGAGGTTGATGCGGCCATCTCCGATGTGTTGCGCGAAGACGGAAACACTAAGGGCAATTTCCATCGCGTCTTCGCAGCGCCTGACGATCCGACTATGTGTGACGAAGTATCGGCGCTGTCGCTAGTTATCCTCGGCCCGACGCATCCTCACGCCGGTCGCGGCGCTGGCAAGTCTGCAGCGACGGAGGCGGTGGATGATGGCCTTATGCGTTGCCGGTCGTCGCAGAGGCGTTTCCGGAACACGTTTATCTACGTGGCGCCCGATGTGGCGCAGCTCGGCACGGCGCGAGAAGTGATGCGCAAGGCCCTCGCCTGGGCGTCTATCGCTTCGGACGACCGGCTGCAGCAGCAGATGACACAGGCACAGTCTGCGGATGCCAAGGACAAGGCCAAGACGAACCGGGACTCCGCTCAGAAGGCTGTGAGGGCTGCCTGGAGCCACGTTCTTCACCCAGTCAAGAGTGATACGCCAGGCAAACCCTTCGAACTCGAGCACAACCAGATCTCGTCGCGCGACCGACCTGCCATCCCGGCCATGGTCTACGACAAGGCGAAGGCCGATGGCGTGGCCCTGGAGAAACTCGGCACCGAACGCCTCTGGCTAGCGCTGAAGCCGATTTGGCCCGAAGATCGTCCACATCTGCCGGTCGCCGAGATCACCAACTGGTTCGCGTCCTACGTCTACCTACCGAAGCTACGCGACCGGGTTGCCCTCGAGGTTGCAATCCGCGACGCGCTGGCGAAGCTCGATCCCCAGTTCGGATATGCAGAGAGCTTCGATGAGGCGACGGGCAAGTATCACAAGCTCAGCTGGGCTAGGGAGCCGGCGAGCCTTGATCTCTCGACGGGGCTCATCGTGCGCGAGACTGAGGCCCGCAGGCAGATTGACGAGGAAGCAGCCGCCAGGTTGGTGTCGACTCCAGGAGCACCAACTGTAACAGAGCCTGGCCATCCGGCCGCACCCGTCCTCGGCTCGAATCCGGTCGTTTCTGAGCCTGCTGGGCCGAGCAAGCCGACGCGCTTCTACGGCTCGGTCGAGATCGACATGGTCCGACCCGTTAAATCGTTCGACGCCATCCTCAATGCTGTCGTGATGGAACTGCAGCGAACGCAGGGAGCCAAGGTGACGTTGACACTCGAGATCGAGGCGACGGCAACCGAGGGCTTCGATGAGGGCGATTTAAGTATTGTCAGAGATAACGCTAGACAGCTAAAATTTAAACCAGAATCGACCGGGTTCGACGATTGATTCTGTGGTAGATATTCCAGAGGCCACTAGCTAGCTTGGCGGTCGCAGACGCCGTTCGCTGCACTCGACATGCCAAGCGCGCCGGTGAGTCGATACCCCGTCAGGGCTCAACGGTGCTTGGTAATTCTCACAATGAAAGCAGTCTTCACGCGCCTCATCTTTACGAAGTTCGCGATGGCATGTGCTTTACCCTGGGTTTCCCAAGGTCCGAGCCATGTGATCTCTCCGTTGGGCCAAATCGTGCGATTGAAAAACCTCGACTGTCCGAGCTTAAGCTTTTCGAACGTCGTGACGGCACCGGCGTTCTTGTAAAGGGCGTCTGCGTCGGACATCTCAATCTCCAGATATTTAAAGACAGACGGCCGCGGCAGCCGAGACATACTCTACGAGAGGCGCATCCTCTCAGGGAAATGGATAAGTGTAAGCATGTGATGACGGCCGAAGGTCAGGTAGCTTGCCTCTGCGATCGGAGCATCTGAAGCACCGCAATCACGAGCTGGAGTTCTGGGACCTCGTGGGGCGGCTGTTGCGGGGCTGGGAGGAGCGCAAGGTTTGGCTCAACAAGAACGAACACCTGCTGGGTTGGGAGAGGCTCGAGCCGTCGGTCTAGCCAAAAGTATGCTTCCGTTGGCTCGAGAATGATCTCTGGCTGCCTTGGCGATAGGAGACTTCGCTTCACTGCTCTCGACGTGGCGAACGTGCCGGTGAGACTCCCGCGTCGATTTAGCGCCGGTGCTTGACCGGACAGCAAGACAGCGAGAAGCTATCGGTCCAGACTTTGAAACCGGCCACGGGACAACTGGAAATGCCGAATGAAAATCGCTCTCCTCGTCTGGCCGTGCTTATCGATGCCGACAACGCATCCGCGAAGATCGCAGATGGGCTATTCGAGGAAATCGCCAAGATCGGAGAGGCAAGCGTTCGCCGGATCTATGGTGACTTCGCGAACGCCCGGTCGAAGGGCTGGACTGACGTCCTCGCACGACACGCCATAATTCCACAGCAACAGTTCGCCTACACGACCGGCAAGAACGCGTCGGACATCACTCTTGTCATCGACGCAATGGATCTGCTGCACAGCGGTCGATTTGAAGGGTTCTGCCTAGTGTCTTCAGACAGCGACTTCACCCGCCTAGCCGCTCGCATACGAGAACAAGGCATCGACGTCTTTGGTTTTGGTGAGCAGAAAACGCCAGAGAGTTTTAGACAAGCATGTCGTAGATTTATCTACACCGAAAATCTGCTGCCGACGGTCGCGTCCAATGGAACCGAGCCAGTCCAGGCATCGACATCCCTGCAGCAGCCGAGCGCCGCGACGCCGATCATGAAGAAGGTGATCGCTCAGATGGAGAGCGAGGACGGGTGGGTGCCTCTCGGTGCCGTAGGTAATCAGCTTGCAAACCTCGCGTCGGACTTCGATCCGCGAACATACGGTTTCCGCAAGCTCAGTGATCTCGTTAGAAAAACCGGTGCTTTTGACGTTGATCAGCTTGAGGGTAAGCCACTCCGGATCCGTGTGAAGCAGACGGGGAACAAAAAGAAAGGTTGATTGCTGAGCGGACTACGTTTGGTTAACTCAAGGATGTTCACAGGCGGGCTCTACGTGTGCTGACGTTGGCCTCCAGCTCCCGACGTGCCAAACGCGCCTGTGAGTCTCTCTGGCCTTTTGGCCAGCTACACATATGGAAGTCCAAATGGCTAAGAAGCAGGTTCGAGATAACGCGTATTATGAGGAGCGCTTACAGCACGAGCACCCATCAGTTTACGCAGATCTCCAAGCTGGCAGATACCGGACGGTGAGTGAAGCTGTGATCGCAGCGGGATTGAAGCATATCAGAACGCGACTTCACGAAATGAAGAACTCCTGGTCGAAAGCAACGACTGCCGAGCAGGCAGAGTTTCTGCGTTACCTGGTGGGATCCGGCGTGACCCTACCCGCGCCCGTTTCCCCATCCGGGCCACTCGTAGTCGCCGCTAATCGAAGACTTACACCGGCGTCCTCGCTACGGATTAAACATATCATGGCAAAGCGCCAACTCAAGCCAGGCGACGTCATGTTTGAGATGGGCTACCTCCGGCTGAACGCGTCGGTTGGCATGGCACTGGCTCGAGGCACGCGGCTCAACCCCGACGTGATCAAGTCATTGGAGCAATGGTTGGCGAAGAACTCGTCGGTATGATCGGCTGTCGGAGCACACGAGCCAAGGTTTTCGGATGGACGTTGAACTCTGCGGCAACGTCACAGAGTTCCTTGAACTGCACCTCAACCGCGTGGCGCGCCACACTCACTTGGTCGGGCGTCATCGATGGACGGCGACCGATACGAGCGCCTCGTGCTCTTGCTGCTTCCATCCCGGCTTTTGTTCTCTCGCTGATAATCGATCGTTCGAACTCAGCCATCGCTCCCATGACATGGAAGAGCAACCGACCTCCCGACGACGACGTATCGATGCGTTCGTTCAGCGAACGAAAGTCGCATCCGCGCCGCGAAAGATTGTTCACGGTCTGGATGAGATCAACGAGAGAGCGTCCAAGTCGATCTAGCCGCCAGACAACAAGCATGTCTCCGGCGCCCATTTTCCGAAGTGCCTTTCGCAAGCCAGGCCGACGGAAATCAGCACCGGACACGCCATGATCGGTGAATAGCTCGCAACACCCTGCGGCTCGAAGCGCGGATATCTGTAGGTCCAGACTCTGCTCTACAGTAGAAACCCGCGCATATCCGATCATCTTCATGGCTCACCTCATCAATCCTAAGCCATTGACTTAAAGGAACCTTTGTCCAATACACCGAAGCTGTAATCGTTGATCCGGTCGCATCCTGTAGTTTCAAGGGGGTCCGTGTCAGACCCATTTTAAACCCGACAGAGCGAAAAGGTTCCCTTTCGCTCTCTCGCTCTAGAGAAATGATAGGAATTGATATGGAGCCCTTCGTCATCGTTGCCGTGGCTGGCGTAGTTATTGGTGGGGCATGCTCAATCCTGGCGTCGAACAAGAACCGGGATGTATTCGGCTGGTTCGTGCTCGGCTTCCTATTCAATTTGGTTGCTCTTATTGTTATTGCAGCTTTGAGGCCTCGCGAAAAAACCGAGCTCGTCACTAATCCAGGCCCTAGAGAAAAATCTGGCGATCAGGAGAGAGATGAACTGCGCCAGAAGGCAATTGATCTAGCGGCAGCTCTGGCGCAGTCCAGAGCCCAACTCAACAAGTAGTTATGTGCAGGACTACAACTGCTCGATGCGCGCCAGCACCCGCTCCAGCTCAACTTCCCGGTCGGCCTCTGTCATATTCTGGGTCACTTCAAGCGCATTAGCCGTCATTTCGACGGCCAGCCTTGCAGCTCTATACGGAGGCAATTCTGAAACTCGGAATTGCTCCCACTCTCCATCGTCGCCGATTCGATAATAGATATATCCCAGCTCATCGGACTCATGCATGGCGGCGATCCTGTCGCACTGCATCTGCTTTTCTCTTCAGTGTTCTACGAGCGCCAGCTTCAGCGTCTTGCTTTTTCTTCCTGGCTTGTTTTTCCTCATCCGTAAGGTGGGCGAGATCTTGATAGGGTCGAACACTGCTTTCGTCCTTGCCGGCTCGTCTGAGATCGCCTTCTCGTCGCAGGCGGCGCTCTCTTTCCTCAGGACTTTCACCCTCTATTTTGGGGTGATGTCGATACGGCCTGACTGTCTTACCTTCAGCCAGCCGGTGTGCTGCATACTCGGCACGTTTGTCGCGATTCCATCGCTCACGCAGACTGGACTTTTGGCTTTGATGAAAAATTTCCAACTTACGGAGTGCGTTTTTTACCAGGTCGGTCCTGGCAGCCAAGTCGAGCTCTTTCTTACTGTCTGTCGGTTGCTGAGGCGGCGCGTCTATTCCCTCGAACATTGCATCGATCAACTTATCGGCGCTGCTCGCTTTCCCATAGCTCTGAGTATGCTCTGGTGTGGTGCCGTTATGATAGTCCCACAGGTTCGATCTCGTTCTGGCGTCCCGTTCGTCCACGAAGAGCTTGTTGGCGTTGTTGCCGGAGGGCATGTTGAAACCTTCTGTCGTTGCTGTGAAGACTAGATAGTCAGCTTGAAGGAGGCTTGCGTGATTTTTTTCGTCGGAACATCAAACAGAATTTATGACATTTCCTCTGTATGCTATATGGCATATTTATAAACACTAATAACAAGATAACAAGAATGAACGGAAATGTCAGGAATTCTGTCAGCCTGTAGAAAATACTCGCTTCGCTCGCCTCCGCGCCCTGCGGGCTTGGTGGACGCCTGCGGCGTCCAACACATTTCCTCATCCATTCCGGCGATTATCTCGAACTTCTATCTCAGCGCATCCGGCACGCACTACATCCGGTAACTTGAAACACTATCCAGATGAACCCGTCTACAGAATGGCGGTGTTGACACGAGGATCGCCACTGGCTCGCTTCAGCGGATCGGGACGATAAGTTGCAGCTCTAACCACGCCAACGCAGCCAGTGACTCGCTATGACGATTGCAAAGTCGACGGTTCTAGGTTGCGCTCCGACAGCAACCAACAAGGCAACAGGTAGTTACAAGCCTGCACCCACAGAAAGAACAGATTGAGCGCGGCTGCGGCATTACGCCAGAAGATCTAGCCTATCGACTCCTGCCGTTTGACCGCGAGCTCCGACATAGTCTTGATAACATCTGCGAGTGGCGAGAGCTGCTCAATGATCCGGCAGACTGACTTGCCACCACGTTCGGCGTTGACGATCAGGCAACACGGCTGCACTATGTTTTCTGCGCTGAGAAACAAGGCATCTGACTTAATGCCGCACACGGAGACGTAGCGCGGCGCGATTCTTTCTTTCAATATGACGATTTTCTCAAGACGGCGTTCGCGTCGAGGAATTGTGCGCCCTGCTCACGCGCCATCTCCATGTTGACAGCTTCAGGAAAACGCTGAAATCGGAAATTTCTGTCAACTTAGCGTTAAGCTACGTCAACACAAAGGCATTGCGCTATCGCCTTTAGACAGCAAATTTCTCGCTGATTGGGCCACTTCGTCAACAAGGGCAGCCGCTATGTTGACAGATGTTGACGCTATGTTGACGGGATTTCGTTCGGTGATGTGGAGGATGGGTAGTCGGAAAAGCCGATTGCTCAGGCAGCAGGCACCATCATGATCGAGACGATGCCTTTTCTCTAGGACTTTGATCGACGCCAAGCCGGCGTCGATCTGGATACTAGAGGTGTTCAGGCTAGACGTGTCACAAGATCGTCGGCGGACAGATGCGTGTATCGCTTTAGCATGCGCAACTCTCGGTGGCCCGATATGCTGCTGACTTCGATCATGTTCAGACCGCGCTCAAACAGGCGGCTGACACCTTCGTGGCGAAGATCGTGGAAACGAAGGTTCTTGATTCCAGCCCGGACGAGGAGACGACGCCAAGTCTGCTCCAACGCCCCAGGACTCATCGGAAAGACGGTAGATGCATCTACGTCGGCTCGGACTTTCCAAGACGTTAGCGCATCGAATGCTCTTTGCGAAAGCGGCACCTCTCTCCCAGATCCATTTTTGGTCATCGTCAGAGTGATCACCCGGCGATTGTGCGAGATGTCTGTCCACTTCAATCCGAGGATCTCTCCACGGCGCATCCCGGTCTCGATCGCGACAATCAACAGCGTCCGGAGAAAAGGGATCTTACCGGCATCACAACCATCAAGCAGCCTCTGTTCTTCATCACCCATCAGGCGTCGGCTGCGCTCGTTTCGGATAACCGGGCGGCGCACCAGTTTAACGACGTTCCTCGCGAGCGGCATACCCCAATCTCGGATCGCGACTTCAAGCGTGTGGCTGAGGATCGCCATTTCACGCACCGCCGTAGATGGAGCTACGCTTTGAAGCCGTTCGTCACGGAATGTCGCCACGTCTTGCTGGCTGAGGCCAATCAATGTTCGGTGCGCGAGGTCATGACGCCGGAGAACATCGATGCGCTGTCCTTCTTGAACCGCACCTCGCTTAAGGGGCGTGACTTCGTTCTGGTAACGCTCAAGAAGCTCTCCCAGCGTCGTGGTCTCGAGGATCTTTGTATCCGGAGCCATGCCGAAACGATCGACCTGCGTCTCAAGATCGCGCGCCCACTTTTCCGCCTCGGCTTTGCTGTCGAAGCTCTTCGCTCGAGGCTTCATGCCACGACGACGAACCTGCGCTTGCCATCGTCCCCTTAGTTTTCTGATCGTTGCCATCTCAATCTCCGTTTGTAATCGAGATGATGCGTAGGATGCCCCGCGGAGGGGGCCAAGGGTAATTCCGGCACCCGAGTGGCGAAGATTAACTGCGATACAAAACTGATTGCTGAAGCCGCCGGGAAGTCCTTGCTCCCCCACGGCCGATGTAGTTTGATGGCCGCGGGTAAAGGGTTTGTTCTATGCGTAATCGACTTCGAGTTGCGTTCGCTGGCGTTGTGCTATCGCTTCTATCAATCTCCGGCGCATCGGCTGCAGTAAAGACGTTCGGTCCGTTCTTGGTTGACGATGCCAATCCTGGCGTTATCGCGCTCAACGGCGACATCGACGTCAACTCTGGATTGAACTTCCGGCGAGCCCTTCAAGCGGCACCGAACGCGAAGCTTGTCACGCTCAACAGCCCAGGCGGCAGTGTCCAGATGGGCTTGCTGATCGCCGACGACATCCATCAGCGGAAGCTGGCGACCTACATCCCGAAGGAGAGCAAGTGCTTCTCGGCGTGCTCGTTTGTGTTCCTCGCTGGCGATGAGCGGAAAGTTGACGGCGCACTGGGCGTCCATCAGATTTCATCTGACTCGCCCGACCTTGTCGGCGCTCAGCTTGCTATCTCTGACATCATCGAAGTGCTGAACCGGTTTGGAACGCCGATGGACGTGATGCACATCATGTTCAAGACGCCACCGGACGACATGCATGTTTTCAGCCAGGAAGAGGTGGCGCAATACAAGCTCAATCGCGCTGCGGGCTCTGGAAGTTCAACAGAGGGCGCTGTGGATGTGCCCGCTTCAATTGCAAGCGTGGATGCAAAGACCGATGAGCCGACTGCGAGCGGTGATGCTTCAACTGAGACGACTGTCGCCTCGATCGCGCCAGAAGCAAATCAGCAGGCTAAGCTGTCACCTTTGGAAGAGTTCACGCGCCGTCCGAACCGCATAGCGGTCTACACAGGATTAGACCTCTTCGGCGACGATATTTCATCGATACGCGTGACGGATGCAGGCGAATGCGCAAAGAGCTGTCTCGTCATGGACGGCCAGTGCAAGGCGTTCACTTTCAACGGGAACCCGAAGATCAAGCGAGGGCCTAACTGCTTTCTGAAGTCCAGCGCTGGTCGAGCGGATGGGAATAGCGTCGCGTTCTCCGGCCGCTTCTTGAGTGGAGCCGAGTCAGATCCTGGCGCTTTAACTCTCGGAACAATCGACCCGACAACGGCCCTCTATGACGACATCGACCTCTCTGGTGGAGATTTATCTCGCCGACCTGAGCGCGCCGCGAAAACACCGCTCGATTGCCGCCTGGCTTGCATAGACCAGAAGCGCTGCGTTGCGTTCACCTACATCAAGCCAAAAAAGGAGTGCTGGCTCAAGGGCGCTATCGGCACTCCGATGTTTGGCAAGGGTATGGTCTCGGGGCTAAAGAAGCTGGAGACGTTTGCGCCGGCTAAGATCATAAGTTTGAGCGAATGAAATCACGATTTACCGAAGAAGTATGTGAGCGCTTAGGCAATTACGTCTACCGGCTGATTGATCCGCGTAACGGCGAGACCTTCTACGTCGGTAAAGGCCGAAATAACCGCGTCTTCGATCATGCGGCTGGCGTCGCGGACGTGGCTGAGGACGACAGCCAAACACTCGGATCGAAGCTCGATCGCATCCGAGCTATAAAGAGCGCAGGCTTAGAAGTCTTGCACGTCATCCACCGTCACGAGATACCCGACCAGGCAGTGTTCGAAGTTGAAGCCGCGCTGATCGATGCTTATCCGGGCCTCACCAACATTCAAGGTGGTCATGCCAGCAGCGATCGCGGACCTATGAACCACGTGGAGATCCTGGATAAATATAGCCTGCCGGAGTTCCCTCAGAAGCCCGAGCACAAGCTGGTCCTGATCAACATCAACAAGCTGGATGACCGGTTCGATCGCCGAGCCATATACAATCTCGTTCGTTACTGCTGGCGCGTATCAAAGTCCCGTGCTGAAAATGCACAATATGTGCTTGCCGTTGTGCGAGGCGTTGTGGTGGGCGCATTCGAGCCAGAGCGTTGGATGGCTGCGACGAGGGAAAACTTTCCAGACATTCCAAACGCGGACGGGTCGGAGGCTCATAGGCTGGGCTTTATTGGGCGGGATGCACCGGCCGATATATGGGACCTCTACGTCGGGGCGAGAGGCAAGAGGATAGTCACTCCCGACCTCAAGCACATCCAAAACCCGATCCGGTTCTGGGGTTGCTGAAAAATATGGTCGATCGTCCAACCCTAAGTCAGGTGCAGATCATCCAATCGCTTGCCGAAGCTCTGTCCTGGTTTGAGAAGGAACTCAGTTGGGGCGTGAGCCCAGGCGAGCTGAACCACCTCACTGGCCGGATAGGCGAGCTATACGCAGCAATGATTACTCGCGGCCAGATGGCGCTAGATACGAACCAGCGGGGTTATGACGTCGTTTCCGCATCCAATGAGCGGATCTCCGTGAAAACCATCACGTCATCGACGCATGTTGGTTTCAACGCCAGCACTTTTCACCATGTAGACCGAGTGATGGTTCTTCGGGTCAATGTTGACGATGATAAAGGCGTGTCGGTTGAGGAACTTCTGGATGCACCGGCAACAGATGCGCTGGAGTTGATGCGGGAGCAGGGTGGCAAGCTTGTCTATCCGATAAGCCGAGGAACACGCGAAGCACGCGCCGTTGAGTCCCTGGATATAACGGACAGGGCTCCTTACTCTGACCTCGAAATTGTCAGGTATGAAAGTGGTGCCATCCGGGTTTGGCGAGGTGGCGAAGAGCAGCCAGTCGTAGTCAAGGGATTGCTTCGATCGGTTGCGGCTGAAGTCGGCGTGGATCTGTTAAATTCTAAGGGTGGGCCGAAGAACACCCAGCAGTTGGGTGCCGACGTCATCCGCGCATTAAATTATCGAAGCAACGGTGTCGATTAGTAAGCCAGAGCTGCTAAAGCACGACAAACCCGCCACGATAAAAGGGAACAAGCGATGATCCAGCCTACGGCTTCGTTCAAGGACAATCTCCAACTGCTGCCATCGATCAAGGGACTGGCGCGCATCGACCTGATCGACCCAGCGGGTGTCATTGTCGCGACGATCGAAAACCAGCCAGGCAAGCAGGGTTCACTCGCTGTCTATCAGTATCTCCAGCACTCTTTCGGGGTGCTCAATACGAAAGCTGCAACCCACGCGCTAGAGATTTTCGCCGAGCATACTGCCGATGCGAAGAGGCGTCCTGGCGCTCATCCGAACATCGACCGCTTGCTGGAGATCATCGGCGGCGCTGCTCCTTTGAGCATCCAGGTCGTTGATTGGTGATACAGGCGTAGGTCATGGCAGCAAAAACCACCCTCAACGCCAAAAATCTGGAAGCACTCGGTGCGCAACGGCTCGCCGAACTGCTCATTGAAATTAGCACCGGCAGCGCCGCGCACAAGCGTCGTCTTCGCATGGAGCTTGCCGAAAACCACAGTAGCGCGGAGGTCGCTCGAGAAGTTCGCAAGCGACTCTCCAGCATCGCACGCGCCAAGACCTTTATCGACTGGCGTAAGGTCAAGGCCACGAAGACGGATCTGGAAACCCAGCGAAAGACGATCGTCGAAACCATCGCTCCTCACGATCCGGCAGAGGCGTTCGACCTGATCTGGCAGTTCCTGGCGATCGCTGATCCTCTCTTTGGCCGCTCAGACGACGGCAGCGGCTCGTTAATCCAAAGTTTCCATCAGGCCGGCACCGACGCCGGGAGTATCGCCAAAGCCGCGAAGATCGACGCTGATGTTCTGGCTGAGAAGGTGTTCAAGGCGTTTCAAGACAACGGCTACGGACAATTTGACCAGTTGATCACTGCGATGGCTCCCGCGCTCGGCAATGAGGGGTTGGAGCGTCTCAAGGCGCTCTTCATCGCTTGGTCGAGAGAAGCCAAGGAGAAGCCGGCTAAGAATGATCGGCGGGTCATCGGCTGGAGCAGTTCAGGTGCGATCTACGAGGACGAAATCTATGGGAATCGTAAGGATCTCACCATGCGCATCGCGCTGCAGGAGATTGCCGACGCCCAGGACGATGTCGACGCCTATATCGCGCAGCAGCCGGAGAAGACGCGCGGCGCTCCCCTAGTTGCCGCGGATATCGCCAACCGTCTTGTCACAGCGGGACGAGCCGAAGAAGCACTTGCGGCGCTCGACAAGGTCGAGACCAAAGGACGGCAGGACGTCCCGTTTGAGTGGCAGCTGGCACGCATCGAGGCACTGGAAGCGCTGGAGCGCAACGATGAAGCCCAGGCATTCCGGTGGGCGTGCTTCGAGCAGTCGCTGAGCGACGAGCATCTGCGCGCCTATATCCGCCGCCTGCCTGACTTCGACGACCTCGAGGCCGAGGAGAGAGGTTTCGCATTCGCCCAAGCATTTCCGGATGCCAATCGCGCTCTCTACTTTTTCCTGCGCTGGCCTTCACCGACAGAGGCGGCAAAGCTTGTTACGAAGCGGGCAGGCGAGCTGGATGGCGATTATTACGAACTGATGACGCCGGCTGCCGAGGTGCTCTCAACAAAGCATCCGCTGGCCGCGACGATCGTGCTGCGGTCGATGATCGACTTCACGTTGGAGAGCGCGCGGTCCAGCCGATACAAGCACGCGGCGCGGCACCTTGCGGAATGTAGATCTCTGGCGAGCCAGGTCGAGGACTTTGGCAGCATCCGCCCGCACGAGATTTATGTCGCGGACCTGAAGCGAGAGCATTTGCGGAAGTCGGGTTTTTGGAGCTTGGTGTCGTGATGATATCGCATGGGCTTGCGAGCACCATCTGAGCTTCCTAATCGTTGCCTCGCGGCTCTCCAGTTGAAATCGAGTATCACACTGAAGCCTTGGAGGCGAGCGAAGGATTATCCCGGCAGGATCAGCGCCCGGGCCTCTACAAGCCCTATCCATCTCGCTTTCGATACCATGGCGCGATGTATAAGACGGTGACAGCAGGCACAGAGCAAAGCCAAGTCGGCCAGCTTCGTCTTGCGCTCAGCGGCGTCGGCCAGTGGCACAAGGTGGTGCGCTTCGAAGATTGCCTCCTGTAGAGGCTGCTCAAGGTCCAGCCGGCTCAGATCGCAGATCTCACAACGGAATCCTGCTGGACGACGATCGTCGAGTAGCATCTTGCGAACCTTGGGATTTCGCTCTCGGCGAAGGTGAAGCGAAGTGAGAAGCCTACCCTCGGGAAGCTCCTGCTCGACTTCCGGTAACTGTTCTGAGCCGACGACGGTGATCCCGTCCTTGATCGCATAGGCGATCCGGCGCACTTCGTCCGGGCGCTGCCCGAACTCGGCCCATACCTGGCGGTCCATATTGGAGACATTACCAAGCCCCTTGCCGGTAGCTACCTGACGGATGTTCATTAGCTTGAAGCCGACGCCATCAGGGTTACGAAATGTCGGCTGCTTCGCGGCTTCAGCGTGATAGGGGAGAGAGCGAAGCAGGTCCGAGAGTGCCTTTACCTCAGGTGTCCGCGGCGATGGGACTTTTCCATCGAGTGTAAGATACAGAGCAAGCGCGAGGAGCGTCTCATCTCGGGTCCAATGGGGGTTCCCGTGTCCCTGTGTAACTGCCATTAGATCTCACCAACTCACTACGCTTCAAAGTAGCAACAGCAACTGAAAGTATTTTGGTTAACAAAGCGTCAGTTTAGATGTCGCTCGTAGACGCTTAGCGTTGACTCCATTATCGATTCTCACGATATTACAGATGACGCCCGTCGTCGCACTATTGTTGCCAGCCCGAGTCGCGAATGCGAAGCGGAGCGCAATAGAGCACTCCAGAGCCGCTAGGCTTAAACCTAGCAACTCCAGAGGTAAAACGATGGTAGTTTGTATGTTGCCTAAAGGCGTTCACGTTCGTTCATACGTCCGCGTCCGCTTCGGCCGGCTTGAGTTCGTTTGCGAACACTGCCGGTCCTATCCTTCGCGATAATGGTTTGGTAGCCCTGCGAAGGTGACAAATAGGCGACGGGCGTCACCTGAACTCAGCATGATTCAAACGAATCATCACGTCAAGGACTTTATATCCCCTCAAAAATGACTCCTAAAATTTGAGCATTCCCGCGAGCAGAATTCACTTGCCTTTAATATCTGATCCCATATATCTCCAGCCAGGCATAGCCTATTAGGTTCACCGTATGGGGGCCGCAATAACCGAGGGAGACCTCGGTTTTTTTGTTTCAATGGTCAAAGCAATAATACTTGACGCCCAAGGCTGAAACGCTGTCCCTGTCAAGCAGGCAATCAATTATTCGATCGTCATCCATCAGACGTCTATAAACGTCGAATTTCTTATCGTATCCGCGCCTGGCTATCGCATAGATATAGCTATCCGCGATTTGCAGCATCCTATTTTGTTTAGGCCTATTTTCTATACTTGTAAGAATATCGCTGAATTCGCCCTGGGTTAGCGGCTTATACTTACCGGAACTATCTTTATCGAACTCGAGACCACGCTCTCGAAGGTTATTAAAATATCCTTCGATGATACCATTCATAGCGGCATCAGCCTCAAAGATGATGTTCAACTTTCGATCGTTCGCTTTAGCGAATTTCGCAGCACGCTCAACGACAATATCGAAAGCGCTCCGACAGAGTAGCCACTTATCATCATGCTTCTTCACGTAACCCCTGGCAGCATACCCAGCGCGATCGATTACACACCCCACGCCCACCGCCGGAACAGTCGCAAGGAATTCGCGGTAGTCAGACCAGAAAGCATCACGCTCTCTTTGGGTCCGTCGCCCAAGCCAAGAGAAGCGCCCCCGTTCATTTATCATGTCGGTGATGTGAAAAGGGCTTGTGATACCCCATCTAGAAGTGATCTCGGAATGCATTGCCTTTGCGACGTCAACTTCCTCCCGCCGGATCAAGATCCCTCCCATAGCGAACCAATCGCTACGAGCAGGCAAACCTGACTGCTTGTCAGGATGACGTGCACCAGTCTCATCAAGATATAAGGTAAAGCTCGGCATCCATTATCCACCGCGATCAATCTGAGATCAGATAATGTGCCACACCTTAAGTTGCGAGATGAATAACGCTCCAAGATCGACTAACTGAAGTCACACATAGCCATTTTAACTCTACAACGAGGATCGAAACAGCGAGGTCGTGCCTCAAGTGTGGCCCTAGCCAATTCCGGCGCCAGGTCCAAATGTCGAGAAAACTGATCGGATCGCGGGAAAGCCTTACGGCCGAAGGACCAAACTGGCGGAGAGGGTGGGATTCGAACCCACGGTGCCCTCGCAGGCACGCCGCATTTCGAGTGCGGTGCTTTCGACCACTCAGCCACCTCTCCGCTTTGCTGGTCGGCGCATGATAGCGCGGGCTGTCTCATAGCGATGAAAAATCGGGCTGGCAAGGGGCGAAATGCAAGTCTTCATATCCTTTCGCCTTGACAGTTTTTTGTCACTCGCGTAAGCCCGCGAGCGTTCAGGTTGTGGAAAAGCTTCCATTCCTGTCGATTGCGGGGATTTGATATCAATTCCTGCGCAGTTTCACCGGCAGATCCGTTTTGAAAAGATTTCTCTTTCCTGACCTCCTGCTAAAGACCGACTGATAAAAAGACGGCCCTTCTCGATGAGAAGAGAGCCGGAACGAACATGAAAGGATATAAAATGTTCGCAGTCATCAAGACCGGCGGTAAGCAGTACCGCGTGGCCGCCAACGACGTGCTGACCATCGAAAAGCTGGAAGCCGAAGCTGGTGCAGTAGTCGAATTCAACGAAATCCTGGTCGTCGGCGTCGGCGCCGATGCCAAGATCGGCGCACCGTTCGTTTCGGGCGCAACGGTCAAGGCCGAAGTTGTCGAGCATAACCGTGGCAAGAAGGTCATCTCCTTCAAGAAGCGCCGCCGCCAGAATTCCAAGCGGATTCGCGGTCATCGCCAGCATCACACGGTCGTCCGCATCACCGACATTCTCGGCTAATCAGGTTTCGAAGGTAAAGGAGAACTCCCATGGCACATAAAAAAGCTGGCGGTTCGTCGCGTAACGGTCGCGATTCTCAGTCCAAGCGCCTCGGCGTGAAGAAGTTCGGTGGCGAATCCGTCGTTGCCGGCAACATTCTCGTGCGTCAGCGCGGCACGCAGTGGCATCCGGGCGCCAACGTTGGCCTCGGTAAGGACCACACGATTTTTGCGCTCACCGAAGGCAACGTGAATTTCCGCACGAAGGCTAACGGCCGCGTATACGTGTCCGTAATGCCGAAAGCGGAAGCCGCAGAATAAAGCCGGCAAGCGTTATGCAACCGGCGTCTCATCGACCCGGTTGAACGTTCAAGGTTCAGTCAAAGAAAAGGGAAGATGGGGCGCTACCCCATCTTCCCTTTTTCTTTTTACCCCCAGAGGAGACTGAACCATGCAAATCGAATTGTTGAGGGCGAGCCAATCCCGGCCGCCGGAAGAACGGCTGCGGCCGGACCGGTCACAGGACCGGTCGAGAAGCGAGTGCCCCGTCTTACTGTCGCCGAGACTTGTTCTGCGCGCCCCCCACAAAGAAGACATCGACGCACTTGCCCATCTCGCCAACAATGCCGCCATCGCCACGATGGTGTCGCGCATGCCGCATCCCTACACGGCGAAAGACGCAGCCGATTTCGTGCGACGCACGAATGCCGGCGAGATTGGCAAATGCGTCTATGCCATTACCCGAGGAAATGACGGCGCCTTTGTCGGCTGCTGCGCATTGGAGCCGCAAGAGGACGAGCGCACGCTCGAAATCGGCTATTGGCTCGGTGAACCCTATTGGAACAAGGGGTATGGCACCGAAGCCGCCCATGCGCTGATCGACATGGCTTTCCGCACCAGAAGCGAAATCGACCAGATCGATGCGCGCTGCCGGGTTACCAACATTCCGTCCAAGCGGGTGATCCAGAAGTGCGGTTTCCAGTTTCAGGGATCCGGCATGATCGATTGCTTGGCGGAAGGCGCCATGGTGCCGGTCGAATGGTTCCGCCTGGATCGGAAGACCTGGATATCCTTGAGAAGCTGGGGAGAGCTGAGATGAACGCCGCAGTCGTTGAAAGACCCCTCGAAACCAGGCTTTCGCCCGGCCCGTGCCCGGTCATCCAGTCTCGCCGACTGACCCTGCGTCCTCACCGGCTTGCCGATGCGGATGCGATTGCCGCATCGCTTGCCGATTTCAAGGTTGCCCGGATGCTCTCCCGCGTTCCGCAGCCCTACCATCGGGATGATGCGCTCGACTGGCTGGTGCGCCAGACTTCGGGCCTGATGTCGGACTGGCATCTTGCCATTACCACCGGTGATGACGTCCATATCGGTGTTGTCGGCATGGAATTGCGCAGGAACGGCTGGCATCTGGGCTACTGGCTGAACCGGTACTACTGGGATCATGGTTATATGACGGAAGCTGTCGGTGCCGTGTTGGAGCGTTTCTTCCGGCGGATGCCCGACGTCAGGGTCCATTCCGGCGCCTTCGCCGATAACCTTGCTTCGCTCAATGTGCAGAGGAAGCTTGGTTTCAGGATTGTCGATGCCGGAGAGGTTTTCTCCACCGCCCGCAACCGCATGGCACCGCATATCGATACGATCCTGGAGGCCAGTGATCTGGTCCGGCCAGAAGCAAGATGACAATATTGACGGCCCCGGCGCCTGCCGGTGGCCGTCGATCCATCTCAAGTCAGGCCGGGAAATGATGCGACTACGGCGGTCCCGGCGATTTTCGGCAATTCGCTGCGGATCGAACCTTTCATCCGTACCGAAGCCCTATTGCACGGTATGGCTGACGAACTTCATGATAATCTTTGACCTTAAAGGCAACGAACGGTATCGAAACGCACCAGTAGGCGTCCAGAAACCCCTGATGACGTTGCGTAACACAAGACTGACGGCAGCAAGATGAAATTTCTCGACGAAGCAAAAGTCTATATTCGTTCCGGCGACGGCGGCGCGGGCGCGGTTTCGTTCCGACGGGAAAAGTTCGTCGAATTCGGCGGGCCGGACGGCGGTGACGGCGGACGCGGCGGCGATGTCTGGGTTGAGGCTGTGAACGGCCTCAATACGCTGATCGATTTCCGCTTCCAGCAGCATTTCAAGGCCAAGATCGGTACCCATGGCATGGGCCGTAACCGCACCGGCGCAAATGGCGAAAGCGTGACGCTGAAGGTTCCGGTCGGCACGCAGATCTTCGAGGAAGATAACGAAACGCTGATCATGGACATGATCAAGGAAGGTCAGAAGTTCCGTCTGGCCAAGGGCGGCAATGGCGGTTTCGGCAACACCCATTTCAAGTCGCCGACCACCCAAGCGCCAAACTGGGCGAACCCGGGCCTTGAAGGCGAGGAAAAGACCGTCTGGCTGCGGCTGAAGCTGATTGCCGATGCCGGTCTCGTCGGTCTGCCGAATGCCGGCAAGTCTACATTCCTTGCGTCGGTCACCCGTGCCCGGCCAAAGATCGCAAATTATCCGTTCACGACGCTTCATCCCAATCTCGGTGTCGCCGCGATCGACGGGCGCGAATTCGTGCTGGCCGATATTCCGGGCCTGATCGAGGGAGCCCATGAAGGGATCGGTCTAGGCGACCGTTTCCTCGGCCATGTGGAGCGCACCCGGGTATTGCTGCATCTCGTTTCGTCGATGGAAGAGAAGGTCGGTCAATCCTACAAAACGGTGAAGGCCGAACTGGAAGCCTATGGCGGCGGTCTGACCGACAAGCAGGAAATCGTTGCCCTGTCGCAGATCGATATTCTCGACGACAAGGAATTGAAGAAGAAGGCGAAGGAACTGGAGAAGGCCTGCGGTCAGACGCCATTCCTCATTTCCGCCGCGACCGGAAAAGGCATGACGGAAGTCCTGCGCGCCCTTCGTGACGTCATCATCGAAGCCAGCGAAGGTGACGAGACGGCTCTGCCGGACCGGACGGCATCGGTGCAGGACTATGACGAGGACGACGAGCAATGACCGGCGGGAATACGAATGCCCGCAAGGCGCTTTCCGGCTATCGCCGGGTCGTCATCAAGATCGGTTCGGCACTGCTGGTCGATCGCAAGACCGGCCTCAAGTCTGCATGGCTCGATTCCATCTGCAGCGATATTGCGACGCTGAAATCCGCGGGTGTCGATGTCCTGGTTGTCTCGTCGGGCGCAATTGCCCTGGGACGTACGGTCCTTGATTTTCCAGCCGGCGCGTTGAAACTGGAAGAGAGCCAGGCTGCCGCTGCGGTCGGCCAGATCGCGCTTGCTCGCGCATGGTCTGAAAGCCTGTCGCGCGACGGGATCGTCGCCGGCCAGATTCTTCTGACGCTGGGCGATACGGAAGAACGTCGCCGGTATCTCAATGCCCGCGCAACCATCAAGCAGCTGCTGAAGATCGGTGCCGTGCCGATCATCAACGAGAACGATACCGTCGCGACATCTGAAATTCGCTACGGCGACAATGATCGGCTTGCCGCGCGTGTCGCAACCATGACGGGGGCGGACCTGCTGGTGCTTCTGTCGGATATCGACGGGCTTTATACCGCTCCTCCCCATCTCGATCCCGAAGCGAAGTTTCTGGATATCATTCCCGCAATCACACCTGAAATCGAGGCGATGGCCGGCGGTGCCGCATCGGAATTGTCGCGTGGCGGCATGCGCACCAAGATCGATGCCGGCAAGATTGCGACCGGTGCCGGTTGCGCGATGATCATTGCGTCGGGAAAGACCGATCACCCCTTGCAGGCGATCGAACAGGGAACGCGCTCCTCATGGTTCGCGCCCTCGGAAACCCCGGTTACGGCGCGCAAGACCTGGATTGCCGGGCAGCTGCAGCCGGCGGGTGAGCTTCATGTCGATAGCGGTGCGGAAAAGGCGCTCGGCCTGGGAAAAAGCCTGCTGCCCGCAGGCGTTCGCCGCGTCGAAGGCCATTTTCACCGCGGTGATACGGTTGCCATCATCGGCACTGATGGTCATGAAATTGCACGCGGCCTTGTCAGTTACGATGCCGAAGAAGCACGCCAGATCACCGGCCGGAAATCCGCCGAGATCGAAGCGATATTGGGTTATGCCGGTCGTGCGGCCATGATACATCGCGGTGATCTCGTGATGACCGGCGCGTTTCGCTCCAAGGCGAGCCGCAAGGAGGAGGTTGTCCATGCTGGATAAGGTTTCGATGAGCGATATCGCGGCCGTGATGGCCGAGATCGGCCGTAATTCCAAAGCTGCGGCACGCCAGCTCGCTGTTGCCTCGACGGAGGCGAAGAACAAGGCGCTTCACGCGATGGCAGACGCGATTGTTGCCAATGCGGCAAATATCCTTGCTGCCAATGCCGAAGATCTGAAACAGGTCGAAGGCGAGGGCCTCCTACCGTCCTTCCTCGATCGTCTGACTTTGACGGAAAAGGGTATTTCCGGCATGGCGCAGGCACTGCGCGAGATTGCCGATTTCAAGGATCCGGTCGGCGAGGTGATCGCTGCGTGGGAGCGCCCCAATGGGCTCCAGATCGAGCGCGTTCGCACGCCGCTCGGCGTCATTGGCGTCATTTACGAAAGCCGCCCCAATGTGACGGCGGATGCCGGCGCGTTGTGCCTGAAGGCCGGCAATGCCGTAATCCTGCGCGGTGGCTCGGATTCGGCGCAATCATCGCAGGCTATCCACGAGTGCCTGGTTGCCGGTTTGAAGTCTGCCGGTCTTCCAGAGCATGCTATCCAGATCGTGCCGACGACCGATCGCGCCGCCGTCGGCGCCATGCTGTCCGGCCTTGATGGAGCAATCGACGTCATCGTTCCGCGCGGCGGCAAAAGTCTGGTTGCCCGCGTTCAGAGCGAAGCCCGCGTTCCTGTCTTTGCGCATCTGGAAGGCCTCTGCCACATCTATGTCGATGCATCTGCCGATCTGGATATGGCGAAAAAGATCGTTGTGAACGCCAAGATGCGTCGCACCGGTGTCTGCGGTGCGGCAGAGACGCTGCTGGTGGAAAAGGCTGTCGTCGGTACGCATCTTGTGCCTCTTCTTCAGGCGTTGAAGGACGCGGGTTGCGAAATTCGTGGATCGGCCGAGGTTATGCTGGCATGCCCGACTGCTATAGCTGCAACGGAAGAAGACTGGCGCACGGAATATCTGGATGCGGTGATTTCGGTCGCGGTCGTTGACGGCATCGATGGTGCGATCCGGCATATCAACACCTACTCTTCCAGCCACACGGAAGCGGTGATTGCCGAAGACCCCGACGTCGTGGCGCGCTTCTTCAATGAGATTGATTCCGCAATCCTGCTGCATAACGCTTCTACACAATTTGCCGATGGCGGCGAATTCGGCATGGGCGGCGAGATAGGCATCTCGACCGGCAAGATGCATGCCCGCGGCCCTGTCGGCGTCGAGCAGCTGACCTCGTTCAAATACCGCGTGCACGGCACCGGCCAGATCCGTCCATAGAGCTTCGGCCCGACGTGGAAGAGCAGAGGATCGACCGCAGATATCTGACCATGCCGCATATAGAGCGCGGCATGGCCGTCGGCCTGTTCGGCGGGTCTTTCAATCCACCGCATGAAGGCCATTTGCTGGTCGCCGAGATTGCGCTTCGCCGTCTCGGCCTGGACCAGCTCTGGTGGATGGTGACGCCCGGAAATCCGTTGAAGAGCCGCAGCGAACTTGCGCCTCTCTCTGAGCGGATCTCCCTGAGCGAGAGTCTTGCTCGTGATCCACGCATCAAGGTAACGGCATTCGAAAAGGCGCTCGGCGGTTCCTACACGGCCGATACGCTTGCCCATGTCAAAGCGAGGAACCCGCAGGCTCATTTCGTCTGGATCATGGGGGCCGACAGCTTGCAATCCTTCCATCTCTGGCAGAAATGGCGTGAGATAGTTTCTATGTTCCCGATCGCGGTGATCGATCGGCCGGGGGCGACCTTGTCGTTTCTGTCATCGAAAATGGCCCGTACCTTCGATTACGCACGCGTGGATGAGGATGATATCGGTACGCTGTGGAAACGCCAGGCGCCCGCCTGGACCTTCATTCACGGCCCGCGATCGACACTGAGTTCAACCGCGCTTCGGGCGAACGGGCGCGAGAAAGCGCCTTGAAGCTGACGGTTCATTTGTTCATGACAGTTTCGCGTCATGCGTTCACTTCTGATGGTTCTCCCTTGAAAGATTAACCATTCGGTGCCACCTTCGCTGAAGCGGCCGACCTTGATCGGATTCGCTGAAAGTGCTTGTTGCTGTTACCTGGTAAGAAAGGACAAACCCTGACAACAGTACACGCCAAGGGAAAGATGGTTTCCATCCTCCCGCAGAGTTCCGAACGTGGCGCCGATGCCGCAGCTCGTGCTCTCGAACTGATCCTCACCAGCCTTGAGGATTCAAAAGCAGAAGATATCGTCACCATCAATATTGCCGGGAAATCGGCGCTGGGCGACTACATGGTTGTGGTCACAGGGCGATCGAGCCGTCATGTCATGGCGATCTGCGACCATCTTGTCGCCGACCTCAAGGACGAGGGGCTTGGATCCCCGCGCGTTGAAGGCCAGGAAAGCGGTGACTGGGTTCTGATCGACACGGGTGATGTGATCGTTCACGTGTTCCGTCCCGAAATCCGCGAGTTCTACAACATTGAAAAGATGTGGGCAGCTCCGGAGATCGAAGAAGGACCTCTGCTGCACTAAGCGGTTTTGGGTTGGCCTGAACCGTCGAAAGCCGCTAAAGCAACGCTGGCGCGCTGCGCCGGTGCAGCATTGTTCGGCTGTTCGAAATTAGACGGATCAGGATATGCGTATTACCCTTTTTGCCGTGGGACGGCTCAAGGCCGGCCCGGAGAAGGATCTTGCTTCCCGTTACCTTGACCGCTTCGCAAAGGCCGGACCGGCTGTCGGTCTGGAACTGGCGAAGCTGGTGGAGGTACAGGAAAGCCGTGCTTCGAACGCCGACACCCGCAAGCGCGAGGAGGCGGGTGCGCTGGAAAAGGCCTTGCCTGAAGGTGCCATCCTCGTTCTGTTGGACGAGCGCGGCAAGACGCTCGACAGTCAGGCTTTTTCGGATGCGATCGGGCGTTATCGCGACAATGGAAAGCGTGATCTGATGCTGGCCATCGGCGGCGCGGATGGTCTTGATCCGGAGCTTCGAGCCAAGGCCGATCTCGTTCTCAATCTTGGTACGATGACCTGGCCGCATCAGCTGGTGCGCATTCTCATTGCCGAACAGCTTTACCGCACCGTGACCATTCTTTCCGGCCACCCTTATCACCGCGTTTAACCTTTCGTTGAGGCGCAGACACGATGTTGTTTGTGGCGCAGCCGGGCAAATCAGCCTAGCCTTCGCATTCTTTCACTCGGAGCGGAAATGGGCGCTAGTCGGAAAAGACCTGCCAAATATGGATCAGGCTTGGCCAACACGTTGGCTGCCGCCGGGTTTCTGCTGGCCGTTCCGCAGTCTTTGTCTGCGCAGGATGCTGTCCCACCACGCGACGGCACCGTGAATGTGACGCCTGCGGAGACATCCGGACCCACTGGTGAGTTGAGGCAGAAGCAAGAAGAGACACGCAAGGAACTCGAAACGCTCGGCAAAACGATAAAGCTGTCGGAAGACAAGATAGCCGACATCGAACGGAGCATTGCGCAGACCAACAAGGACAGCGCTGATATCCGCCAGGCACTGATCGATTCGGCCCAAAAGCGACAGGATCTCGAAAGGAAGATCCAGGAGAGCGAGAAAAAGATCGCTGCCCTGGGTGTGCAGGAAGACGGTATCCGTTCGTCGCTTCGCAGCCGAAGGGGCGTTCTTGCGGAAGTGCTCGGCGCACTTGAGCGCATGGGGCGCAACCCGCCGCCGGCCTTGCTCGTAAAGCCGGAAGACGCGCTTGCTTCCGTGCGCAGCGCCATTCTTCTCGGCGCTGTCGTGCCGGGCATGCGCAGTGAGGCCGAACGCCTTGTTTCGGATCTCAAAGCGCTGAGTGACACACGCAGCGCTACAGCAAGTGAAAAACAGGCCGTGTCGGATGCGATCGTGGCAAGCCTCGAAGAAGACAAGCGCATGGATCTTCTTCTGGCTGAAAACGAAAAGTTGAACGGGCGGAATACGGCGGAACTTGATGCGGAACGCCGGCGCTCGGAAGAGTTGGCAGGTCGCGCAACATCGCTTGAAGGGCTTATTTCCTCGCTGGAAAGCGAAATATCCTCGGTGAGAGAGGCTATGGAGGCTGCGCGGGCGGAAGAAGAGCGCCAGAAACGTCTCACGCAGGCGGAGCGCGAAAAAGCCAGACAGCAGGCCGAAAACGGTGTGCCTGACAAAAACCGCATTGCGCCAGCATATGCGTTTTCAAGTTTAAGGCAGAAGCTGGAGTTCCCGGTTTCCGGTGATGTCGTCCGTTGGTTCGGTGATCCCGACGGGACAGGGCATGCGGCGAGAGGCATCACAATTGCATCCAATGCCGGGGCCATCGTGACTGCACCAGCGGATGGGTCGGTCGTATTTGCCGGAGCATTCAGAAGCTACGGACAGATGATCATCCTGAATGTCGGCGACGGGTATTACGTGGTTCTGACGGGCATGAAGGACGTGAGCGCTCGTCAGGGGCGCTTTGTCTTCAGCGGCGAGCCGATCGCCGTGATGGGTGAGAAAAGAGTGGCGAGTGCAACTGCGTTGGCGCTGGAAACGGATCGCCCGACGCTTTACATTGAATTTAGAAACGGCAACACCACGGTTGATTCCAAGCCTTGGTGGTTAGCGAAAGAAACTGGAAGGGCACGAAATGATTCGTAGGGCTTCGCTTGTCATCGTTGGTGCACTCATGGGTGCGACGGCAATGAGTGTCATCTATTCGGCCGGCGTGCCGGCCCAGGCAGCCGGAGCGTCGACCTATAAGGAATTGTCCATTTTCGGTGACGTTTTCGAACGTGTTCGCGCCCAATACGTGACGCCGCCGGATGAGGAAAAGCTGGTCGAGAATGCGATCAACGGCATGCTGACCTCGCTCGATCCGCATTCAAGCTTCATGAATGCCAAGGATGCTGATGACATGCGGACCCAGACCCGCGGTGAATTCGGTGGCCTCGGCATCGAAGTCACAATGGAAAACGAGCTGGTCAAGGTTATCGCGCCGATCGACGACACGCCTGCTTCCAAGGCTGGAATTCTGGCCGGCGACTTCATTTCCGAAATCGATGGTCAGGCCATCCGCGGCCTGAAGCTCGAAGAAGCGGTCGAAAAGATGCGCGGCGCGGTCAATACGCCGATCAAGCTCACGGTCATCCGCCAGGGTGCCGACAAGCCGCTCGAGATCACTGTCGTTCGCGACATCATCGCTGTGCGTGCGGTCAAGTCCCGTGTCGAAGGCGGAGATGTCGGTTATGTCCGCGTCATTTCCTTCACCGAGAAGACCTATGACGACCTTGAAAAGGCGATCCAGAAGATCAAGGCCGACGTACCGGCAGACAAGCTCAAGGGCTATGTTCTCGACCTGCGCCTCAACCCGGGCGGTCTTCTCGATCAGGCGATCAACGTTTCTGATGCCTTCCTCGAGCGTGGCGAAGTTGTTTCCACCCGCGGCCGCAATGCGGATGAAACCCGCCGCTTCAACGCCGGTCCGGGTGACCTGACCGATGGAAAGCCGGTTATCGTACTGATCAACGGTGGTTCGGCTTCCGCTTCGGAGATCGTCGCCGGCGCATTGCAGGATCTGAAGCGGGCAACCGTTGTCGGTACCCGTTCGTTCGGCAAGGGATCCGTGCAGACGATCATTCCGCTTGGCGATGCCGGCGCATTGCGTCTGACGACTGCGCTCTATTACACGCCATCCGGCAAGTCGATCCAGGGAACGGGTATCAATCCGGACATCAAGGTCGAGCAGCCGCTGCCGCCGGAACTCCAGGGCAAGCTGAAGGCCGAAGGTGAATCCAGTCTCAAGGGCCACATCCAAGGCAATGCCGAGACGGAAGAGGGTTCCGGTTCTGCTGCCTATGTGCCGCCGGAAGCCAAGGATGACATCCAGCTGAACTACGCCATGGATCTTCTCCATGGTACCAAAACTGATCCGAGCTTCCCAGCAAGCCCGGACAAGGCCGCTGCGGCCGTCAAGCCATAAGAACAGCGTCAAGGGAGCCTGCAAGAGGGCTCCCTTGGTATTTGACCACGGGATAGCACGGATTTAGCGTGGGTACTGATCTCCATGCACCCTTGGGACAAGGGCGGCCACCGAAGACAAAACGTTCGTGGCGCGGCTACAAGGCCGTATTATGCGGCAGTGTGGTGCTTGTCGGGATTATCGGTCTTTCCATCTATGTCATTCAGGAGGACGACGGGCTCAGGCAGGTTGCTGCCAATGTCGGACAAGCGCCTTCCGAGGGAAAGTCCGATCCTTCCAAAGAGGCAGATGGTGCCGATCGGTCGACACAAACGGGGGCATCATCCGAGCGTAGCGCGTCGGGTGCCAATATCGAGCGTATGTCCACGGGCGATGGCAATTACGTTACCAAATACACACCGCGTGACCGTACCGGGCCGCTTGTCATCGATGCCCAGCGGATGGGCCAGGATCCGCGGGTAGCCGGCCAGCCGAACCCTGATCTTCTCGAAGACACCGATGCAGGAAAGCTGCCGATCATCGGCGCTGACGGGCTGCGTCCCATGGATCAATATGCAAGGCCATGGTCGGGAGAAAGAGGCGCGAGGGTTGCGATCGTGATCAGCGGCCTCGGTCTCAGCCAGACTGGCAGCCAGAAGGCGATCCAGCAACTGCCGACCGGGGTTACGTTGGCATTTGCGGCCAGTGGTAACAGTCTCCAGCGCTGGATGCAGGAGGCCCGGCGCAAAGGGCACGAAATATTGCTGCAGGTGCCGTTCGAGCCTTTCGATTATCCGGCGAACGATCCTGGACCGAGTACCTTGCTGACCGCGAGTTCCGCCAAGGACAACCTCGCGCGCCTGCACCAGGCCATGGCGCGGGTCACCAACTATACCGGCATCTTGAACTATCAGGGTGCACGCTACCTGTCGGATGAAAAGGCGCTTCGGCCGGTGCTGCAGGATGTGGCGAAACGCGGGCTGCTGTTTCTGGACGATGGGACATCTTCTCTTTCCAAGACGAATTCCATAGCCGATGCCGTCGAGTTGCCGCATGCCTTTGCCGATGTCGTGCTCGATGGACAGGTGCAGACCCAGGCTATTCTCGGGAAGCTCGATGAGTTGGGGCGCATTGCAGACCGTCAGGGGACGGCGATCGGTATTGCCGCGGCTTACGACGAAAGCATTGATGCTGTAAGGCAATGGAGCGAAGAAGCGACGCAGCGCGGCATCGAGATCGTTGGTGTCTCGGCGATCGTGCGCGACAAAAGCCAACCCTGATGGAGAATGAAGCATGTCCAAGAAGGACGGAACCAGACAAGCTGGATCGGTAAAGGCGGAAGACCTGCCGTATCGGCCTTGCGTCGGTGTCATGGTGCTCAACCGTGACGGGCTGGTCTGGGCCGGCCGACGGATTTCCGAAGGAAACAGCGAATATGACGGCTCGCCTCAGCTCTGGCAGATGCCGCAGGGAGGGATCGACAAGGGCGAAGATGCGCTTCCGGCCGCCTATCGCGAGCTCTACGAAGAGACGGGTATGGAGACCGTTACTCTACTCGCTCAATCGAGGGACTGGATCAATTACGATCTGCCGCCGCATCTCATCGGCATAGGGCTCAAGGGAAAATATCGCGGGCAGACACAGCGCTGGTTCGCTTTCCGCTTCGAAGGCGATGAAAGCGAGATAGCGATCAACCCCCCGCCGGGCGGTCACACGCCCGAATTCGACGCCTGGGAATGGAAGCCGATGGCTGATCTTCCCGGTTTGATCGTCCCGTTCAAACGAGCGGTCTACAATCAGGTCGTCGCAGAGTTTTCTCATCTGGCTGTGGCTGCAGCCTGAATCTTGCCGTTGCGATAAACTTAAAAGACCCGGCTCGAAAGCCGGGTCTTTTCGTATTCATTCTGCAGCGTCGGCCGATTCAGCGTTGAGCTGGCCGTAACGTTCCTCACCGATCTTGTTGAGGAGGTCGAGTTGGGTTTCGAGGAAGTCGATGTGACCTTCCTCATCCATCAGCAGCTCTTCGAACAGCTTCATGGAAACGTAGTCGCCTGCCTCATGACAGAGATCACGAGATGCCTTGTAGGCCGTGCGGGCGTCGTATTCGCCGGCAAGATCCGCCTCCAGCACTTCCTTGACATTCTGGCCGATACGCAGCGGCGCGACTGTCTGGAGATTGGGATGGCCCTCGAGGAAGATGATGCGATCGATCAGACGATCCGCATGCTGCATTTCTTCGATGGATTCGGCGCGCTCCTTCTTGGCGAGCTTGGTAAATCCCCAATCGTCCAGAAGACGGTAGTGCAGCCAGTATTGATTAACGGCCCCAAGTTCGAGGAACAAAGCCTCGTTAAGCCGCTCTATGACCCTTTTGTCGCCTTTCAATGTCCGCTCTCCTGTTTTCCTCATGGAACTGCTTCAAGCGAGACAAATATATAACGACTTCGTCCTGCGTCGAGTGACGCTCGGCATGATATTCTTCCGTCGTGCGGATAATCAGATCAACGACGTTGGGGAAACAGCCACAACAGCGGCCGCGCTTGCTCATGGCATGATAGACTTTCGCCGGAACGATGAGCTGCCAACAGTCTTCGTCAAGAAGCTGGACGATGACGTCCTTGATTTCCTTGTCCGTAATGTAATTGCAGCTGCAGACGAGCATTTCCGGTAGACCTGTCAAACATGACCAACGCTATCTTCTTTTGGGAAAGAAGACCGTCGATGTCAAGAAAAATCCCATTCTGCTTAATCACGAGATTCTAAATTGCCGAGCATCTTTACCATGGGAAATGGCCCGAAGCGCCTTGGCTGCCGAATATGGCTTAAAGCGGTTTCGAAATCCCACCGCTTGCACCAACCTTCGCTTGCACAGTCGGCCGGTTGATCATCACTGATGCCTCTGTCACAAGCGGCATCAGGCCATTTGCGCCTTCATCCAGGCAGTCGAACAGATGCGTGCGCATCCGTGGCTCCCAGAACTTATTGATATGCGTGGCAACGCCTTTCGCTCTGCCGGCTTCCGGTTGTGACATGAAGAACGTAGCGATCTGATTTGCCATTCTGATCAGTTTTTCCCGACCCTGATCATGCGACATTGATAGGCTCCTGTTGCGTTAGGATACGGAGATTTCGGGGGGCTGAAAACGATCCGGTGCGGTTCCTGAGCGACCCTACTCCGCCGCCTCCATCTTGCCTGCTATGCGGCGTGAGCGGCGAGACAGATCATTGTAATCCTCCTGCCATTCGGTCGGCCCGTTGGAGGGTGAGACCTGCACTGCGGTCACCTTGTATTCCGGGCAGTTCGTCGCCCAATCGGAGAAGTCCGTGGTGATGACATTGGCCTGCGTGTCCGGATGGTGGAAGGTCGTGTAGACGACACCCGGCGATACCCGATCGGTGATCAAGGCCCTCAGCGTCGTATCACCCGAGCGGCTTGCGAGCTTGACCCAGTCGCCATCCTTGATTCCACGCTGTTCTGCATCATGAGGATGGATTTCCAGCCGATCCTCCTCATGCCAGGCGACATTTTCGGTACGCCGCGTTTGCGCGCCGACATTGTATTGCGAGAGAATGCGGCCGGTGGTGAGCAGAAGCGGGAAGCGTGGCCCGGTGCGCTCGTCGGTTCCCACATATTCGGTGCGAATGAATTTTCCCTTGCCGCGCACGAACCCATCGACATGCATGATCGGTGAACCTTGCGGGTGCGCTTCGTTGCATGGCCACTGAACCGAGCCCATCTTGTCCAGGTAATCATAGGAAACCAGTGCGAAGCTCGGCGTTGTTGCGGCGATTTCGTCCATGATTTCGGACGGATGGACGTAGTTCCAGTTCAGCCCCATCGCCTGCGCAAGCTTCTGCGTGACCTCCCAGTCGGCATAACCGTTTTTCGGTGTCATCACCTTGCGCACGCGGTTGATGCGGCGCTCGGCATTGGTGAATGTTCCGTCCTTTTCGAGGAAAGTCGAGCCGGGCAGGAAGACATGGGCATAATTGGCCGTTTCGTTCAAAAACAGGTCATGCACGACGACACATTCCATTGCGGCAAGCCCGGCTGAGACGTGTTTTGTATCCGGGTCGGACTGCAGGATATCCTCGCCCTGGATATAGATTCCCCTGAACGTGCCCTCGACGGCGGCATCCAGCATGTTGGGAATACGCAGGCCCGGCTCATTGTTCAGCGTCACGCCCCATAGCTTTTCGAATGTTTCGCGGGTGGCATCGTCCGATATATGGCGATAACCCGGCAGTTCGTGCGGGAACGACCCCATGTCACAGGAGCCCTGCACATTGTTCTGGCCGCGCAGTGGGTTCACGCCGACGCCGGGCCGGCCGATATTGCCGGTGACCATGGCGAGATTGGCGATCGCCATGACCGTCGTCGATCCCTGGCTGTGTTCGGTAACGCCGAGGCCGTAATAGATCGCGCCGTTGCCACCGGTGGCAAACAGCCGGGCAGTACCGCGGACGAGATCGGCCGGAACGCCGGTAAAGCTTTCTGTCGATTCCGGGCTGTGTGCCTCTTGCGAAACGAAGGCTGCCCAGTCCTCGAACTCGGACCAGTCGCAACGCTCCCGGATAAACTGTTCGGCAGCCAGGCCCTCTGTGACGATGACATGTGCCAGCGCTGTCATGACCGCGACATTGGTGCCGGGTTTCAAGGGCAGGTGATAGGCGGCTTCCACATGCGGCGTCCGAACGAGATCGATGCGGCGCGGATCGATGACGATCAGCTTTGCTCCCTGCCTCAGGCGTTTTTTCAGTCGCGAGCCGAAGACCGGGTGCCCGTCGGTCGGGTTGGCACCGATGACGATCACCACATCGGAATGCTCAACGCTGTCGAAATTCTGCGTGCCGGCGGAGGTGCCGAAGGCCTGGCCGAGACCATAACCCGTCGGCGAATGACAGACGCGGGCGCACGTATCGACATTGTTGTTGCCGAAACCGGCGCGGACCAGCTTCTGCACCAGAAATGTTTCCTCGTTCGTGCAGCGCGACGAGGTGATGCCGCCGATTGCGTCCCGCCCATATTGGTACTGGATGCGGCGGAATTCCGTGGCGATATGCGAAAACGCCTCTTCCCAGGTCACTTCCCGCCAGGGATCGGCGATCCTGTCGCGGATCATCGGATTGAGGATTCGATCCTTGTGGCTGGCATAACCATAGGCAAAGCGCCCCTTGACGCAGGAGTGCCCCCGGTTGGCCTGCCCATCCTTCCATGGCACCATGCGGACGAGTTCTTCGCCGCGCATCTCCGCCTTGAACGAACAGCCGACGCCGCAATAGGCGCAGGTCGTGACCGCCGAATGTTCCGGCTGGCCGATCGCGATCACCGACTTTTCCGTCAGCGTTGCGGTGGGGCAGGCCTGCACGCAGGCGCCGCAGGACACGCATTCGGATTCCAGAAAATGTTCATGCGCTCCGGGCGAGACACGGCTTTCGAAACCGCGTCCTTCGATCGTCAGTGCAAAGGTTCCCTGCACTTCTTCACAGGCGCGCACGCAACGGGAGCAGACGATGCATTTCGACGGATCATAAGTGAAATAAGGATTGGACTCGTCCTTCGGCATCCATCTGGCATTAATGTCGCCATCGTTACGGCTGCGGACATGGTTGCCGCCCTCGTAGCCGTAGCGCACGTCGCGAAGCCCGACCGCGCCCGCCATATCCTGCAATTCGCAATCGCCATTGGCCGCGCAGGTGAGACAGTCGAGCGGATGGTCGGAGATATAAAGCTCCATCACGCCGCGGCGGATATCCTTCAGCCGGTTCGTCTGGGTGTGGACGACCATATTTGGCGCAACCGGTGTCGTGCATGAGGATGGCGTGTCATTGCGGCCCTCGACCTCGACCAGACAGAGGCGGCAGGAACCGAAGGCGTCGACCATGTCGGTGGCGCAGAGTTTTGGCACCTGGATACCGGCTTCCATCGAGGCGCGCATTATCGAGGTGCCCTCGGGCACGGTGATGCTGCGACCGTCTATGGTTAGTGTCACCTGCTTTTCGGAGCGGGAGACCGGGGTGCCGTAGTCGGTTTCGTGGATCAGGGACATGATATTACTCCGCCGCCTCGATAAGAGGCGCTGACACGAAATCCTGCGGGAAATGCGTCAGTGCGCTCATCACGGGATAGGGTGTGAAGCCGCCCAGCGCACAGAGCGAACCGAACTTCATCGTATTGCAGAGGTCGGCCAGCAGCGACTTGTTCTTCTCGGGCTCGATGCCGGCGATGATCTTGTCGACGGTCTCGACGCCACGGGTCGAGCCGATACGGCATGGCGTGCACTTGCCGCAGCTTTCGATGGCGCAGAACTCCATAGCGAAACGCGCCTGTTTCAGCAGGTTGGCCGTGTCATCGAAAACGGTGATGCCGGCATGGCCGATCAGCCCGTCCTTGGCGGCAAAGGCCTCGTAGTCAAAGGGCGTGTCGAAGAGCTCACGTGGAAAATAGGCCCCGAGCGGACCGCCAACCTGTACCGCCTTGACCGGCCTCCCCGTTGCCGTGCCGCCGCCGATATGGTCGACGATCTCCCCAAGCGACAGGCCGAAAGCCGTCTCGAACAGGCCGCCATATTTGGCGTTGCCGGCAATCTGGATCGGGATCGTGCCGCGCGAGCGCCCCATGCCAAAGTCTTTGTAGAAGGTGGCTCCCCTGTCCATGATGACCGGGATGGAAGCGAGCGAGATGACGTTGTTGACCACGGTCGGACGACCGAGAAAGCCCTGCAGTGCCGGCAGCGGCGGCTTGGCGCGGACGATGCCGCGCTTGCCTTCCAGTGAATTGAGGAGCGAGGTTTCCTCGCCGCAGACATAGGCGCCGGCTCCCGAACGTACTTCCATATCGAAGGCGTGATCCGACCCGAGTACTGAGGGGCCGAGAATGCCAGCGGCCCGCGCGATCTCGATTGCCGCGCTCATCGTTGCGATGGCATGCGGATATTCGGAGCGGGTATAGATATATCCCTTGGTCGCGCCGGTCGCGATCCCGGCGATCGCCATGCCCTCGATCAACACGAAGGGATCACCCTCCATGATCATCCGGTCGGCGAAGGTGGCGCTGTCGCCTTCATCGGCATTGCAGACGATGTATTTCTGCGGGCCGGCGGCCTCCATCACTGTCTTCCACTTGATGCCGGTCGGGAAACCGGCGCCACCACGACCGCGCAACCCGCTATCGGTCACTTCCTGAACGATCGCTGCCGGGGGCATGGCGACGGCCTTTTCCAGACCTTTCAGCCCCTTATAATGGCGATAGTCGTCAATCGACAGCGGATCGGTTACGCCGCAACGGGAGAAGGTGAGGCGGGTCTGCTGACGGAGGAAAGGAATCTCCTTCGTCAGCCCAAGACAGAGGGCATGGTCATTGCCGGACAGGAAACCGGTATCGAAGAGGCTCGGCACATCGTGGGGCTTAACCGGCCCGTAAGCCACACGGCCGTGATCGGTGCGTACCTCGACCAATGGTTCAAGCCAGAACATACCACGCGAGCCATTGCGTATAATTTTGACATCAAGGCCACGGGCCGCGATCTCGCGGGAAACAGCGATTGCCACCTTCTCGGCACCAAGCGCCAGAGATGCGGCGTCACGGGGAACAAAGACCGTTACCGTCATCGGCCAATCTCCCCGACAATTTCGGAAAGACAGCGTTCGTCCACCCGGCCATACACTTCGCCATCCAGCATGGCCGCCGGCGCGCAGGCGCAAAGGCCCAGACAATAGACCGGTTCCAGCGTCACGGCGTCGTCAGCCGTCGTCTGGTGAAAATCGATCCCGAGCAGCTGGCGAACGCGATCCGCCAGAGCATCGCCACCCATCGACTGGCAGGCTTCGGCACGGCAGATTTTCAAAACATGCCTGCCGCCCGGATGATCACGGAATTCGGGGTAGAAGGTGACGACGCCATGCACTTCGGCGCGGGAGAGGTTGAGTTCGCCTGCGATAATCTGTTTCGCCTCATTCGGCACGTGGCCGAATTCTGCCTGAAGCGCGTGCAGGATGGGCAGCATGGGCCCTTCCAGATGTTTCAGGTGACGAATGATATCTTGCGACCGCTGGGTGATCTCACCAGCGGAAATCCGCACAGTCATGGGCATGGCCTCCCGGCAAATGCTTCGAGACCGTCCTCCTCGGCTGCCTCGGGCATTCAAGTCGTTCGGAGATCGGATTCATCTCCGGCGATGCGGGAAAATGTCGCAATGGAAGGAGGGCCAGTCAATAAACGAGATCGGTTACGCGATAGCAAAAACCTATTAAGGCGTTCTGGTCGTCTTTTGATGCTCGTGGAATAGGGTTCTATTCGCGTTCCGAAAACGGCGTGGTTACACGCATAAATTGTCCTTGCGTCCTCCCGCGGCTTCGTCGTCAAATATCGTTTTATACATCCATAAGCAATAAAATTGCGCCAACACGCCTAAAGCGAGAGATTAGCTGTCTTCGACATTTCTTCCTTATACGTAAGATGTCCCTAATGATCTGAAAGGTTGCTCTGGCTTGTTAGGCATGACGCCTAATTTCTACGAGGATCACAATTTCCTTATGCAACCTTGACGTTTTTCCGATTTGCCGCAGTTGTCCATTTTAGCCGAGCTGTGGTGAGAAAAGCCTTGCAGTCCATGCCTTTCTGGCATTCATTCCCGCAACTGAACCGAATAAACTGGGAAAGGATAACGGTTATGTCTTCTCGTCTTCTCAAACTCTCTGCAGCTGCGCTGTTGAGTTCCGTGCTCTTTGCAAGTGCACCCGCATTCGCGGAAGCCGTTCTCCATCGCGGCAATGCCGGCGAGCCTCAGACGCTCGATCAGGCACAGACCTCGATCAATATCGAGGCTTTCATCCTCAAGGATCTTTACGAAGGCCTGACGATTTACGACGCTGCCGGCAAGATTATTCCAGGTGCTGCCGAAAGCTGGACACTGTCGGATGATGGTGTAACCTACACGTTTAAGCTGCGCGAAAATGCAAAATGGTCGGATGGCTCTCCTGTTACTGCGCAGGACTTCGAGTTTTCCTTCAAGCGCGTAGAAGATCCGAAGACGGCTGCGAAATACGCCAACATCCTTTATCCGATCAAGAATGCCGAAGCGATCAATACCGGCAAGGCCGAAGTCGCAACGCTCGGCGTCAAGGCCGTTGATGACAAGACGTTCCAGGTCACGCTTGAGCGTCCGACGCCCTTCTTCCTCGAGCTGCTGGCGCACCAGACCGCCCTGCCTGTTTCCAAGGCAAGCGTCGAAAAGAACGGTGCCGATTTCGTCAAGCCGGGCGTGATGGTCTCGAACGGCGCCTTTAAGCTCGTGAGCCACGTGCCGAATGACAGCCTCGTTGTCGAAAAGAACGAAAATCACTGGGATGCGGCCAATACCAAGCTCGACAAGGTGATCTTCTACCCGATCGACGACCAGGCAGCCTCCGTCCGTCGTTTCGAAGCGAAGGAGATGGACCTTGTCTATAACTTCTCCGCCGACCAGATCGAGCGCCTGCGCGGAACCTACAAGGACCAGGTTCACGTTTCCCCGACGCTTGCGACCTACTATTACGCCTTCGATGGCGCTCAGGCCCCCTATGACGACGTGCGGGTCCGCCGGGCACTGTCGATGGCTGTCGACCGCGATTTCCTTGCCAAGGAAATCTACAGCGGCTCGCAAATCCCGGCCTATTCGTTGGTGCCGCCGGGCATGGCAAGCTATGGCGAACCGTCCAAGGCGGATTTTGCGGAACTTTCGCAGCTCGACCGCGAGGACAAGGCGCTCGAATTGATGAAGGAAGCCGGTTTTGGTGAAGGCGGCAAGCCGCTCGAAATCGAGATCCGCTACAACACCAACCCGAACCACGAACGCGTCGCTACAGCGGTCGCCGACATGTGGAAGAACACCTTCAATGCGAAGGTGACGATGACCAATCTCGACGTATCGTCGCATTACGCTTATCTGCAGGAAGGCGGCAAGTTCAACGTTGCTCGTGCGGGCTGGGTTGCCGACTATGCGGATGCCGAAAACTTCCTGGCGCTGAACCTGTCGACCAACAAGACCTTCAACTACGGCAAGTACAATAACCCGGAATTCGACGCTCTGATGCAGAAGTCCTATGCGGAAGAGAACCCGGAAGCTCGCTCAAAGCTGCTGCATGAAGCCGAAGCGCTTCTGTCGCGTGACCAACCGGTCGCACCGCTGCTGACCCAGGCCGACCTTTGGCTCGTGTCCAACCGCGTTTCCGGCTGGGAAGACAATGCTGCCAACGAGCACCTGAGCCGCTTCCTCAGCGTTTCCGAATAATCTTCACCATCTGAGACGGCGCCCGCGACCAAGCGGGCGCCGTTTTGCAGGAGACACCCGCATGCTGGCTTTTGTCCTGCGCCGCCTTGCGAGCGCCGTACCGACGCTGTTTATCGTCGTCACCATTTCCTTCTTCCTGATGCGTTTTGCCCCAGGTGGTCCATTCAACCTGGAGCGTCCGCTTCCGCCCGCAACGATGGAAAACATCATGCGGACCTATCAGCTGGACCAGCCCCTGTGGCGGCAATATGTGACTTACATATCCAATGCCGTTCAGGGCGATTTCGGCCCGAGCTATATCTACAAGGACAACACGGTCGCCGAACTGATCGGCAAGGGCCTGCCCTATTCGATGGAACTGGGCCTCTACGCGCTGCTGCTGGCTCTGATCGGTGGCGTCACGCTCGGTACCATTGCCGCACTCAGGCAAAACAGTGTGCTGGATTTCTCCATCATGTCGCTCGCGACAGTCGGCACGACCATTCCGAATTTTGTTGTCGGCCCGGTTCTGACGCTGATTTTCGCGATCGTCCTGTCTCTGCTGCCCGCCGGCGGCTGGGGTGACGGTTCGTTCCGCTATCTGCTTTTGCCGATGATTGCACTGGCGCTGCCGCAGCTCGCCGTCTTTGCCCGCCTGACGCGTGGTTCGATGATCGAGGCGCTGCATGCTGACCATATCCGCACGGCGCGGGCCTATGGACTGCCGCCGCGCATCGTCGTCATCACCCATGCCATGCGTGGCGCGCTTCTGCCGGTCGTGTCCTATCTCGCCCCCTGTGCTGCAGCCCTGATGACGGGCTCGGCCGTGGTCGAGACCATTTTTACCATTCCCGGCATCGGCCGCTATTTCGTGCTCGGCGCACTGAACCGTGACTATACGCTGGTCATGGGCACGGTCGTGCTGATTGCCATCTTCGTGATCGTCTTCAATCTCGTGGTCGATCTTATCTACGGCCTGCTCGATCCGAGGGTCCGCCATGACTGATATGACAACTCACCCTTCCGGAAATCAGACGCCCGCACTGCCGGAAAATCCGGACACCAAAAGCCGCAGCCTTTTTCAGCTTGCCGCCTTGCGCTTCCGCCGCAACAAGGCCGCCATGGCCGGTTGCGTGATGATGCTGCTGATCGCGCTGTTTTCCTATATCGGTCCATTCTTCGTGCCTCATAGCTACGATCAGGTCTATTCGTCCTATGTAACCGTCGGCCCGAGCCTTGAGCCGCGGCCGGACGAGGCTTCACTGGAAGGTGCCATGCGTGGTGTCGCTACCCGGGCCCGCGTCAATCTCGATGAGTTCAATGTCGAGGGCCAGACCTTCACCGCGACACTGGGTGCGGAAAATCCGATCGATCCGCGCGCAACCCGCTATTTCGACCGTGCCAACGAATTCAACAATACGAAGGTCGTCGCGACCGAAAACGATGGCCGGGTGCTGAAGGTCGAGGGCAATGTCAGCCGGGAATATTTCTTCTTCGGCACGGATCCGAATGGCCGCGACATGCTGGCGCGCGTCATGCTCGGCGGGCAGATCTCGATCGCCGTCGGCCTGCTCGCCAGCCTTGTCTCGCTCGGCATCGGCGTTCTTTATGGCGCGACATCGGGTTATCTTGGAGGTCGTATCGACAACGTTATGATGCGTTTTGTCGAGATCCTCTATTCGCTGCCCTTCGTCTTCCTCGTCGTCGTGCTTGTGGTTTTCTTCGGCCGCTCATTCATCCTGATCTTCCTCGTCATCGGCGCGGTGGAATGGCTCGACATGGCCCGCATCGTGCGCGGCCAGACACTGGCACTGAAACGTCGGGAATTCGTCGGTGCCGCCCAGGCTTTGGGCTTGAGTGACTGGCAGATCATCCGCCGGCATATCATCCCGAACACGATCGGTCCGGTGATCGTTTTCGTCACCGTCGTGGTGCCGAAGGTGATCCTGCTCGAAAGCTTCCTCTCCTTCCTCGGCCTTGGCGTCCAGGCGCCACTGACGAGCTGGGGGGCGCTGATTTCGGAAGGGGCGAGCAACATCCAGTCGGCCCCATGGCTGCTGATCTTCCCGTCCATCTTCTTCGTGGCAACGCTGTTCTCGCTGAACTTCATCGGCGATGGCCTGCGCGACGCACTCGACCCGAAGGATCGCTGACATGACCGGGATATCAGAAAACATCCTCTCCATCCGCGATCTCAAGGTCGATTTCTCGACGCCGGACGGCACCATCAATGCAGTCAAGGGCATCGGTTTCGATATCAAGGCGGGTGAAACGCTCGCCGTAGTCGGCGAATCCGGTTCCGGCAAGAGCCAGACCATGATGGGCATCATGGGTCTGCTTGCCAAGAACGGCGCGGTGACCGGATCTGCAAAGTATCGTGGCAAGGAGCTTGTCGGCCTGCCCAAGTCGGAGCTCAACAAGGTGCGTGGCGCCAAGATCACCATGATCTTCCAGGAGCCGATGACCTCGCTCGATCCGCTCTACACGATCGGCCGGCAGATCGCGGAACCGATCCTCTATCACCGCGGCGGCACGCGTTCGGAGGCCCGCAAACGCGTGCTGGAACTGCTGGAACTGGTCGGCATCCCCGAACCGGCTCGCCGTATCGACAGCTATCCGCATGAGCTTTCCGGCGGCCAGCGTCAGCGCGTGATGATCGCCATGGCGCTTGCCAACGAGCCGGACGTGCTGATTGCAGACGAGCCGACGACTGCGCTCGACGTGACGATCCAGGCGCAGATCCTGAAACTCCTGCGTTCGCTGCAGGAGCGTTTTGGAATGGCGATCGTGCTGATCACCCATGATCTGGGCATCGTGCGTCATTTCGCAGAACGCGTCGTCGTCATGCGCCGCGGCGAATTAGTGGAGCAAGGGACGACCGAGCAAATCTTCGAGAACCCGACTTCGTCCTATACCCGCATGCTGATCGACGCCGAGCCGCATGGCCGCAAGGGGCCGCCGGCAGACAATGCCCCGATCATTCTCGAAGGCCGGGACGTGGTCGTGGATTTCGATATCGGCAAGGGGTTCCTGTCCAAGGGGCCGCGTACATTCCGGGCCGTCAATGGCGTGACCGTGAAGCTGCAGGAAGGCCAGACGATCGGTGTCGTCGGCGAATCGGGGTCCGGCAAGTCCACGCTTGGGCGCGCGCTCTTGAGGTTGTTGCCGAGCGACGGTGCATATCGTTTCGGCAAACAGGACATCTCACGGCACGACCGCAAGCAAATGCGTTCGCTGCGCAAGGAGATGCAGCTCGTCTTCCAGGATCCCTACGGTTCGCTTTCGCCGCGCCAGACGGTCGGCGAGGTCATCACCGAAGGCCTGCTTGTGCACGAGCCTGGCCTCAGCAAGGCTGACCGGGACCGGCGCGCCATTGCGGCACTGGAGGAGGTCGGCCTCGATCCGAAGGCTCGCAATCGCTATCCGCACGAGTTCTCCGGCGGCCAGCGCCAGCGTATCGCAATTGCCCGTGCAATGATCCTCAAGCCCCAGGTTGTGATCCTGGACGAGCCGACATCGGCTCTCGACCGATCCGTCCAGGGGCAGGTGATCGATCTGCTTAGAAAGCTGCAGACAGACCATAACCTCTCCTATGTCTTCATCAGCCACGACCTCTCGGTGGTCAAAGCCATCTCGGACTATGTGATCGTGATGAAGAACGGCGAGATCGTCGAGCAGGGCGAGACGGATGCGATCTTCGAGGCACCCAAGGCCGATTATACGAAAGCGCTGATCGGCGCTGCCTTCAGCGTGTGATCGCCGTTCAATCTGGAAATCCCGGAAAGGGCGCGCTTCGCCGCGCCCTTTTTCACGTCTGCATATAGCTATCGCAAGCTGCCGCCGCTTGATCCTGCAACGACCGCTAACCGCGTGGTTCAGGTGCCGATCGCACTTATCGCCTTGCAAATCAGCCGCAATTTGCTGTTATCGGCATGTCTCGCTTGGGAGTGCGATGCAGGAGATAGGTAGGTTGCCGCATTTGTGAGCATTGTGGCTTCATTGTGTGTGTAGCCAAGCGCTGAATGCATGGCTCCGCTGCAGCAATATCGCTTCTAAAGAATCGGCCCGCCTGTATGATGGCCACATCAGAGCGATGCACCTCCTCCCGCAGAGTTCTGAATTTCAGGCGACCTACTCCTCCTCCCAAGGGCGCCTGATCGAACAGCGGCACTCCTCCTCCCAGTCGCTGTTCAACACTTTTCGAAAAGCCTGCCGCACCTCCTCCCGCGGCAGGCTTTTTCGTTTAAAGCAATTCCAGCAAAAGTGGGAACCGGTTTTGCGTCCGGAATTGCGTGAAAACAGGAAGATGGAGCAGTTTCGCGTTTCGAAGAAAGGCGGAAATGCTCTAGTCCGTCAGGATCACATCCGCCTTGCGGCAATGCTCGCGGATCAAGGCACCGTTCTTCAGGTCGTTTTCCTCGGTTTTTGCTCTCGCTGCTTCCTCGCTGAAGCCGTAGCCGCGCCAGCGATCCATGAGCCGCTCTTCGAGTGTGGCCACGGGCGGGGAGATCAGGATCGAATAATCGAATTCCCCTTCCAGTGCGGACCAGGGATTTCGGTCGAGAAGCAGGTAGTTTCCTTCGGTCAGAACGAAACGGGTGGAAGCGTCGATGATGCGTGCCGCAGCGACGGCGAGCTCCCTGGACCGGTCGAACACCGGCACGAGCACCTCTCCTTCGGTCGTCTTGACCGCGCGGATAATGTCGAGAAAGCCACGGACGTCGAAGGTTTCCGGAGCACCCTTGCGGGCCAGCAGGCCTTTTGCCCGCAATACGCCGTCATCCATGTGAAAGCCGTCCATCGGCAGGACTTCGGCGGATTGGCCAAGCATTTTCAATGCAGCTGAAAGCTCGTCGGCGAGTGTCGATTTGCCGGCACCGGGCGGTCCGGCTATCGCGACGAGAAAGCGATTTCTGTCGCCCGCACGGTCGATGATTGTGCGGGCGATATCGTTGGTGGTTGGTGTCATGCGGCAATGGGCTCCGGTGCCTTGGCGCCGGTCATGAAGGCAACCGCATCCGACATGGTATAGTCCTTCGGATTGATGACCGTCAGGCGTTTGCCCAGCCGATGGATATGGATGCGATCGGCGATCTCGAACACATGCGGCATGTTGTGGGAAATCAGCACGATCGGAATGCCGCGCGAGCGCACGTCGAGGATCAGTTCCAGCACGCGCCGGCTTTCCTTGACGCCGAGTGCGGCCGTCGGCTCATCGAGAATGATGACCTTTGAGCCGAACGCCGCGGCCCGCGCCACCGCGACGCCCTGACGCTGGCCGCCAGACAGGGTTTCCACCGCCTGGTTGATGTTCTGGATGGTCATCAGGCCAAGTTCGGAAAGCTTTTCACGCGCCATCTTTTCCATCGCGCCGTGGTCGAGTTTGCGCAGAACCCTGCCCATGAAGCCCGGTTTGCGGATCTCGCGGCCGAGGAACATGTTGTCGGCGATGGAGAGCGCAGGGGACAGCGCGAGGTTCTGGTAGACGGTTTCGATACCGGCCTTGCGGGCCTCTATCGGGGACGCGAAATGGACGAGTTCGCCATCCATGCGGATCTCGCCCTCGTCGGGTCTGATCGCACCGGAAATCGCCTTGATGAGCGAGGATTTCCCGGCGCCGTTGTCGCCGATCACGGCGAGGATTTCGCCCGGATAAAGATCGAAGTCGGCATTGTCGATGGCGGTCACGCGGCCGTAGCGCTTGACGAGGTTGCGGCCGGTGAGGATGGGTTTTCTTGCCTGGATGTTTTCCTGGGGCATCAGCGTGAAGCCTTTCTGATCCATTGGTCGGCTGCGACGGCAACGATGATGAGGACGCCGATCAGGAGATAGGTCCATTGCACGTCGGTACCCAGAAGCCGAAGGCCAAGCGAAAAGACGCCGACGATCAAGGCGCCGAACATCATGCCGAGAATGGAGCCGCGACCGCCAAAGAGCGAAATGCCGCCGATGACCACCGCGGTGATCGATTCGATATTGGCAAACTGGCCGGCGGTCGGGGAGACGGAGCCGATGCGGCCGATCAGCGCCCAGCCTGCCAGCGCGCAGATCACGCCGGAAAGCACATAAACGGAGATAAGCATGCGCTGGACATTGACGCCCGACAGGTCAGCAGCCTCGGGGTCGTCACCGACTGCGTAGAGATGCCGTCCCCAGGCGGTATGATTGAGCACGTACCAGAGCACGGCGACGAGTAGGATCATGGCGATGACGCCATAGGTGAAGACGGCGCCGCCGATGCGGAACGTCTCACCGAAAAACTGCAGGATCGGTGCCGTGGTTTCGATTTCCTGTGCACGGATCGTCTCGTTGGCCGAATAGAGGAAGTTGCTGGCGAGAACGATCTGCCACATGCCGAGCGTGACGATGAAGGGCGGAAGTTTCACCCTGGCGATCAGCACGCCGTTGATGAAGCCGCAAAGCGCGCCGGTGGCAAAACCGCAGAGAATGGCGAGTTCCGGCGGCAGGCCGTAACGGAAGGTGAACTGTCCCATGACCACCGAGGACAGGACCATGATCGCGCCGACGGACAGATCGATACCGGCGGTCATGATGACCAGCGACTGGGCAGCCCCGACAATGCCGGTGATCGCCACCTGCTGCAGGATCAGCGTCAGCGAGAAGGCGGAAAAGAATTTGCCGCCAAGTGTCAGGCCGAACACGATCAATGACACGACCAGCACGATCAGCGATACGGCAGACGGATTGGAATGCAGGAAGTGACGGAATTTGTGAAGGGCGGACGGTGTGTCGTGATCGAAGGATGCCACGTCCTTTGAACTGTCCTTCAGCACTTTTTCGTAGTCGTTATGCGGTGTGCTTGCCACTGGCTCGCTCATGAAATCCTCCCGCTTTATCGTGTGCCCGGTTCAGGCCGGTTGCCGTGGCAGGCCGATGGCGCTTCGCCACCGGCCCGCAAGATCTGGCTAGAGGATCAACCCCAGCACTTGTTCAGGCCTTCCTTGGTGTCGATCGACTTGATCGACGGGACAGGCTTGTCGGTAACCAGTGTCACGCCGGTGTCGAAGAAGTTCTTGCCTTCGGTCGGCTTCGGCTTTTCGCCGGTATCGGCGAATTTCTTGATCGCTTCGATACCGAGCGCTGCCATCTGCAGCGGATATTGCTGAGAGGTGGCGCCGATCGCGCCTTCGGCAACGTTCTTGACGCCGGGGCAACCGCCGTCGACCGAAACGATCAGCACGTCCTTTTCGCGGCCAACGGCCTTCAGAGCTTCATAGGCACCGGCGGCCGCCGGTTCGTTGATCGTGTGGACGACATTGATGGTGGGATCCTTCTGCAGAAGGTTTTCCATCGCCGTACGGCCGCCTTCCTCGTTGCCATTGGTAATGTCATGGCCGACGACACGCGGGTCATCCTCGTCGCCGATCTTGTTCGGATCCTTCGGGTCGATACCGAAACCCATCATGAAGCCCTGGTCGCGGAGAATATCGACGGAGGGCTGCGAGGGGGTGAGGTCGAGGAAGGCCACCTTGGCATCCTTGGCGGCATCGCCCAGCGTGTCCTTGGCCCACTGTCCGATCAGCTTGCCCGCAAGCAGGTTGTCGGTGGCAAAGGTCATGTCCGCTGCATCGATCGGCTCCAGCGGCGTATCGAGCGCGATCACCAGCAGGCCGGCGTCACGGGCCTTCTTGAGGTTCGGCACGATGCCCTTGGTGTCGGATGCGGTAATCAGAATACCCTTGGCACCATCGGCAATGCAGGTCTCGATTGCGGCTACCTGGCTTTCACTGTCGCCGTCAATCTTGCCGGCATAGGATTTCAGCGAGACGCCAAGTTCCTTTGCCTTGGCGGTCGCGCCTTCCTTCATTTTCACGAAGAAGGGGTTGGTGTCCGTCTTGGTGATCAGGCAGGCCGACACATCGGCAGCCTGAGCCGGTGCAGAAAAGACGACGCCAAGCGCCAGCGCCCCGAACGACAGGGACAATACGGATTTTCTCATGATCTCCTCCCAGAGACGAAGTCCGCTCGCTGCGGACGGGTTCGCTTTAGAATGCTGGCCGGATCGTGCCTCAGTGCCTCCTCCGGGCATTCCTGCATTCTTACAATCGTCAATAATCGCGAAAGAAAATCGTCTGTCAATAATTAATTCCGATTGAATTATTTATTCTGGCTTGTCATGCTAGGCCTGACGTGAGAGAGCGAAGGCAAGGGAGGTGCTGGATGTCGATCACCGATGGCCCGCTTTCCGCGGCTATTTCTTCTGCCGGTTTTTCCGGAGGTTCCAATCAGACGCGCGTACGCGCCTATAACGAGCGGCTTGTCCTGTCGCTGGTGCGGCTGCATGGTGCGCTGTCGAAAGCGGATATCACGCGATTGAGCGGTCTTTCCGCGCAGACGGCCTCGGTCATCATGCGGGCGCTGGAGAAGGACGGTCTGCTGCTTCGCGGCGAGCCGGTGAGGGGGCGTGTCGGTCAGCCATCCGTACCAATGCGTCTGAACCCCGATGCCGTCCTGTCCTTTGGCGTGAAGATAGGCCGCCGTAGCGCCGATCTGGTGCTGATGGATTTCGTCGGCAATATCCGCAAGCGTTATCACGAGACCTATGCTTATCCGCTGCCGCAGGAGATCCTTCGGATCATCACGTCGGGTATCGCAGACATCGAAGCACAGATGACTGCTGAAGAGCAGGCCAGTATCGCGGGCATCGGTATCGCGGCCCCTTTCGAATTGTGGAACTGGGCCGACGAGATCGGTGCGCCAACGGGTGCCATGGAAGTGTGGCGTGGCTTCGATCTCAATGCCGAAGTGACTGCGCGGGTCGCCCATCCGGTCTATCTGCAGAACGATGCGACCAGCGCCTGCGGTGCGGAACTGGTGTTCGGCGTCGGGGCCACCTACCCGGATTTCATCTATCTGTTCATCGGCTCGTTCATCGGCGGCGGTATCGTGTTGAATTCGAGCATTTTTTCGGGCCGTACAGGCACAGCCGGCGCGGTTGGGCCGCTGCCGGTGCGGGGAAAGAACGGCGAAAACCGCCAGCTCCTCGACATCGCCTCGATCTTCGTGCTGGAAAATATGCTGCGCGAGCGCGGTATCGATCCGCAGCCGCTCTGGTATTCGGCGGATGACTGGGTCGATTTCGGCGAACCGCTGGAACTCTGGATCCAGGCGACCGCTGCCGCTTTGGCGCAGGCCATCGTTGCTGCAGCCTCGATCATCGATTTCGGCGCGGCGGTCATCGATGGAGGTTTTCCGGACTGGGTGAGAAAACGCATCGTCGATGCGACGATCGAGGCCGTTGCCCGACTCGACCTGCGCGGCGTCGTCATTCCCGATATCATCGCGGGCAAGGTGGGGTCGCAAGCGCGTGCCGTTGGTGGTGCAAGCCTGCCGATCTTTGCCCGTTACCTGACGGATCAGTCGGTGCTGCTCAAGGATTTCAGCGGGGAATAGCGCCACTTCTCGCCCTTGCGGCCGGACGTCATCTTGCCTAGCCTCGGTCATCGAGGAAACCGGATGGACGACATGGAAACCAGCGGGGCAAATTCGCCGATGCCGAGCGAGTCGGGCATTCTCGAGTTTCTCGATATCTGCAACAGCTTCTATCCTGCAGACGCGGTGGATGCGCCGATTGCGCAGCAACGCGCCTGGTATGACGCACTCTGCGCCCGCTTCGACCGGCCGCTGCCCGAAAGCATGGTCCTTCAGGACGAAATGCTGTTTACGCCGATCCGCCGATATCGACCGGCGCGCATCACAACAGAAACCGTCCTGCTTTATCTTCACGGTGGCGGCTTTGTCGTCGGCTCGCTGGAAAGCCATCATGCCATCTGTGCGGAGATCGCGGAATTTGCCCAAGCGGAACTCGTCTCCGTCGATTACCGTCTGGCGCCGGAGCATGTCTGGCCTGCCCAGACGGATGATTGTTACGGCGTGCTGAAGCAGCTTATCGGGCAGGGCAGGAAGGTCGTGGTGATCGGCGACAGTGCCGGGGGCAATCTGGCGGCGGGGCTTGCGCTGCGCGCACGAGACGAAAAACTCTCCGGTATCGTCGGCCAGGTGCTTATCTATCCTGCGCTCGGTGGCGATCTCGTGTCGGGATCGTATTGCGAGATGGCAAATGCGCCGGGACTGACGACTGCCGATGTCGCTTATTATCGGGCGGTGTTGAAGGCGCCGGAGGACGAACCCGTGGCGCATCCATTGCTGTCGCGCGCTCTCTCAGATCTGCCGCCCGCCTATATTACCGTGGCGCATTTCGACCCACTCAGAGACGATGGGAAGCTATACGCGGAGCGGCTGAACCGGTCGGGTGTGACCGCAACTTTTCGCGAGGAGCCCCAGATGGTTCATGCGTGGCTTCGCGCCCGCCATATGAGCGAAGGCGCGCAAGCCGGATTCAAGGCGCTTTGCGAAGCGATCCGTCGGTTTTCCGGTTAGCTTTTCGCTTTCGAGACCAGAACGGGATTGGCCCTGAAGGATGCCGGGAAAATGGCTTTCAGATTGTCGATCTTCGGCATGTCGTTATAGACGATATAGGGATGATTCGGGTTGAGCGTCAGGAAATCCTGATGGTATTTTTCAGCCGGATAAAAGCCTTCCAGCTTCGACAGTTTGGTCACGATCGGCGCGTGGAACAGCCCGGTCTTGTCCAGCTGGGCGATATAGGCTGCAGCTACCTTTTGCTGTTCATCACTGGTGGTGAAGATCGCAGAGCGGTACTGCGTGCCTTGATCCGGCCCCTGGTAATTGAGCTGGGTCGGGTTGTGGGCGACGGAGAAAAAAACCTGCAGCAGAGTGCCGTAGCTCACCTCACGGGGATCGAAGGTCACTTCGACGGATTCCGCGTGGCCCGTCTTACCCAGGCTGACGGTTTCGTAGCTGGCCGTTTCCCTGGCCCCGCCGGAATATCCCGAAGCGGCGTTCCTCACGCCCTTCACACGCTGGAAGACGCCCTGAACGCCCCAGAAACAGCCACCGGCAAAAATCGCGGTCTCGCTGCTGCCTTTCGTGGCCTCATCAATAGCAGGAGCCGGAATAACGACCGCCGCTTCCGCAGCCAGCGAAGCTGTTGCCGGAACGGCAAACAGCAACATGGCGACTGTCATTCCAAGGCTTCGGCGTGCAAATGTCGTCATGATAAATCCTCCGGTTGCCGTGACTGTGTTCCTCGCTGATGTTTCGGTCAACTCACATCGGCGTGGCGAACCCGTGGTCACATGAGATCGCGCGGTATCGCCTTGTCGAACACCTTCTCGAAGATCTTCTTCTCCCCGTCGTAAGCCAGAACGGAAGCGCTGATCAGCCAGTCCTTTGCCGTACAGGTGATGCTTGCGGTGGAGATCGTGCGGACCGACCAGCGGGCGCGGCTCATGTCGCAGGTCCAGATGCAGGTTCCGCTCATCGACAAAGGATCATCCGGGCTGATCGACCAGATTTCCTCGCGACGCTGGCGGGTGGCAAGGCCGGTACCGGGATGTTCGAAGAGGCCGGTATCCTCGATCACCTCATAACGTGTCTGGTTGGCAGCAAGGTCGCGGGTGACACTACGGTGCGTTTCTGCCGGCGCGTGTTCGATATATTTCGGCAGCGGATCCGGATTATCCGGCTGCTTCATCTCGAAGGTCTCGTGTTCGCCGAGAAGCGGCATGGCGAGACCCAGCGAGGCGATATCGATCGTCACACCGGGATCGACCGGCGGCGGCAGTACCATCGGCCAGTAGGAAGTGGAAAGCGATAGCCGGATTCTGTGACCCTCGCCGAAACGGTAACCGCAGGCATCAAGCCCAAGCCGGATCCTTACCGGTTCGCCGGGTATGAGCGGTTTCGGATCCTCGTTGCCATCTCGATGGGCGAGATTGATCACGCCGAAGGAGACGCGCGTCGCCGTGCCATCGGGATGGATATCAATGATACGGGCGCAGAGATTGGCAAGTTCGGCATCGGCGCTGAGCGTCAGCGTGATGACCGGTCGGCCGAGATAGGTTTTCTCACCTGGGAGAGGCGCCGTCTCGAAGGTCAGCGAGCCTGAATCGTCGCCCCGCTGGTCGCCAGCCAGCTCCGCATCCGGTTTCAGCGTGAACCATTCACCGGCAGCCGTTCCCGTGTCGAGCGGAGATTTCAGATAGATGCCATGCTTCGGCGCGTGGGGGATAGGCATGCCCTCGAGCAGCGTGCCGAACTGATCGACATAGAAACACTCGGCTTCCGGTGTGCTCCAGCGATCTTTCGAGACCCAGAAACCCGGATCGGCATCGCGCCTCACAGACGGCTTCGGGCCGTCGAGAATATAGGCGCGCATCTGCGGCAGCTGGTCGATGCCGTTGTTTTCTCCGCGCAGCCAGCGGTTCCAGAAGGCGATCGCTTCGCCATGGAAATCGGCGCGTGGTTTCGGCCAGGCGAAATGCGGGTATTTGTGGACCCATGGACCGACAAGCGCCTTGGCCTTGTCGCCCAGTCCCTCGACCGCCAGAAACGGCGTGTTGCGATAGCCATCGGCCCATCCGGCGATCACCAGGGCAGGGATTTCGAAGCAGGAATAGTCCTCGCAGATCGAACCATGTTTCCAGAACGCATCGCGGCGCTGGTGCAACAGCCATTCCTCCATGAAGAAAGGTTCGTTTTCCAGCCGCTCCATCCACATGTCGAGCCAGCGATCGCCGACGATGTCCGGGTCGGGCGAACGGGACTGATAGGCGAGCATGGTCGCCGCCCAGGAGAGCTGTGCCGAGAGATGGCAGCCGTTCTTGTAGTGGATGTCGTCGTTGTAGCGGTCGGTGGTCGAGGCAATCGAGATCACGGCCTTCAGCGCCGGGGGGCGAAGGGCGGCGACCTGCAGGCTGTTGAAGCCGCCCCAGGAAATCCCCATCATGCCGACCGAGCCGTTCGACCAGGGCTGTTCGGCAATCCAGGCGATCAGCTCGCAGGCATTGGCGAGTTCCAGTTCGGTATATTCGCCATCGATGACGCCATCGGACTCGCCCGAACCGCGGATATCGACGCGCACACCGGCAATTCCTGCTGCGGCAAAGACCGGATAGGTGGATTCGTCGCGAGGGCTGGTTCCATCGCGCTTTCGATAGGGCAGGAATTCGAACACGGCCGGCACCGGATCGGCCTCCGCGCCATCCGGCATCCAGATGCGGGCGGCAAGCCGCGTCCCGTCCTTCAGCCTGATCCACTGGTTTTCGATGACGGTGAAGGAACGGTCATTCATGTGTTCAGATCCTAAAAGCAAACTCTGTGCGGGATTTGCCCCTCACCCTAACCCTCTCCCCGCGCGCGGGGAGAGGGGACTTGCCCCGCTCGATGTTGGGGAGCGATTGAGACGGTGCTACCGCCACCTTCTCCCCGCATGCGGGGAGAAGGTGGCGGTAGCCGGATGAGGGGCGATTGCTCAGTTTCCAGCGCTTTCCATGCGCCGTGTGGCGAGCACCTTCTCCAGCCAGCCTAACTCCATTTCGGGCACGGATTTGAGGAGAAGGTCGGTATAGTCATCGAAGGGCGGCGAAAGCGCCTGGGATTTCGGCCCGAAACGGACCAGCCTGCCGCGATGCATGACGGCGACCGAATCGGCGATCGCCTTCACGATGGCGATGTCATGGGTGATGAAGACATAGGAAAGCTGTTGTTCCTCCTGCAGTTTCATCAGCAGTTTGAGAATGCCTTCGGCGACCAGAGGATCGAGTGCAGAGGTCGGCTCGTCGCAAAGAATGAGTTCGGGGCGTGCCGCCAGCGCACGGGCAATCGCTACGCGCTGTTTTTGCCCGCCGGAGAGTTCTGCCGGATAACGATCGATGAAACCGTTGCCCATCTCGATCTGCTCGAGCAGTTCCTTCACGCGAGCCGTCTTGGCGGCACCTCTCAGGCCGTCGTAGAATGTCAGAGGCCTGCCTATGATGTTGCGCACCGTCTGGCGAGGGTTCATCGCGGTATCGGCCATCTGGTAGATCAGCTGGATCCGGCGCAGATCGTCTTTCGGACGGCTTTTCAGCGCCGGTGTCAACGGCTTGTCTTCGAATGTGACCTTGCCGCTGCTCGGCGGCAGAAGACCAGTGATGACGCGGGCGAGGGTCGACTTTCCTGAGCCGGATTCACCGACGATTGCCAGTGTCTGCCCCTTGCACAGATGTAGAGAGACGTCGTGCAGAACCTTGAAGCCGTTGGAATATTCTGCGCTGACATTGGCGACCTTGAGCAGCGCCTTCGTCTGGTCGGGTGCTTCGTGACGGATTGCCTGGCGGACATTCACCAGTGCCCGAGTATAGTCCTGCGTCGGAGCCTCTATGATCTGCTGCACCGGACCGTATTCCACGGTCTTTCCGTGACGGAGAACCATGATGTCGTCCGAGATCTGCGCCACGACGGCAAGATCGTGGGTGATATAGAGTGCCGCGGTATCTGTCTCTTCGATCGCATGCTTGATCGCCGCCAGAACATCGATCTGGGTCGTCACGTCGAGGGCCGTCGTCGGTTCGTCGAAAACGATCAGGTCCGGGCTGGAGCAAAGCGCCATGGCGGTCATGGCGCGCTGCAGCTGTCCGCCGGAAACCTGGTGCGGGAAGCGATCACCAAAGGTTTCGGGGCTTGGCAGGCCAAGAACCTGAAACAGATAAAGCGCCCGCTTTCGCGCCTCCTGCCTGCTCATCAGCCCGTGCTTGACGGTTGCCTCCATCACCTGGTCACCCAGCCGATGGGCGGGGTTGAAGGCCGCGGCGGCCGATTGCGCCACATAGCAGATACGGGCGCCGCGCAGTTTCCTGATGCCGCCCTTGCCGAGCTTGAGGATATCTGTGCCGTCGAGCATCACTTCGCCGCCGGTGATCTCGGCGCCGCCGCGGCCGTAGGCAAGGGCGGAGAGGCCTATCGTCGATTTACCGGCGCCGGACTCGCCGATCAGGCCGAGAACCCTGCCTTTCTGGAGATCGAAGGAAACACCATCGACGATGGTGATGCGCTTCGGCGGCTCTCCCGGCGGATAGCTTGTCGCCTCGATCCTGAGGTCTCTGACGGATAGAAGATCTTTGTCAGGCATCGCCACGGCCTCCCTTCAGGCTGGAGGTTCGTTTCAGCAGCCAATCGACCACCAGGTTGACGCAGATGCAGAGCGCGGCAATCGCCGCGCCCGGTACCAGCGCCGCCGATATGCCGAAAATGATGCCGTCCTTGTTGTCCTTTACCATGCCGCCCCAATCGGCTGTGGGCGGCTGGATGCCGAGGCCGAGGAAGGAGAGGGTGGAAAGGAACAGTATCGCGAAAGCGAAGCGCAGGCCGAATTCGGCCAGTAGCGGCGACAGCGTATTCGGAAGGATTTCGCGAAAGATGATCCAGGTCTTGCCCTCACCACGCAGTTTCGCCGCCTCGACGAATTCCATCACAGCCACGTCGAGCGCTACGGCTCGGCCGAGGCGGTAGACGCGGGTCGAGTCGAGCACGGCCATGACCAGAATCAGGACGAAGAGATATTGCGGCAGGACGGCCAGCACCACGAGCGCGAAGATCAGCGTGGGGATAGACATCATCAGATCGTTGAAACGGGAGAAGACCGTATCGACGACCCCGCCGGAGACCGCGGCGGTGAAGCTCAGAATAATGCCGAGGGAGAAAGAGATCACTGTCGCCGCCAATGCCACGAACAGCGTCGTGCGGGTGCCGTAGATTAGCCGGGAAAGAATGTCGCGACCGAGATTATCCAGCCCGAAGAAAAACTGGGCGTCAGCGGCCTGCCATACGCCGCCCACGACTTCCGTCTCGCCGTAAGGGGCAATCAGCGGCGCGAAGATGGCGCAGAAGATAGCGAGCGCGATACCGAACAGACCGATCCAGGCGGTGATGGGGATTTCTCTCAATCTCATCGCGGATGCCTCAGTCTGGGGTTGGCAATGATCGCCAGGATGTCGGCCAGCATGTTGAGAAGAATGTAGACCGCGGCAAAAATCAGCCCGCAGGCCTGCACGACGGGCATGTCGCGCACGGTGACCGCATCGACCATGTATTGGCCCATGCCGGGATAAACGAAGATCACTTCGACCACCACGACGCCGACGACGAGATAGGCCAGGTTCAGCGCCACGACATTGATGATCGGTGCAAGCGCGTTGGGTGCTGCATGCTTGACGATCGCGCGCCAGCTGGAAAGCCCCTTCAATTCCGCTGTTTCCATATAGGCTGAAGACATGACGGAGAGGATAGCCGCCCGTGTCATGCGCATCATATGGGCGAGCACGACAAGCACCAGCGTTGCCGTCGGCAGGGCGATCGTCTGGATACGCTGGAAAAAGCCCATGCCTTGGTAGACTGTCGCCGGGAATGTCGCGATGCCGAAATCGACGGCAAAATAGAGGATCAGCAGGTAGCCGATGAAGAATTCCGGTAGTGAGATGGCTGCCAGCGAGATGACGTTGATGATCTTGTCGGGCAGCCGGTCGCGGAAGTGGACCGACAGCATGCCGAGCCCGATCGCCAGCGGTACGGCGATGATCGCGGCAAAGCCTGCGAGGAAGAGTGAATTGCCAAGCCGGTTGCCGACCTGTTCCGACACCGAGTTACGGCTTGCCCATGATGTGCCGAAATCCCCCTGAAGGACTCCGCCCAGCCAGTCGAAGTAGCGGGTTGCCACCGGTCGATCGAGGCCAAGTTCGGCCGTGATGTTGGCGACCGCCTGGGGCGTTGCCGATTGGCCGAGATAGGTGGTGGCGAAATCGCCAGGCAGGGCTTCCACACCGGCGAAGATCAGCACGGATACGGCAAAAAGAAGGACAAGCGACAGCAGACAACGCTCGATGATGATGGCGACCAGGGGAAACCGTTCCCTCAGGCTGCGGGCAGGCGATCCGCCGGCCTCTGCGGAATTTGACATCTGTTGTGATCCCGGTTCCGAAACGAAGTGCTCGGACCGCAGGGCTTATGCCCCGCGGCCCATATTCATCGTTGGGGCCTTGGCCCCTGCGTTCAGAATCAGGCGCTGAACCAGACGCGGCTCGCGACATATCCGTTCGACATGTCGTTGCCGATGTCGTTCACATAGCCCATCAGCTTCTTGGTGCCGGCATTCACGAAGTCGTTGAACATCGGCAGGATCGTGCCACCCTCGTCACGTACCAGCATCGCCATTTCGCGATACATGTCGCGGCGCTTGGTCTCATCCAGCTCGCCACGGGCGGAGATCAACAGCTTGTCGAAGGTCTCGTTCTTGAAGCGGGTGTCGTTCCAGTCGGCGGTCGAAAGATAGGCGCCGGAATAGAACTGATCTTGCGTCGCGCGGCTTCCCCAGTAGGAGGCCGAGAAGGGCTGGACATTCCAGACGTTCGACCAGTAGCCGTCACCGGGCTCGCGCTTCAATTCGATCTCTATGCCGGCCTTTTTGGCGCTCTGCTGGAAGAGCACGGACGCATCGACCGCGCCCGGGAAGGCGACTTCCGACGTGCGCAGCAGGATCGGGCCGCTGTGGCCGGATTTCTTGTAGTGGAAGGCCGCCTTGTCGGGATCGTAGGAGCGTTGCTCGATCCCTTCGGGGAATAGCGCATAGGTGTCGTTGATGGGGAAATCGTTGCCGACCTTGCCGTAACCACCAAGAATGCGCTCGACCATTTCCTCGCGGTTGATCGCATATTTCAACGCCATGCGGACGTCATTGTTGTCGAACGGCGCCTTGTCACAATGCATGATGAAGACATAATGCCCGCCACCGGATGTGGTCAGCAACTGTACCGTCGGCGCGCGCGTCAGCAGTGCCACCGTCTTGGGATCGACGCGGTTGATGAACTGGACCTGACCGGAGGCAATCGCCGCAACACGAGCGGTTGCGTCGTTCATCGTGATGATCTCGACCGTATCGACATAACCGCGGTCGGAGCGCCAGTCGTTCTCGTTCTTCTCGAACGTCATGCGAACCCCGGGTTCGAAGCTCTTGACCTTGTAAGGCCCGGTGCCGATACCGGCGGTCGGCTTATCGACGCCGCCATTCGGCTGGATCACCAGGTGGTAGTCGGTGAAGATCGCCGGCAGGTCGGCATTGCCGGCATCGAGCGAGACGACCAGGTCACCGCCCTTGTTCTCGATCGACGTGATCGATTTCAGCATGCCGGCAGCACCGGATTCCGTCTTTTCGTCGCTGTGTCGCTTCAGGGTCGCAACCACATCATCGACGGTCATTTCCTTGCCGTCGTGGAAGGTTACGCCCTTGCGGATCTTGAAAGTCCAGGTCTTGGCGTCCGGTGATGGTGCCCAGGATTCTGCGAGTGAGGGAATGGGAGCACGTGTTTCCGGATGGGTTTCCACCAGCGTGTCACCCCAGGTGCGGACAGCGGCGAACATGACCTGTGAGGTCGCCTTGGCGGGATCGATACTGTCTGTGGCTGCGCCGCCTTCGAGGCCGAGCTTCAGGTTGCCACCCTTCTGAGGGGTCTGTGCAGCCACGCTGCCGGCGAAGAGAGTGCTGGCCGAGGACAGCGCTACACCGGCGGCCATCGCGCGACCCAGAAATTCCCGGCGGTTCATGCCACCGGCTGTCACGCGGCCGGCGAGATATCTAGTGAAATCGTTCATTTCCCTTGTTCCCCTTTATCCGATGCAGATTTCTGGTCTTGTCATCGACACCCCGTTTCGCGGTTTCCTCTTCCCGAAAGGGGTGTGTTTCATGCTGTCGATCGTGGGAAATGGTTCGGTTGCCGCCGACATAACTTCCTTTCTTGTGCAGTCCCCGGCTCATCTTCGTGAGCTCATTGCCTCGGGGAATTTCTGCCTAGTGATCGAAGGCCCGTTGAGGCTTGATGAATGGTAAGGGCGCGGTGTCGCGCGGGTGAGCCTTCGCTACGACATTAAGTGCCTTTGATGCGACACATTTGGCAACCTCCCATGGGTTGCGAAAATTTGATGGGTGCCAAAGCGTTGGCCGATCGGCTCAATCGCGCGCTATTGCATGGAAAAACGTGCCGGTCACAGACCCTCGTTTTCCACCCGATAGACCTATTTCGACGCCGCGACCGTCTGCAATCATGGCGAGAGGTTGGTCGTTTCCAGCATCGATCACGCGCGCGTAATGGAACTCATGGCCACGGATCAGGTCGTTGGCCGAACCAATCGCGGAAGGTCCCAGCAGGCGTGCCTGGCGGTAGCCGAGATTCATCTTGCGCTTCGCAAAGCTAGTGGCGTGGGAGAGAAGCCCGGTCATGGCGTGGATCACGCCATCGGCATCCTCCAAGGCCTCGCCCAGCACCATGTAGCCGCCGCATTCGCCGTGAACGGGTTTCGTTTCGGCGAAGCTCTTCAGGCCTGCCTTGAAATTGTCGGCGGCCGCCAGCTTGGCGGGATGCAGTTCGGGATACCCACCTGGTAGCCAGCAGATGTCGCAATCGGCCGGTGGCGCTTCGTCGGCAAGCGGGGAAAACGGAATGATCTCCGCACCCATGGCGCGCCATTGCCGCTTGATATGCGGATAGAGAAAGGTAAAGGCCGCGTCTTCGGCAAGCGCTATTCTCTGGCCCGGCGGTGGCAGTGCTTTTTCCGTCGAACCCATTGGAACATCGAAGGGTTTTGCTGCGGCAAAAATCGCATCGAGATCGAGCGAGCGTTCCATCGTATCGGCCAGACGATCGATATGCACATCCATTTCGGGATGCTCGCTCGCCTGGACGAGGCCGAGATGGCGTTCCGGCAGCGTCAGTGTCGGATCGCGCAGCACGGTGCCGACGACAGGCAGGCCAAGTGTCTCGATCGCATCGCCGGAAAGCTTCTTGTGTCGCTCGCTGCCGGCCCTGTTCAGCACGCAGGCGGCCATCTTCACGTCCGGGTCGTAATGCATGAAACCGCAGGCGATTGCCGCCGCCGTCTGGCTCTGGCCGGAAACGTCGAGCACCAGAAGCACTGGCAAGCCGAAAAGCCGGGCCAGATCGGATGCGGCGCCGGAGCGATTGGGTTCGGTAACGATGCCGTCGAACAGGCCCATGGCGCTTTCGATCAGGATCAGCTCGGCATCATCGGCCTGTTCTCGCGCCAGATGGCGCAGAAGATCGGGTGCCATCGCCCAGCTGTCCAGATTGAGGCCGGGCAGGCGGGTTGCCGCCTCGTGAAAGCCGGGGTCGATATAATCCGGCCCGGTCTTTACGCCGCGCACCTTCACGCCGCGCCGCTGAAACGCCCGAAGCAGGCCGATCGTGACGCTCGTCTTGCCAGAGCCGGAGCGCGGTGCGCCGATGATGAGGGCGCGGGCGGTCATGGGGTCTTGCCCGAAAGAACGGCCTGACCGGACAGGATAGCCTGCATGGAAACGATCCTGCCGATGATGATCAGTGCCGGTGCGGTAAAATGCTGGCGCTCAACTTCCGCTTCGACGGTGGCAAGTGTCGCCGTCATCGAGCGTTCGTCCGGCGTGGTTGCGGCCATCAGCACGGCAACGGGCGTGTCTGCGGCAAGGCCGCCTTCCATCAGCAATTGTGCGATCGTTCCGATCGTGCTGACACCCATATAAACGACGATCGGTTCGCCGGTTTTTGCCAGCGCCTTCCAGTCGAGATCGCCGGGCGTGCCGGCAGCGTGACCGGTTGCCAGCGTGATCGAGCGGCTGATGCCGCGCATCGTGGCGGGGATGTTGGCCGAGGCGAGGGCCGCCAAGGCGGATGTCATGCCGGGCAGTACGCGGAAGGGAATATCTTCCTTCACCAGCGCTTCCGCTTCCTCGCCGCCGCGGCCGAAGATGAAGGGATCGCCGCCCTTCAGCCGCAAGACACGCTTGCCAGCCTTTGCCAGTTCGATCAGTTTGGCGGTGATATCGTCCTGCGCGACGGATGGTTTGCCGCCGCGTTTGCCGACGAAGATCAGGTCTTTTGTCACCGCCAGCGCCAGCACGCCGTCAGAAACCAGCGCATCATGCACGATCACATCCGCCTTTTTCAGCGCATCGGCCACTTCCAGCGTCAGATAACGCGGATGACCGGGGCCGGCACCCGCCAGCCATACGTGGCCGGGGGCGAAATCCGGGGCATCGACGATCGTTTCCAGCTGTTCATTCACGGACATATTCAAACCTTTTGCCGGCCGGTGGCGGTCGGGCTATAGAAACGGCCATGGAAGCGGCCATTGAAACAGAAAGCAAGAACCTGCGTCGTGGATGGACGACGGGTACCTGTGCGGCGGCCGCCAGTAAGGCCGCCTGTCTTGCGTTGATGACCGGCGAGTTTCCGGCCCTGGTAGAGGTGACCTTGCCCGGTGGGCAGCGCCCGGCCTTCGCTCTTGCCATGGAAGAGAAGGGCAGTGGATTTGCCAAGGCAGGCATCGTCAAGGATGCCGGCGATGATCCGGATGTCACCCATGGCGCGCTGATCATGAGCACAGTGCGCCGTGGGTTGCCCGGCACCGGCATCACCTTCAAGGCGGGGCCTGGCGTCGGCACCGTGACGCGGCTTGGCCTGCCGCTGCCGCCCGGCGAACCGTCGATCAATCCGGTGCCGCGCAAGATGATCTCCCAGGCGATCCTGGAGGTCTGCCATGGCGAGCGGGATTTCGAGGTCGAGATCTCGGTTGCCGATGGCGAGAAGATTGCCGAACGAACCCTCAACGGCCGGCTCGGAATCCTGGGCGGCATATCGATCCTCGGCACGACCGGGATCGTCATTCCGTTCTCCTGCGCATCGTGGATCCATTCCATATGGCGCGGCATCGATGTGGCGCGGGCAGCCGGTCTCGACCACGTTTCCGGGGCGACCGGCAATGTGTCCGAAAAGGCGGCGCAGGCACATCACGGCCTCACCGAGATCGCGCTGATCGACATGGGCGATTTCGTCGGGGGCATGCTGAAATATCTCCGCAGCCATCCGGTGCCGAAGGTCACGATTGCCGGCGGCGTCGCCAAGATGACCAAGCTTTCCCAGGGCATGCTCGACGTGCATTCCAAGCGTGGGCTTGCCGATCTCGAGGCTCTGGCAAAGGTCGCTGCCGAAGCCGGTGCGGCAGCCGATCTGGTGGCGCGCATTACCGCGGCCAATACCGTGTCGCATGCCTTCCAGCTTGCCGATGAAAGCGGGTTTCCGCTTGGCAACCGCATTGCGGCACTCGCCTGGAAAACGGCGGCCAAGGCGCTTCATACTCCGGATATCGCTCTTGAAATTCTGGTCTTCGATCGGCAAGGTCAGCTTGTCGGCAAGACGGAGTTTACCCCCTCCGATCATTCCGACCCCTTATCGGCGTGATCCTTGCTGAATTGATCCCAGCCGGGGCGAAAACGCCTTACATAGTCGGCATTGTATAGTTGGCTCTCGACGAAATCGGATGCACCCAGCCCCTTGCCAACAAAGATCAGGGCCGTGCGTTCGGCCGGCTCTTCCGCCAGTTTCGCCTCGATATAGGCAAGCGTGCCGCGGATGATCCGTTCTTCCGGCCAGGAGGCACGCACGACGATCGCGACTGGGCAATCGGCGCCATAAAGCGGCGTCAGTTCTTCGACGATTTTCCCCAGCGCATGGATGGCGAGATGGATCGCCAGCGTCGCGCCGGTCGCGCCGAAAGCCTTCAGCGTTTCGCCTTCCGGCATTTTCGAGGCGCGACCGGACACGCGCGTGAGAACGAGGCTCTGTGCCACTTCCGGGATGGTCAGTTCGCGCTTCAGGGCGGCGGCTGCGGCGGCGAAGGAGGGGACACCCGGCGTCAGCGTATAATCGATCCCGTGTTTTTCCAGCCGGCGGATCTGCTCGGCAACCGCGCTCCAGACGGAGAGATCGCCGGAATGCAGCCGCGCCACATCCTTGCCGGCTTTATGGGCTGCAACATATTCGGCTTCGATCTCGTCCAGCGACAGAGACCCGGTATCGACGATCCGCGCATCCTTCGGGCACCAGTCGAGCAGCTCTTTCGGCATGATCGAGCCGGCATAAAGGCAGACCGGCGCGCGGGCGAGAATATCGCGACCGCGTACGGTAATCAGGTCTGCGGCACCCGGTCCTGCGCCGATGAAATGGACGGTCATGCTTGTTCTTTCAGTTCTGCCAGTGCGCAGGTGGCGCCCTGCGATATCAGCCTCGGCACGATAATTTCCGACGTCTCGCCGGCTGCTGCCAGCGCGGCACCTTCCGAAAGGCTGGAGGACAGCGTTTTCGCCAGGCTATGCCGTGACACGGTTTTCGTCCGCGGTTCCGCTTCCATCAGGGCGTCGTCCGCTACGATATGGAGCGGCAGGCCCAGCATCTCGGCCAATTGCAGAATGCCGGCTTCCTCGCGCTTGATCTCGCCGGTTGCGAGCGCCGTGATGGATTGCCGTGAAATTTTGGCTTCCACACAGGCGGCATCGAGCGCCGACAGAAGCTCATCGCGCGTGCTGCCCTTACGGCAGCCGAGACCGGCAACGATCATGATTGCATTCCTTTGATCCATGTCCATTGAGTTACCGGCATTGCCGGCTTCCAACCCTGCATCGCGCCCACCGGCGCCGAGCGTGAAACTTCCATGCGGATCAGATTGCCGCCGAGTTTCGCCTGTGCCGCCAGCAGCACCGCTTCCATTTCCAATGTAACGGCATTGGCAACCATCCGGCCACCGGGCTTTAGTGCCGCTAAGGCTGCGTCGAAGACACCCGGTTCGCTGCCACCGCCGCCGATGAAGATCACATCGGGTTGCGGCAGTCCGGCGAGCGCAGACGGCGCTTCTCCTTCGATAAGCAACAACCCCGGCACGCCAAAACTGGCCGCATTGCGTTTGATCCGGGCGGCACGCTCCGAATTCGCCTCGATGGCAATCGCTCGCATCGACGGGTCGGCCAGCATCCATTCGATACCGATCGAGCCGGAGCCGGCGCCGATATCCCAGAGCAGTTCACCTCGCCGAGGGCTGAGCGCCGAAAGTGTCAGCGCCCGGATTTCACGCTTGGTGATCTGCCCGTCATGTTCGAAAAGCGCGTCATCCAGCCCGAAACCCCGCGGCAGAACGCGCGCATCGGCACTTGCGATCACCTCGATGGCCACGACATTGAGGACATTGATATCCTGCAGTGCGAATTCCCCGGCCTCGCAGGTGCGCATCTTCTCGGCCTCACCGCCCAGCGCCTCCAATACGGTCATTCTCGATCGACCAACCCCGCTTTTCGTCAGCAGTTCCGCCAGCTCCCGAGGGCCTTTTTCGTCGGAGGTCAGTGCAATGATCCGTCGACCCGGATGCAGCAGTGGTCTGATCAGATCGATCGGGCGGCCGTGCAGAGAAACAGTCTCGATATCCTGCAGCGCCCAGCCAAGTCGCGAAGCCGCAAGCGAGAAAGCCGAGGATGAAGGATAGGTGGTAAACTCGTCGGAGCCGATCTGACGCGACAGGGTCACGCCGACGCCATAAAAAAAGGGATCGCCGGATGCGAGCACGCAGGCTTTCTGTCCTCTCAGCGCCACGACATCGCGCATCGCCGCATCGAAAGGGGTCGGCCATGGCCGTGCCTGGCCTTTTATCAGGGGCGCTGCAAGCTCCAGATGCCGCTTGCCGCCGAAGACGACCGAAGCATCGGCTATCGCCGCCTTGGCGCGATCGCCCAGTCCTTTCACGCCATCCTCGCCGATCCCGACAATGGACAGCCAGCGGCTTTGGTTTAAAGCTTGTTTCTCTGATTCAGGAGGCAATTTGACCTACTCCATCCTCATTCTGGGTGGCACGGCCGAAGCCAAGGCGCTTGCCGCCCGGCTTTCGACGAGCCCCGATTACGATATCCTGCTGTCGCTTGCCGGTCGCACCAAGGCACCGGCCGAACAGCCCGTGCCGGTTCGCATCGGCGGTTTCGGTGGTGCCGATGGGCTTGCCGCATTTCTTTGCGAAAAGAAGGTGGATCTTCTGATCGATGCGACGCATCCGTTTGCGGCGAACATCTCGCGAAACGCTGCCGAGGCGGCGGCGCTGGCGGGTGTCGATATTCTCGCTTTGCGCCGTCCAGCATGGTCGCGACAGAAAGGTGATCGCTGGCAGGAGGTTGCCGATATCGCGGCCGCCGTCCAAGCCCTCGACATTGCTCCGCGCCGGGTTTTTCTGACGCTCGGCCGGCAGGAACTGCTGCCTTTCGAAGCAATGCCGCAGCACTCCTACCTGGTGCGCAGCGTCGATCCGGTCGAACCGCCGCTGAAACTGCCGAACGTTTCCTATATCACCGCGCGCGGCCCGTTCTCCGAATGGGACGAGATCCAGTTGCTTGAACAGCATGCGATCGATCTCATCGTCTCGAAGAATAGCGGAGGTGCCTCCAGCGTCGGCAAGATCGATGCCGCCCGACGGCTCGGCATCGAGGTCGTGCTGATCGAACGGCCCCGTCTGCCGGATGTGCCATCGGCCAGAAGCGTCGAGGAACTCGCCGGCATGGTGCGTCACTGGAAATTCTCCGCTAAAAAACGCGGCGAATAGACGATCGGTCTTTTGTCCGTCCGCTTGATCAACCGGGTCTCGGCCGTGCCGACGATCACGCAGGTCGCCATATCGGCCATCTCACCCTGCGCTTCTTCGAGCGGCACAATGCGGATCGCCTCGTCGGGCCGGCCTGCTGCACGGCCGAAGATCACCGGTACGGAGCCGGGCAGGTGGGCACGCAGAATGTCGAAAGCCTCGCCCAGCTGGTGCGGGCGTGCCTTGCTGATCGGATTATAGAAGGCCATGACGAAGCCTGCCGTGGCAGCCGCCACGAGACGCTTCTCGATGATCGCCCAGGGTTTCAGGTTGTTCGACAGCGATATGGCGCAGAAATCATGGCCAAGCGGCGCCCCAGCCTTGGCGGCAACCGCAAGCATGGCAGTAACGCCCGGCACGACGGACAGTTCGATATCGCGCCATTCGGCCGGGCCGTCATCGATCGCTTCGCAAACCGCCGCCGCCATGGCAAAGACACCCGGATCGCCGCCGGAAACGACGCAGACCTTGCCGCCCTTGGCCGCCATATCAAGCGCTGCCTTGGCGCGCGCCAGTTCCTCGCGGTTGTCTGAAGCGTGGCGGCGCTGGTCTGCCCTGAGGTTCAGGCGGTCTATATACGGGAAATAGCCGAAAAAGTCGGTGGATGCCGTAACTGCTGCGAGAGCTTCCGGCGTCATCTGGTCGGGATTGCCGGGGCCGAGGCCGACAACGGTCAGCGACCCGGTCATTTCTTTTCCCCTTGCGGTCTTGTCGTCCAGCCGGGAACGAGCACGATGGAGAAATAGGGCGCGGGGCTTTCGTCGCGTGTCTCCAGTCGCTCGGCTGCGCCATTCGCCATCGTGCCGCGCTCGACATAGAGCGCGCCGGAAAGCTTTCCGACCGATGCCAAGGCGCGGCGGATTTTCGGCAAGTTACGGCCAACCTTCATAATCACGGCGCCGTCCGTAACTGCGAGCCTTTCTGCGAGCTTTTCTTCCGACAGTGTGCCGGGCAGCACGCTCAAGATGTCGTCGCCCTGCACCAGCGGCAGGCCGGTCATCGACCAGCAGCCCGACATGGCGGTGACGCCCGCAATCACGTCGGCCTGATAGCGATCCTTCAGCCGCAGATGCAGGTGCATATAGGAACCGTAGAACAGCGGATCGCCTTCGCTCAGCACTGCAACATTCTTGCCGGCATCAAGATAGGCGGCGATTTCCTCGGCCGATCGATCGAAGAAATCGTTGATCGGGTTCTTGTAGTCTGCCTCGTCCTTGTGCGTCTCGATCGTCACCGGATAGACGAGCGGCAGCTCGATCGTGCCGGGGCGGATATGCGCCTCGACGATGGCGCGGCCATTGCCGGTCGAACCCTTCTTGCAGAAGAAGGCGATGACATCGGCCTGTTGAACAGCGCGTACCGCCTTCAGCGTCATCAGTTCCGGATCGCCCGGACCGGTGCCGACGCCGGTAAGCTTGCCCTTGATGATGGCGGCGTTCACAGGCCTGCCCTCGCCAGCGCGTTGACCGCGGCGGCGGTCATTGCCGAGCCGCCCATGCGGCCGCGCACCACGG
>DLSX01000183.1 GCA_002500765.1 Neorhizobium sp. UBA7851
ACGGCGGCACCGACCGGCAGCGCCAGAACCGGGCGCAGAAGAGCGGTGAGACCAAGCGGAAGGGTGACGAGAGCGGCGCCTGCGGCAAGCACCATGCGGCGCAGAAGCGTGATGTCGGTTCCCCGCACCACGTCGCCACCCAGGCGCGCCAGCCAGCGTTCCGCGGTCTTGTCGACCACGTTCACGGCCTTCTCGCCAATGTTACCCAATACGCGCACTCAATACCCTGACACGAACTCGTTTTACGCGGTCACATTAGGCTTCCGCGGCTTAAGGAAAGGATAAAGTGTGTGATTCCCTCAGTTCCCAAAAGCCCGCAATTCCGGCTTTGGCACAGAATGGGCCGCACTTCTCCAATCGTGGTTAACGGTCGGTAAGCGACGGATTTATCTCGATTTTTCTTGTGATGTTAACGATTGTGGCAAGGGCCCGCCGCCAAAACGCCTTGCCTTTCAGAGATGCGCTGCCTTTATACTTAACGCAGTTCGCTAAAGTTTGAGACAAAGGCGGCCCGGGATGAGTCAATATCGGATCCTGGGCCGACTTAGCTCAAATTTTAGATAAATTCGAGCGGTAGCGTCAAAGGGATATTTGCTTGCCCTATCTACCGTGGTGTTCAGAAGCGGCACAGACCGCAACCCGGCAGAGAAGCTCTGCTGTGGAAAAGAATGAGCGCAGGACAGGGCAATGTGGTTTCTGATCAAGGGAAGTGTCTTCTTCGCAGCCGTGCTGGTGGTGCTTTCCTACTTCAGCAACAGGCCGCTTGCGGTTCCCGAGGGAGCCGGCGCCGTTCAGATGGGCGACGCGATCTCGGCGGCGACCGGCGCTTATAGTTATATTGCCGGGCTCTGCGCCGAAAAGCCGGATGTCTGCGAAAAGGGCGCCGAGACGCTTTCGGTGCTTGGTGTGCGGGCCGCCGAAGGCGCGCATGTCGCCTTTCAGCTGCTCGACAGCCATTTCAACGGCAGGCGAGCCGCCGACACTGCCGATGTGGCGCTGAAACAGGATCCCGACCCGACGCCTTTCCCGGCCGATGCGGTCAAGACCCAGTCGATCGCGTCCTCCACGCCGATCCATACCGGTTCCGTACCCCCCGCTTCCGTGCCATTGCCGCAAAGGCGCCCGGTGCAATAACCGATCTCATCTTCGAATTTTACCACTTGCGCCGGGCATCAGTGCCAACGGGTCCCGGCGCCTGACTGCCCGCCCTGAAATCAGCAATTGCTGGCGCCGCAAGGATTTTTGGTCCTTGCGGCGATTTTTTTGGTGGGTGGGAAGGGAGGCAGGCCACGCCAAACGATCCGCATGGCTTCGGCCCAGACCGATCCTCAGGCAAGCGTTGCAAGGCCTCTCCGCAGTGATATTCTGGAAACCCAAGCGGTGGGGGATCAATGCAATATTCAGACGTGACCGGAGGCGACGAACTTCTCGCATGGTTTGGAGAGGTGCCAAGCTTTCACGATGCCGAGATTCTCAGCCTATCTCTTCAAAGAACAGGTGCCAGCGAGTTGAAGATACACGGCTGGGTCATGACCGGAGAGGTTGATCCCGACGGCTATTGCGTGCTGGACAGACATGCCATTGTGACGTTCAGGTTCATCGACATCATGGATCTTCAATTGGACGGCTTCAGCCAGCAGAACGTCATCGCAGGTCTTCGCCTGCAGCGCGCGACCGACAGAGGCCGTACTGGCTACTACGCCTTGCCTGAAGAGGAAGACGATATCGAGGTTGAATTGCTACCCTGCTACGGACTCGACGGGTTCATCAGAGCGAAAGAGGTGGCAATTTCATTAGTGCCGGGGCAACCTGAGAAAAGATGATCCATCCCAAGGATGCCGTCTCCTATCGGCACAATCCGGTCAGCAGCCCAGTTTCAAGGGGTACCGGGCTTCGCCCCTCTCCGGCGCCCGAAAACCGTCAGAAAGATCGAACCGAGCACGCCAGATACCACCGAGCCCATGAGGATGCCGATCTTGGCGCCGTCCTGCATGGCTGGATCATCGAAGGCTAGAAGCGCGATGAAGAGCGACATGGTGAAGCCGATGCCGCAGAGAAGGGCGACGCCGGTCATCTGGCCCCAGCCGGCATGGGCCGGGAGTTCCGCAAGGCGGAGCTTGACGAGCAGCGTGACGGTTCCAAGTACGCCAAACAGTTTTCCAAGCACCAGTCCCGTTGCGACGCCCAAGGTCAGCGGATCGGCCAGAACGGACGGCGACACGCCGGCAAAGGAGACGCCGGCATTGGCGAAGCCGAAGATCGGGACGATGACAAAGGCGACCGGCTTTTGCAGGTGATGCTCCAGTTTATGGAGGGGTGAATCCTTGTGCTCTGCCTCCGGCGCGCCGGGGGTGAGCTTCAGCGGAATGGCGAGCGCGAGGATGACGCCGGCAAGCGTCGCATGGATGCCGGATGCGAAGACCAGCACCCAGAGCACGGCGCCAAGAACCAGATAGGGCCAGAGTTTTCTCACGCCCGAGCGGTTGAAGATGATGAGATTGCCGATCACGATGGCGGCGACGGCAAGCGCCAGCAAGTTCAGTTGCGCCGTATAGAAAAGCGCGATGACGATGACCGCCCCAAGGTCATCGATGATGGCGAGTGCTGCGAGAAAGATCTTCAGCGATGCGGGGACGCGGTTTCCGAACAGCGAAAGCACGCCGAGCGCAAAGGCGATGTCGGTGGCTGTCGGAATGGCCCAGCCCCTTATGGCTGCCGGATCTGCCCCGTTGAAATAGACGTAGAACAAGGCCGGAAAGGCCATTCCGCCGGCGGCTGCCGCCCCCGGCAGGATGCGCCGGCTCCAACTCGACAGCTGGCCATCGAGCATCTCGCGCTTGATCTCCAGACCGACGAGCAGGAAAAAGACTGCCATCAGCGCGTCGTTGATCCAGTGCAGGAGGCTGAGCGGACCAAGATAGACATGCAGGATTTGAAAATAGGTTTCGGCCAGCGGCGAGTTCGCCGTCACGATGGCAAGTGCCGCGACGACCATCAGGATGATGCCGCCGGCGGCCTCGTTATCGAGAAACTGGCGAAGGGTGGACTGAATGCGGCCCTTGGCGGTTTTCGAAGGTGTTTTCGAAGACATGGGTTCACGCTCCTTGCGAGAGGTTGATCGAAGTCTCCGTGGATTTCGGGGGAACCCGCAGCACCGCAGCACGCGCTTTGAGTTGATACTAGCAGGATTATGGTTCCATTTTCTACCGAAATCGGCCAGCTCCACCGGATGTGAAGCGACGAACGGGGCCTTAGCGGATGCGGCAAACAATCCGGCGGCAGCCAAGAGGCGGCAATTTCTTCTGTTATCGACGCGCAAAAGACCTATATGGAACAGATCAGACAATACCGGACGAGACCATGGCAGACCTTTCCCAGATCATCGACGACTTTGCCTTCCTGGACGAATGGGAAGACCGCTATCGCTATGTGATCGAACTCGGCAAGGCACTGCCCGACCTCGCCGACGGGCAGAAGACCGCGGAGAACAAGGTGCAGGGCTGCGCCAGCCAGGTGTGGCTGGTGAGCCATGTCGAGGATCAGAGCGCCGATCCGGTGATGACATTCGAGGGCGATTCCGACGCCCATATCGTGCGCGGGCTCGTCGCCATCGTGCTGGCCACCTATTCCGGCAAGCGCGCTTCGGAAATCGTCGCCACCGATGCGATCGACATCTTCAACCAGATCGGGCTGGTCGAGCATCTCTCGTCGCAGCGCGCCAACGGATTGCGCTCGATGGTCAAGCGCATCCGTGAAGAGGCAAGCCTGAAGGCTGCGGCTTAAGCTGGCGGCCGATTACCGCTGCTGCCATAGGCTTCGGCGGCGGGGCGAAAATCGTCGGCTCCCCAGTGATGGTTGCGGCGTCGCTCCGTGTTGCGTGGCGGCGGAGCATAATGGCGGGCAAGCGCCAGAAGTGCGGTGCGCAACATCAGCTTGGCGGAGCGCACCGGCCATTGCCGTTCACGTTCCACCAGTTCCAGCCCCTTGCCGAAACAGCAGACATCGGCGGCAACGCCTGCAAGTTCCGGTCCCATCGCCTCCATCGCACCTGCAAAACGCCGCCGCGCTTCAATCGCGCTTGCGGCAATATCGGCAAGCCCACCCCGCTCTCCCTTGCCGCGCGAGGAAAGCCGCGGCTCCCAGGACGAGGTGATGCGCGGCTGCAGTTGGGCGCGGGTAAAATCGTCGAGCAGCGTTTCGCCGGCGCTGATGGTTTCCGCAGGGAAGAACGGCATNNCGGCATGCCGGTCTTGTCTTTCAGGCGCTTAAGGCTCGAAAGCGGCGTGTCGTCGAGATTGCGGCTGACCGGCTGACGAGCGCCGTCGATTTCCACCGTGGTCTGAACGATATCGCCATGCTGACCGGCAAATCCGCCCTCGCCTTCCATTCCAGCAACGGCCAGGGCGCGGCGCAGGAAACTGCGGGCTTCGGCTGTCGCCTTCACAAGTTTGTCCGACCGGCGGACGAGGCCAAGCGACACGGCCTGCTGCAAAACCGTCTCGGGATAAGAGCGCTGCTGCGGGCCAAGGAGGATGGTTTCGCCCGTGCTTGTGCCGATCGCCAGCCCCTCGTCTCCGGCGCCCACCACCTGCCGCACCAGTTGAACCAGGCTTTTTGACGGTGCGGCCTGGCGCGAAGAAGCCGGCGCCTGATCCGTTTTCACTTTCGACGTCCTCGATGCCTGCCTCATGAATGCCCCTCACGACCGGAAATATCCGCCGACTGGAAGACGGCCGTCGCCATGCGTTCGATCGCCGAGACGAATTCATCGAAGGCGGCATCATCACGCCGGTCCTCGACGACATGGCAGGCATGACCGACGGTCGTGCGGTCCCGGCCAAACGCCGCGCCGATATCACCGAACGGCATCCTGAGCGCCACATGGCAGACATACATGGCGATCTGCCGGACATGACAGGAAGGCCGCCGCCGCTCGTGGCGAACGATGATGCGATCGCTCAGCAGCGAGATCGTTTCCGCGGTAATCTGGCTGACGATGCGGCAGACGATACGGGCGGGAAGGCTTGCGGGATAGGTAGGCCTTGCATCGGCAACAAGCGGAACCGCACCGATATTGTAGGAGAGCGTATCAGCACGCCCGCTGCTCTTCGACGTCGCCTGAGTGTTCGAGGTCTCAAAAGGCATGACAACTCCTTTTCGAATAGGAATTAATTCATACACCCTGAGGACGAACGGGGAATGCCCGATGGCGTCACTTTTTGACCATCCATTGAAATGGCTGTTCTTTTTCTGTTTTTAGCACAGGTAAATAGGATTTTTTTCTCCTCACCATCCCCATATCTCCATACAAGGGATATTGTGGACACCGCCTCTGCAAAGAGAAGCGCATAAGCAAAAGCCGGGCAAGGCCCGGCTTTTCGGTGGCCGTCAAAGCGTCTCGCAACCCTTCGGATTTGCTTCGGACGCCTCCAGCCTACTTTTATCGCATGTCTTTTGCTATCGCATGTCTTTTGCGCAAATATTCCCGAGCAACACCGGATGGCCGTGATCGCTTCAACTTCGACTTCTGCTCAATCCCAGGGCAAGGTCGCCAGCCGCTTTCGCGAGACGCCGCTGCCTTGAAGAGTTGCTTGTGGCCGGACAAAGCCCGGCCAATATCGGCAGATCAGTTGCGGGCGCGCTTGCGGCGCTGGCCGAGACCCATTTCCTTCGCAAGACGCGAACGCGCTTCCGCATAGGCCGGAGCGACCATCGGATAATCGGCGGGAAGGCCCCACTTTTCGCGGTATTCATCCGGCGTCATATTGTAATGGGTCATCAGATGGCGCTTCAGCGACTTGAACTTCTGACCATCTTCGAGGCAGATCAGATAATCTTCCTCGATAGACTTCTTGATCGGCACCGGCGGCTTCGGCTTTTCAACCGCTGCGACGACCGGGGTCGGGGAGGATGTGCCGCTCAATGCGGTATGCACGTCTGCAATCAGATTGGAGAGATCGCCGACGGGAACTACGTGGTTACTCACATAGGCAGCCACGATGTCTGCGGTGAGTTCCACCAGCAACTCGGGACTCTTGCCCAGTGCCATATCTGTCATTTCCGGTCTCCTGTTCGACTTATATACGGTGCCTGCCGCGACCTCCGCGGCATCTTCCGTAGTCGAGCGATGGCGACGAGATCCGAACCTTCGCGCAGCGTCCAAGGACAGAAGCCTACCCCTAAGCTTCCTACGAGAAAAACGGATCGTCACCAGATGCTGCATGTAGCCTCCGCAAACCGCCTATTCGTCCAGTTCATCCGAAGCGACCTTATCAAGGCCGATCTAATTCAGATAAATACGCGGTAAATTCGAAGTCTACAACAGCATCATTGCTCTACTTCTATTCAATTATCACTACAATCTGGAAAGTCCAATTGCGAAATCTAGTAATGCCGAGTGATTTCCCAACGAATATCGCATATTTCTGACATTTATTGCTGGCAAAAAGGCGACTTTACAATCATCGCGCGCTTATAAATACCGTCTGAAAAACATTATTCATTATTGACGCGCGTCGTTTCGCTGCAACCAGACTGATTCGCCATGGAATAACCAGCATAAACGCTCGATTGCGGGCAAATGCGCGGATAGCGGGGCAATCTGCGCGCGAAGAAGGACCGGACGAGAGCCTCCACCAAGGTCAAAATGCCGTCCGGACGAAGACGAACGGCGGGCAAAAACAGTCCGGATACGACCGCTTGCGCATCGAAGGCCGCTTGCATCCTTGAGTAGACTTGGGGAAAGCGAATGGGACGAATTGACGCAAGCACCGCAAAATTGCGCCCGCCGCGGCCGGAAGGAGCGCAGTCCATTCGCATGCCCGCGCATTTGCCAGGATATTTTGCCGGTACACTTTTGACCAGTAGACTTGCAGCTATGCTCTCCTCCGCTTCGCACCTTCGATCAAAAAGCACGTGCACTCCCTTAAGTGAATCAGCCCGGCGCCTCAAGCACAAGTGGATACAAAGCATCTTTATTCGCGGTGTCAGCGCACCTATCTAAGGGACAAACGAAAGGAACCGTCATGTCCTCGATCAGCACCCCCAAGACATCGAAGAGCGACGCCGAATGGCGTGAAGAACTGACGCCGGAACAGTATTATATTCTTCGCCAGGCCGGCACGGAACGCGCCTTTACCGGGCCATACTGGAATTCGAAGGAAAAGGGCATCTATAGCTGCGCCGGCTGCGGTGAAGACCTGTTCGTCTCCGACACGAAATTCGATTCCGGCTGCGGCTGGCCGAGCTATTTCGAGGCGGTCAGACCCGGCGTGGTCGACGAGCTGCGCGACACATCGCACGGCATGGTGCGCACCGAAGTGCGCTGCGCCAATTGCGGCGGACATCTGGGCCACGTCTTTCCCGACGGCCCGCCGCCGACCGGCCTGCGCTACTGCATCAACGGCCATGCGATGAACTTCAGGCCGGTGGAATGAAGGCTTTCACCAGGTGAGGATAACGGGAAAGGCGGCGGCCGATCGAGCCGCCGCCTTTCAGGCTTCACCACAGAACATGGGCGACTGGCTGAAGCGGCTTTGCGGGCTTGGCCGTGCCGACCAGATGTTCGAGATCGATCTGGATCGTGCGGCAGATCGAGGTGAGCGGTACGTCGTGCGCGCGGTTTTCAAACGGGTCCTGCAGGTCCGCACCGATACGGTCCATGGCCAGCAGCATGAAGCCCACGACGGACGAGGCAAGCGGCGTGTAGATGGTCAATGTATCGACCAGCCCGATCGGCAGCAGAATGCAGAAGAAATGCACGAAAAGGGTTGGGAAATAACCGTATTCGCGCGGCAGCGGCGTATTCTTGATGCGTTCCATCCCGCCTTGGGAATTGCTCATGTCGACCAGTACGGTTTCGATCTGAACCCTGCGGAAGGTATCAACCCATCCATTTGCTTCAGCCTGTGAAAGAAGCTCGGCAGTCCGGTTGAGGATCGCGTTGGGTATGTTGGAAACGCCTTCCAGCCTCCTGATCTCTTCATCGGGCAGGAAATTCTCGATATGCTCGAATGGCGGCTGCCGGCGCAGGTGGCAACGCAGAGCATTGACATAGGCGATCTGGCGAACGACCAGATCGTGCCTCAGCTTGTCGCTGTCAGGATTGCTGTCGATCAGGTGATAGACTTCGCGAGCATAGGAACGGGAAGCGTTGACCATGGCGCCCCAAAGCGTGCGGGCCTCCCACCATCTGGCATAGGCGCTGTTATTTCGAAATCCGAGAAACAGCACGAGCGCGGAGCCGAGAAGGCTCATCGGCAGAACGGGAAGCTCCAGCCCCGGATGGGGCAGGTAGACATAGGCGACGGTGACGGCGATATCCCAAACGAAAAGCAGGGCAAGCGGCCATCCGATATAACCGAGCATCCGGTGAAGACGGGCAGATTGCGGTAGAACCATACTGAATTCTCAACCTTGTGTTTTTCATCCCGATCAGGCGGGCGGTTCGCCGGCCAGGCGATCCGTCACGGAAAGCCTGGCCTTGCGGCATCGGCCCGGGATTGTGGTTGGGGATCCCACGGCCGCGGCCGTGAGACAGTTCAGCGGAGATGAAAGAGGCCCGAAAACCTTAAGGATGCACTGCCCTGCCCTGCGTATCGGCGCGAGCCGGAAAAGGCACGACCTGCGGTATTTCGCGGCCGGTAACCGCGACAGGAAGCGGCTGCCCGTCCTCGACCTCGATGAACCTGGAAGCGGTGCCGTCATAGATCAGCACATTGCCGGTCTCGATATCGAAGAACCAGCCATGCAGCGTCACCTCGCCCTTGGCGAGCCTGGCGGCGACGGAGGGGTGGGTGCGCAGGTGATCGAGCTGGACAACGACGTTTTCCATGGCGACGGCACGGATTTTCTCCTTCTCGTCCAATGTCTGCGGATAGGCTTCGCAGACAATGGAACGGGCGGCATGGCTATGCTTGAGCCAGGCGGCGACATTCGGCATCGCTCCCAGAAGCTCGGGATGGCACAGGCCCTTCATCGCACCGCAATCGGAATGGCCGCAAACGATGATGTCGCGCACGCCGAGCGCCACGACTGCATATTCGATCGCCGACGAGACACCGCCGTTCATGGTCTGGAACGGCGGCACGATATTGCCGGCGTTGCGGCAGACGAAAAGTTCGCCCGGTCCCGACTGGGTAATTGTTTCCGGCATGACCCGGCTGTCGGCGCAGGAAATCATCAGTGCCTGCGGTCTCTGCCCTTCCCTTGCGAGCTTTTGATAGAGAGCCGAATTGTCCGGGAAAACCGCGCCGCGAAAACTGGAGATGCCTTTCAGAAGGTCGCCCATGGTCTGTTCCTCGTGCTAGCCGGACGTCGGACTTTTCGAGGCTTTCCTCGGTCCGGCGGGGTTAGGGAGCGATCATTTCGCACCTGCGAGAAGAACACGACAAGCCGATGCGAATTATGTCGCACCGCAGCATGAAATCGGGCAAATCATAACGTTTTCGAGAGTTTAGATGAGAGTGTATCCGAATAAATCGGTTCAATCTCACGACCTGAATTGGTCAGGCAGGGAGTTACCACACCCGACCAAGGCGTTGCCTTCGGCATCACTTTCAAGGATCGATGACCGTGACCGAGAATGTGAAACGTGCCTTTTCGCCAACCGGCAGGATCGTCGTGTAGGGACGCCGCGCCAGTTCCGGGGAACCGCCCGCCTCCGCTGCCGTGCCGTGCCAGGGTTCGACACAGAGGAAGGGTGCGCCGACCTTTTGCCAGAGTGCGAGATTGGGCAGGTTTTCGAAGGAGAATTTCAGGCTCGGACCGCCTTCGGCCGCATAGGTCAGCCCCTCGCCTGCCCCTTCTGCGAAGATCATCGCATCGGCCTCGAACAGTTCATGCGCAAGCGTCAGCCCGCCCCTGGAGAAAGGCGATGGCAGCCTGTCGCCGGTGACGAGACCATCCTGGAGGCGCGTCAAAAGCGGTTCTGCGCCATTATCGAGCGTGACCGCATGCTTCCTGCCTTCGGCGCCGGGCAGCGGCCAGAGAAAGGCCGGATGATAACCGAGGCCGAAAGGCATCGGGCGGCTGTCGCGGTTTTCGACTTCGGCCGTCACCGTCAGGCTCCGGCCTTCCAGCGAATGGGTGAGCGAAAGCAGGAAGGCGAAGGGATAGACCGTCTCCGTCGCTTGCGAGTTTTCAAGCTCGAAACGGCAGGTGGACGTGCTTGCATCGGCCAGCTGCCATTCGGCCCTGCGGGCAAAGCCGTGCTGGCCCATCTCGTAGGATATTCCATCGACGGCGACGTGATTGTCCGGCGCCTTTCCGACGATCGGGAAAAGGATCGGCGAACGACCGGTCCAGAAGGCAGCGTCACCGTTCCACAGCCAGTCCCGGCCGTCGGTCGTCTGCAACGACTGCATCTCGGAGCCGAGCGAGGAGATTTCGGCGACGAGTTCATCGCTGGTGATGCGGACGATATCGGACATGCTGCGTTTCCTCCGGCGACATGGGAATCAATGCGACATATTTGCCCGACATGCATTGAGGTTCAATGACGTCCCCGAGAATGCTCAGTGAACACCCCAAGGGACGCCGGAACGCTTCTGGCGGATCAGTCGTCGAAATCCATGGCAAGCGTCGTCGCCTTATGGGCTTCCAGCTCGGCCAGGCGGCTTTCGAGTGCTGTCCTTATCGACGGGTAGGTGGAGCTGCCGAGCGCCAGGCGCAGCGGAGGATTATCCTGGTCGGCATAGGCGATCATCGCGTCCGCCATCCGGTTCGGGTCGCCCTTGATATCGAAGCCGCCATTGAAAATCGCACGGCGGACGTCGCCCGCGGGTGTATCCGCGTAAACATCCATCGGCTCCGCGATTGCCAGACCCCTGGCAAAATCCGTGCGCGTCGGACCGGGCTCGACGATCGTGAATTTGATGCCGAAGGGAGCGACCTCCTTGGAAACGGCATCGACAAAACCTTCGATACCCCATTTGGTTGCATGGTAGAGCGAGAAGCTTGGATAGGTGATCTGGCCGCCTTCGGACGCAACCTGCTGGATCAGCCCGCCGCCCTGGGCGCGCAGATGCGGCAGCGCTGCACGAATGATCTGGATGGAGCCGATCAGGTTGGTGTCGATCTGTCTACGGATTTCCTCGTCGCTTACTTCTTCCGCCGCACCGAACAGGCCATAGCCCGCATTGTTGACGACCACATCGATACGGCCGAGCTCGGTGAAGGCGCGATCGACCGTGGTGCGGACAGCCTGCTGATCGGTGAGATCGAGGCTCGCGATCCACAGTTTGTCGCCATAGGTCGCGCGCAGATCGTCCAGCGCATCCATGCGCCGCAAGGTGGCCGCGACACGATCGCCCCGAGCCAGAAGCTTTTCGGTCAACAGCCGGCCGAAACCGGAAGACGTGCCGGTAATGAACCAGGTCTTGGACATGATAATTCTCCTTCGTTCTTCGGCTTGCCGGTGATTTTCCGAGGCCGAAATTTCCAGAGAGAAGGTAGTCCGCATCCATTCGTGCTATAATCCGTTCAATCCTGCATAATATGGTGAAAATTTCCCATGAATGAAAAGCCGACATTCAACGACCTCACGGCCTTCACGACGATCATCGCGCATCGCAGCTTTCGAAAGGCGGCGGATGAACTGGGGCTTTCGCCCTCGACGCTCAGCCACATGATGCGGGGACTGGAAGCCCGGATGGGCGTGCGCCTGCTCAACCGGACGACACGCAGCGTTTCGCCGACGGAAGCGGGAGAGAGACTGGCGGCAAGGCTGGGGCCGGCCTTGCGCGAGCTCGATGCCGCGCTGGAGGCAGTCGACGATTTTCGCGGCGGGCCGAGCGGGACGATCAGGATCAATACCAGCAATATCGTCATTCGCAGGCTTCTCGAAAAGGCGGTTCCGGCCTTTCTTGCGCGCTATCCGGATGTGGCGCTGGATCTGGTCAGCGACGGACGGCTGATCGACATCGTCGCGGACGGGTTCGATGCCGGGATCCGGCTGCGCGAATCCGTGCCGCAGGACATGATCGCCATTCCCTTCGGCGGCCCCGCCCGTTTCATCACGGTTGCCTCACCGGATTATATCGCCGCTCGCGGCGAGCCCCTCACCCCGCCGGACCTCTCGCAACACGACTGCATCCGGCTGAGAATGCCGAGCGGCAAGCTCTATCGCTGGGAGTTCGAGCGGCACGGAAAGGAGACCGTTGTCGATGTTTCGGGTCCGCTGACGCTCGACGATACTGAACTGATGGCAGAGGCCGCGGCATCAGGCCTCGGCATTGCCTATGTTCCCCGGCATGTGGCGGAGGATTATCTCCGGCACGGCAGGCTGGCGATCGTGCTTTCCGACTGGTGCCCCGAGATAGATGGCCTGTGCCTCTATTATCCGGGACACCGACATGTGCCGGCAGGCCTGCGCGCCTTCATCGACCTGTTGAAGGAACTCGACGGGAAGTTCAGTCCTTCTCGGCCGGGCCTAAATATTGCGCCTCCGTCACCGGCTCCAGCCAGTCGGCGGTAACGCCGCCCTCTGCCTCCTGGATGGCGATATGGGTCATGGCGGTCTGCGGGCCTGCTCCATGCCAGTGCCTTTCGCCCGGCGCAAACCAGACGACATCGCCGGCGCGCAGCTCCCTGACGGGCCCGCCCTCGGTCTGCGCG
>DLSX01000140.1 GCA_002500765.1 Neorhizobium sp. UBA7851
TTGCAGGCACGAAAGCGGCCGGATGATAATCCGCTGCGATCGTCGACAAGAGGCCGGCGCTGGCCGCGTCGAGTGCGCTCAGGTTGCCTGACATGGAGCCGCCGCGCAGCGCGTTCGGCGCGCCCATCAGCGTGTGCAGGCCACGGCGAATGGCTTCTTCTGCCGCCGCCATCGTTACTGGAAACTCGCTGATCGTCACGCCGAGATCGAACATCTCGATGACCTTCTCGACGCTGTCGTCATCATGCGAGGCAAGCGACAGGCCATGCTTTTTCGACAGCGCGACGATTTCCTTCAGCCGCGTCTCGATTTCCGGATTGCTGCGCATCTCGATACGCTTGTTGATCATCTCCTGCGCAGTTTCGATCGAGATCGAGCGGCGCTCGGACATGCTCAGCACATAGGCCTCGATATTGTTGTACTGGCCCTGGCCCGGGGTGTGATCGGTCAGCGAGACCATGTCGATCTCGCCGGCTTCGAGCAGTCGCTCCAGCGTCGGTGCAGCACCGACATTGGTGATCTCGTAGCGGGCGTGGACGCGGTGGTCGATCAGCAGATCATCGCGCAGCCGGTTGATGCCTTCGATGACGGCCGAGGTCGTTTCCAGCGACCGGACATTGCCGTAGACGCTTTCGGTGGCAAAGGAGACGGCGGCATAGGCGGTCGTCACGCCATGGGCGGCAAGCTTCTTGTCCAGTTCATGGATGCCGAAGTCGATCGGCATCTCGGCCTTGGGACGCGGAGAAATCTCGCGCTCGATCATGTCGCCATGCAGATCGACGAAACCCGGCATCAGGTAGCGGCCACCACCGTCGATGACGGCATCGGCGACCGGTTCATCCCGGATCTCGGCGATTGCGCCGTCCTCGATCCGTACCGATCCGCCCTCGACGATCTGGTCCGGCAAAACGAGGGTGAAATTGCCGAGCCACATGATCATCTCCTAATGCTTTCGGTCTTGCAGGCTGGAGCCGTTAGGCGCATTTCGTGACAGGAGTGTGAAATTTCAGAGGTTTCGCACAACGAACGATGCTCAGCCGGAAGTCAGCTCCGAGCGATGCAGCATCGCCCATTGCAATGCGATGATTGTCTTGGCATCGGTTATCCCGCCGGTGGCGATCATCCTGTAAGCCTCATCGAGGCCGAGCGTGACGATCTCGATATCCTCGGCCTCGCCTTCAAGCCCGCCACCGAGGCCGGTTTTCCCGTCGGCATCGATGCTTGCGACAAACAGCGACACCTTCTCCGTCATCGCGCCGGGGCTTGCATAGACGTCACAGATGTAGCGCGCCTTCCCGACGCTGAAACCGGTCTCTTCCATCGCCTCGCGGACAACGGCTTCAGCGGGAATCTCGCCCTCATCGACGAGGCCTGCCGGGATTTCCAGCATATAGGCCGGGTCGCCGTTGGCAAAGGCGCCAGACCGGAACTGGCGAACGAGCACGATCGTGTCGTGGGCTACATCATGCAGAAGGATGGCGGCGGCAATGCCGTGGTCATGGACCTCGCGATTGACCGTCACCAGGCTCCCGTCCGACATGCGCTGTTCGAAGGTGAGCCTCTCCAGCGTCACGAACCCCTTCCACAGGGTCTCTCGTGATACGAGGCGCACGCGGTCCGCTTCGGAAGTGTCGATGTCGATCATGTCCGTTCCTGTCTCTTGATTCTCGTCGATGATGCAGGATCAGCTCTTGCGGAGCCAGACCTTGTTGTCGTGGACGGCAGCCCCACCGAAAGGCGCAACGGGGTCGGCACCTGTCAGAACGTTGATCCCCTCACCATCAAGATGCGCATCGTTCGGCCAAAGTCCCTCGGCGATCAGCACGCCCGGCTTTGCGCCCGGAACCAGCTTTGCATGCAGGCGGATTTCTCCGCGTGCATTACCAAGACAGACAATATCGCCATCAATGACACCAAGACGTTGCGCATCTTCCGGCTCGATCATCACTTCCGGCCGACCTTCCTTCTGAACAGAGCTTTTGGTTTCGGCAAAGCTGGAATTCAGGAAGCTGCGAGACGGAGACGTCGCCAGCCGGAACGGATGTTCGGCATCAGCCGTCTCGATCACGGCGACATGGTCGGGAAAACGCGGCAGCTCGACATGCGGCCCCAGCGGGCCGACGCTTGCAGGGGTGCGATCAGGCGACGGACCATTCACCCAGTCCGGCGAGAAGCGGAATTTGCCGTCCGGATAACCAAAGCCGTTGATATAGTGAGCGGTATCAAAATCCGGCTGGGCATCGATCCATTTGTCCGCCTTCAACTCGTCATAGGAGCCCCAGCCACTATCTTCCAGGATACGGTCGATATGGCTTCGCTCGTCCTTGCCGAAGCCGGCGAAATGGTCGATGCCAAGGCGTTTTGCCAATTCCTCGATGACGAAAAGATTGGTGCGTACCGTCTCCGGCGGCTCGACCAGTTTCGGCCCAAGCAAAATATGCTGCTGGCCACCGGCGCGGTAAAGATCGTCATGTTCGAGGAACATGGTGGCGGGGAGCACGATATCGGCGACCTTAGCCGTATCGGTCATGAACTGCTCGTGCACGACGGTGAACAGATCGTCGCGCAGAAAACCCTGTTTTACCAGACGCTGTTCCGGCGCGATGTTCATCGGGTTGGTGTTCTGGATCAGAAGCGCCGTCACCGGGCCGCGATGGCGCAGCGCCACCGGATCACCGGTCAGCACACGGCCGATCTGCGACTGGTCGAGCATGCGGATCTGCGGATCCATATAGGCTGTGCCCATTAGTTCGGATTTGTTCAGCCGGAAGATCTCGCCATTGTTGTGGAAGGCGCCGCCGCCTTCATACTGCCAGGAGCCAAGCACAGTCGCGACGGAAAGCGCGGCATGCATGGCCGCCGTGCCGTTGCGCTGGCGCGAAAAGCCATAACCGAGGCGGAAGAAGGTTTTTTTTGTAGTGCCGATCAGTTTGGCGAAATCCTCGATCTCATCGACCGAAAGACCGGTGATTTCCGACGCCCATTGCGGCGTGCGGGATTTCAGGTGCGCTTCGAGACCTGCCGGATCATCGGCATATTTCGCCATATATTGGCGATCGGCGTAACCGTCCCGGAAAGCGATATGCATGAGGGCGCAGGCGAGCGCCGCATCGGTGCCGGGGCGAAGGACGATCTTCACATCCGCCTGCTTCATCGTCGGGTTGTCGTAGATATCGACGACAACGATCTTCGCGCCGCGCTCCTTTCGAGCCTTTACCGCATGGGTCATCACATTGACCTGGGTGGCCACCGCATTGGTGCCCCAGATGACGACGCAATCGGACTTGGCCATCTCGCGCGGATCGGGGCCGCGCAGGGCACCGGTCCCCATCACATAGCCGGTCCAGGCCATGTTGGTGCAGATCGTGCCCATGAAGCCGGAGTATTTTTTGGCATGGCGCAGGCGCTCGATACTGTCACGCTGCACCTGGCCCATCGTGCCTGCGTAGAAATAAGGCCAGACGGCTTCCGAACCGTGCAGGGCTTCCGCCTTGATGAAGGCGTCGGCGATCTCGTCGAGTGCGGCTTCCCAGGAAAGCTCCTGCCAGTTGCCATCGCCCTTCGCGCCTTTGCGGCGCTGCGGCACCATGAGGCGGCCCGGATGATAGATGCGCTCGGAATAACGCGCGACCTTGGCGCAGATGACGCCAGCCGTGTAGCTATTGTCCGAAGACCCGCGCACGCGACCGATCCTGCCGTCCTCTGTGAGGTCAACATCCAGCGCGCAGGCGCTCGGACAGTCATGCGGACAGACGGTATGCCCGACGGAATTGTGGCCGGACTTGCTTTTGACGGAGATGGGGGTCGCGATGTTCATGGCTTTTCTATATTGCAAGCGGAGGCCCGCCAAAAGCGCCATTTGGTAGCCATCAATTTTATTCAAGCGAGACACAAGCCCAGATGAACTACCGGCATATCTACCACGCGGGCAATTTTGCCGATGTCCTGAAACACGCCGTTCTGGCGCGGCTGGTTCGCTATCAGCAGAACAAGGACAAGGCGTTTCGCGTGCTCGACACCCATGCCGGGATCGGGCTTTACGACCTGTCGTCGGAAGAAGCACAGAAGACCGGTGAATGGGTGGACGGGATCGGCCGGTTGATGGAAGCCGAGCTTCCGGCAGATGTGGCGGCGATTCTCGAACCCTACTTCACCGCGATCCGGGAATTGAACCCCAATGGCGGCATCAAGCTTTATCCCGGCTCGCCAAAGCTTTCCCGCATGCTGTTTCGCCCGCAGGACCGTTTGTCTGCGATGGAACTGCATCCGGACGATTATAACCGCCTGCACAACCTGTTCGAGGGAGACTTCCAGGTTCGCGTCACCGAACTCGACGGCTGGCTGGCGCTCGGCGCGCATCTGCCGCCGAAGGAAAAGCGCGGCATCGTTCTGGTCGATCCACCCTTCGAGGAAGCCGGCGAATACGAGCGGCTGGTAAAAGGGCTGGCGACAGCCTATCGGCGCTTTTCCGGCGGCACTTATTGCCTCTGGTACCCGATCAAGAAGGGTGCGCCGATCAAGTCCTTCCACGAAGAGCTTCAGGCGCTGGAGATCCCGAAAATGCTGTGCGCCGAACTTTCGGTGAAAAGCGATCGCGAAACGACCGGGCTTTCCGGCACCGGCCTTATCATCGTCAATCCGCCCTTCACCCTGAAGGACGAGTTGCATGCGCTCCTGCCGGTGCTGAAGACCGTGCTGGGTCAGGACCGTTTCGCTTCACAGCGTGCCTTCTGGCTGCGCGGCGAAGAGCGCGGCCACGGCGAGGAATAGGCGCTTACGCCTTTTCCTGCTGCTTGGCCCGCTGGATATCCAGCGGCTCATCGCGTCGGAACTGCGACCGCTCGAAAACGAAGATAACCACGAGCGCCATGACGAACGGGATGATCAGGTAGAAGAGCCGGAACACGAGAAGCGCCGCGATCACATCGGCCGGGTTCATGTCCGGCAGGCCCATGACGAAGACCAGTTCCAGAACGCCGAGCCCGCCCGGCGCATGAGACAGAAGTGCCGCCGAAAAGGACACGAGAAAGATCCCGAGAACGACCATATATCCGGGATTACCGGCCTCCGGCAGGGCGAAATAGATGATGCCGGCAGCGCCGATCAGTTCGATCGGAGCGATCAGGAGCTGGGGCAGCACGACCCGCGGCGCCGGATAGACAATGTTCACAGATCCCAGCTTCCAGAGCTTCAGCGTCAGCGGCCTGAGCTTCATGAAGCTCGCCAAGACGTAAAGACCGATCAGCAGAAGCAGGAAATAGCCCATCGCAGCCGAGGCTTCGACCGGGATCAGGTCACCGAAACGCTCGATCACCTCCGGCTCGATGACGAGGATGATGCCGATCAGCATCAGCGTCCCGAGAATGAAGGTGAAGGAACACATGGCGATGAGAACACCGATTTCCGCCGGTGTCAGCCCTCGCGTCGAATAGGCGCGGTAACGCACCACTGCCCCGGAGACGACGGACGCCCCGATGTTATGCGACAGCGCATAGGTGGTGAAGGAACAGACGGTAATGAAGAACCAGTCGATCTTTCGCCCGAGATGCATCAAGGCGATTCGGTCGTAACCGGCCAGCGCCCAGTAAGCGACGAGGCTGGAAGCCGCCGCCAGACACCAATGGGTCTTGGGAATTGCCGCAAGGCTTACCCACAGATCATCGAGCGAAAGCCCCCTCAATTCCTTGTAGAGAAGCCACGCCGAAAGCGCTATCGTCAGGCCGCCAACGGCAGGCCACAGGTATTTCTTGAATGTCATTCAGCTGTTTCGCTCTTTGCTCCCCACCTCGATCACTGCACGCAGCCATCAGCGAATTTGCACTCTATTCGCCTGGACACTGAACATTCAACAATTACAACGCTGTCGTGTTCCAAAGGTGAGGATTCGTGATCATGATGAAGAAATCGTCGGCTCTCTGCGAGGTCCTTTTTGCCGCAGCAATCATGCTCGCAACGGGCGTTTCGACATTGTCCCCGGTCAATGCGCAGGAACGTCGTCAGGATCGCCAGCCGGATCGCGCCGGAAACTTCGATTTCTACGTGCTCTCGCTCTCATGGTCCCCGACCTTCTGCGCCACGGCCAAGGGCAACCGCAACGACCAGCAATGCGGCCTCGACAAGCGTTTTCGTTTCGTCGTCCATGGGCTGTGGCCGCAATATGAAAAGGGCTATCCCGATTTCTGCCGAACATCCGAGCCGGAACGCGTGCCGCGCGCACTTGGCGAAACCGTGTTCGACATCATGCCATCAATGGGGCTTGTCGGTCATCAGTGGCGAAAGCATGGCAGTTGTTCCGGACTTGGCCAGAAAGCCTATTTTGACAAGGTTCGGCAGGCGTATCAACGCGTGGAGATCCCAGCCGATCTCTCAGGCGGCGACCGGCTGCTCAGTTTTTCCGCGGATGAGATCGAGCAGAAATTCCTCAGCGCCAATCCCGGCATGAGCCGCCGGGGCATTGCGGCGAGCTGCGAGGGACGCCAGCTTGAAGAGATCCGCATCTGCCTCACCAAGGATCTTGAATTCCGCGACTGCGCCGAGGTCGACCGCCGCGGCTGCACGATCAGCCAGATCACTCTTCCGCCAGCCCGCTGACAAAAAATCAAAGAGGAAATCCGATGAAAATTCTTTATTCCCCCGCCTCTCCCTATTCGGCCAAGTGCCGCATGGCCGCCCGCCATCTCGGCATCGCGCTCACCGACGTGAAGACCGATACGAATGCGGCGCCGGCGGAACTGACCGACAACAATCCGCTCGGCAAGATCCCGGTTCTTATCCGTGATGGCGAGCCGCCGATCTATGACAGTGTTGCGATCATGCATTTCCTCGACCGCAAGTCCGGCGGCAAGCTTTATCCAAAAAAGGACGAGAAGCGCACCGAGGCCGAGGTGCTTGAGGCGCTTTGCGACGGCGTGATGGATTGCCTTCTTTCAATCGTCTACGAGCGCCGTTTCCGCGGCGAAGAAAATGCCTATCAGCCGTGGATCGACAAGCAGTGGGCCAAGGTCGTCAAGTCGCTCGACTACCTGGAAAAGAACCTGCCGAAGACGGCTAAGAAGTTGCATGGAGGCCATTTCGCGCTTGCTGCGATGATCGGTTATCTCGATCTGCGCTTCAACGGACAATGGGCAGAAGGCCGCCCGGAACTCGCATCCTGGCCGGATATCTTTGCCAAGAAGTTCTATCATTATGCGGAGATGAAGGCGGCGAGTTGATCAGCTTAGCGGTCGCCAGGCCCCCCCCCCCCCCCCCCCCCCCCCCCCCCCCCCCCGCGGGGGGGGGGGGGGGGGAGGCGGGCCCCCCCCCCCCCCCCCCCCCCC
>DLSX01000220.1:0-3422 GCA_002500765.1 Neorhizobium sp. UBA7851
GATTGGCCGCAGCAACCATGAAGTCCCGTGCTTCCACGCGGCTGGCGCCGGCCGTGCTTGTGGCGCGTTCGGGAGCGACCGTGTCGGATGCCTGCTGCGCAGCTGCGGACGAAATCGATAGCAGGCTGATGACCGCAGCCCCGTAAAGTCTCTTTGCCATGTCGCGCCCTCTCGGTTTCGTTCCGGAGGGATTTGGGTGGCCTGGGTGCGAAGGCAAGGGGCGGGACGAAAAGGAAGCCGCCTCCTTGACTGCGTAAGGCTTATTTGCCGATCGCGACGATACGGCGAAGTGCTGCCACCTGCTGTGTCATGCTGGCCTGCACCGGTACGTCCTGCGTGTCGGCATGATCGACGGCCGGAACGATCGACACGTCGTTTTCTGTGCCGATTGCGGTACGGTCACGACCGTTTGTCTTGGCGACATAGAGCGCCCGGTCCGCAGTGCTGAGCAAGGTGTCGAGATTGGCGGACCGGATTTCCGCAAGCGCGATGCCGATGCTGACCGTGACGGGGATCTGGTGTTCTCCGACGGTGATCGGCTGATGCTTCAATGTCGTCCTGATCGCCTCCGCGACGCTTGCGGCTTCGATCATGTTGGCGACGTACATGATGGACGCGAATTCCTCGCCGCCCATGCGGCCGAACGATCCGCGCCCCCGTTGTGCCGCCGTGCCGATCTTTGCGAAGGCGACCAATACTTCGTCACCGGACTGGTGACCGTAGAGGTCGTTGATCTGCTTGAAGCCGTCGAGATCCAGATGGATGAGCGCCAGCAGGCCACTGTCGCCCGAATGACCGCGTTTCAGCATGTGGAATTCGTCGATCAGTCCGCGGCGGTTGAGGAGGTTGGTCAGCGGATCCGTAACGGCGAGCAGCTTCAGCTTGGCTTCATTGCGTTCGTTGATGAGTTTGCTGCCGCTCATGATTGCGGCGATGAAGCACAAGGCGGCGATCAGAAGCAGCACGAAAGAACTGTTGTCTGTACCGGCCGAGAAGGATTGCGGCTGGCTGATCAGTGCGAAAATCGCAACGATCATGCTCGACAGAACCTGGACGCCAACACAGGCGGCAAAAACGCGCCGGGTCTGCGAACGGCCGTTTTCGCCCCATAGAACGGTGGCGATCAGCATCAGATATCCTACCGACGCCGCGCCATGAAAAAGGGCGACGCGAAAACTGAAACTTGTCCGCACGGGCTCAAGCAGCATGCCGGCGATGAAGATCAGCGATGGAATGGCGACAAGCGGCTCGACGCGCTTCCTGTCGAACTGCATCATTCCGGCGACCCACAGGCCAATGCCGGCAAGCGCCATGACATTGGCAATCTCGATCGAGACGAAATCCGGCAAGGTGCCGCGCATGGCGACCATGCCGACACCGACGCCATGAAAAATGAAGCCGGTTCCCCAGGTGAAGTAAAACGGCTGGCGCTCGTAAAACCAGCGGGACCATAAAAGGACGCCGATCGTGCTGGCCTCTGCGGCCCAGATCATGAAACCTGTAACAATATCCAACGCAATACTCCCCGCCGAACCTCGGCATGATGTGCGTATAACGCTGAAAGTTTAAGGTGAGGTTTGCGAGAGATAAGCTTCCCGAATGTTATATTCGGCGCAACGGGTTGTTGCGGGGTGTGATTTACCTCTGCTTTACCTTGGCGGTGAAAAAGGCGGTGTGCAGTGCGGGCGCATCATTGAGCCGAAGCGATTTATTCGCGACAGCGCAGATGCTATCGGCTTGGCCATTCGCAGGGCAGGCCAGAGGGTGCAGGATTGCGAGTTAAGGATATCGGGCTCTCCGTCTTGAAGTACCGGGCATTGACACTCTATGTAGGGACTGACCCATTCCAATGATTCCGGAGCGCCACGTCGTCTTCGGCAAGGCATTAGACAAAGGACGGACATGAAAAATCCAGTTGATACCGCAATGGCCCTGGTGCCTATGGTCGTCGAACAGACCAACCGCGGTGAGCGCTCTTACGATATCTATTCGCGCCTGCTGAAGGAGCGCATCATTTTCCTGACCGGTCCGGTGGAAGATCACATGGCGTCGCTTGTCTGCGCCCAGCTGCTCTTCCTCGAAGCGGAAAACCCGAAGAAGGAAATCGCGCTCTACATCAATTCGCCGGGTGGTGTCGTCACCGCCGGCATGGCGATCTACGATACGATGCAGTTCATCAAGCCTGCCGTTTCGACGCTTTGCATCGGCCAGGCCGCTTCTATGGGTTCGCTGCTTCTATGCGCCGGTGAAAAGGGCATGCGGTTCGCAACGCCGAACGCCCGCATCATGGTGCACCAGCCGTCCGGCGGCTTCCAGGGCCAGGCCTCCGATATCGAGCGCCATGCACGCGACATCCTCAAGATGAAGCGCCGCCTGAACGAAGTCTATGTCAAGCATACCGGCCGCACGCTCGAGGAAGTTGAAAAGACCCTCGATCGCGACCATTTCATGACCTCCGACGAATCCCTGGAATGGGGCGTCATCGACAAGATTCTGACCTCGCGCCAGGAGCTTGAAGGCGGCTCGGAAGGCTGATTGGGTTGTAGCCTTTCCGCCACTGTAACCCTGTTGTGAGCAAAAAGGGGTTTCAAGTCGATCGGAAAGCGCTATTAGTAACTATTAATGCTGTGTTGAACTTTTGTGACATAGCATTCGTTTCTTAGGGGTTTCGTTGCCGCCGGACCATATATGGACTGGTAGAGTACCCCCGGAACAGGGCAGGCACGTGAGGCCCGTCGGTGTCACGTGCCGGCAGCGGTTGAGTGGACTGCGCCCGTATTACACGTGAGCGCAGAGTGCTGGAAGGAAAGTGATATGAGCAAAGTCAGCAGCGGCAACGGCGGCGACTCCAAGAATACCCTATACTGCTCCTTCTGCGGAAAGAGCCAGCACGAGGTCCGCAAGCTGATTGCCGGACCGACCGTGTTCATCTGCGATGAATGCGTCGAACTGTGCATGGACATCATCCGTGAAGAGAACAAGACCTCGATGGTCAAGTCCCGCGACGGCGTTCCCACGCCCCAAGACATCATCAAGGTTCTCGACGAATACGTCATCGGCCAGCAGCAGGCCAAGCGCATCCTGTCGGTCGCCGTTCACAATCATTACAAGCGCCTCGCACACGCCTCCAAGGGTGGTGACGTCGAGCTTGCGAAGTCGAACATCATGCTTGTCGGCCCGACCGGCTGCGGCAAGACCTATCTTGCCCAGACGCTCGCCCGCATCATCGACGTTCCCTTCACCATGGCTGATGCAACGACGTTGACCGAAGCCGGTTACGTTGGTGAGGACGTCGAAAACATCATCCTCAAGCTTCTGCAGGCTGCCGATTACAACGTTGAACGCGCCCAGCGCGGCATCGTCTATATCGACGAAGTCGACAAGATCTCGCGCAAGTCCGACAACCCGTCGATCACCCGCGA
>DLSX01000220.1:3429-14359 GCA_002500765.1 Neorhizobium sp. UBA7851
CCGCAGCAGGAATTCCTGCAGGTCGACACGACGAACATCCTGTTCATCTGCGGCGGTGCGTTTGCAGGTCTCGACAAGATCATCTCCGCTCGCGGCGAGAAGACATCGATCGGTTTCGGTGCATCGGTCAAGGCTGCGGATGACCGCCGTGTCGGCGAAGTGCTGCGCGAACTCGAGCCGGAAGATCTGGTCAAGTTCGGCCTGATCCCGGAATTCATCGGTCGTCTGCCTGTTCTGGCAACGCTCGAGGATCTTGATGAGGACGCGCTGATCCAGATCCTGTCGGAGCCGAAGAATGCACTGATCAAGCAGTATCAGCGCCTGTTCGAGATGGAAGACGTGGAACTGACCTTCCACGAGGACGCCCTTCGCGAAATCGCCCGCAAGGCGATCATCCGCAAGACCGGCGCCCGCGGTCTTCGTTCGATCATGGAAAAGATCCTGCTCGACACGATGTTCGAACTTCCCGAGATGGAAGGCGTTCGCGAAGTCGTCATTTCGGACGACGTCGTAAAGGGCAATGCCCGCCCGCTTTACATCTATGCGGATCGTCAGGACGAGAAGGCCAACGTTTCGGCCTGAGCCGCATCGTTAGTCAGGATTTGATAGAGGCCCCACATTGGGGCCTCTTTTCGTAGGTAAACTGTGGTCTGGAGCAGGGTTTTGGGGAAATCTTCAAAGCTGGCGGTTGCGCGATATTCAGCTTGCTTTAGACGTGAGGCACGCAGATCATGATTGTTCTCGCTGCTTCGCTTTTTTCGGCCTTTATGCGGATGTCGGATGCGATGCGCGTTCCGTCGATGGCCGGGCCGGTCTGACGGCGAGTGGTGACGTCGGATATTTATGCGAGCGCTTTGTAATATCCCTGTCATGTCGGTGAATGCTGGGCTGCTGCAAGGCTTGAAAATGACATAGGAAAGCTCCACCTTGAGCGGGAGTGAAGTGCTTGGGTATTTGCTCAAGCCATCCCGGAAACGGGACGATGGAAAGGAAACAAGATGACAAGTTCAACGTCTGCAGCATCCGGCCCTGCGACCTATCCGGTCCTGCCATTGCGCGACATTGTGGTCTTCCCGCATATGATCGTTCCCCTGTTCGTCGGACGTGAGAAATCCATCCGCGCGCTCGAGGAGGTCATGGGTTCCGACAAGCAGATCATGCTCGTCACCCAGATCAATGCCAGCGACGACGATCCGGAGCCCGATGCGATCTACAAGGTCGGCACGGTCGCCAATGTGCTGCAGCTCCTCAAGCTGCCCGACGGTACCGTAAAGGTTCTGGTCGAAGGCCGCGCACGCGCCGAGATCGAGACCTATACCGACCGCGAGGAATTCTATGAGGCAAAGGCCGAAGTTCTAGACGAACCGCAGGAAGATGCTGTCGAGGTCGAGGCTCTGTCCCGCTCGGTCGTTTCCGAGTTCGAGAACTACGTGAAGCTCAACAAGAAGATCTCACCGGAAGTTGTCGGCGCCGCCAGCCAGATCGAGGAATACTCGAAGTTGGCAGATACGGTCGCCTCGCATCTGTCGATCAAGATCACCGAAAAGCAGGAAATGCTGGAAACGGTTTCCATCAAGCTGCGTCTGGAAAAGGCGCTCGGCTTCATGGAAGGCGAGATTTCGGTTCTGCAGGTCGAGAAGCGCATCCGCTCGCGTGTCAAGCGCCAGATGGAAAAGACCCAGCGCGAGTACTACCTCAACGAACAGATGAAGGCGATCCAGAAGGAGCTCGGCGACGGCGACGAAGGCCGTGACGAGATGGCCGAACTGGAAGAGCGCATCGGCAAGACCAAGCTTTCCAAGGAAGCCCGCGAAAAGGCGGATGCCGAACTGAAGAAGCTGCGCCAGATGAGCCCGATGTCGGCGGAAGCCACCGTCGTGCGTAACTATCTCGACTGGTTGCTCGGCATCCCGTGGGGCAAGAAGTCGAAGATCAAGGCCGACCTCAACAACGCCGAAAAGATCCTTGAGCTGGATCACTTCGGTCTCGACAAGGTCAAGGAACGGATCGTCGAATATCTGGCGGTTCAGGCGCGTGCGACGAAGATCAAGGGCCCGATCCTCTGCCTCGTCGGTCCTCCTGGCGTCGGCAAGACCTCGCTCGCCCAGTCGATCGCCAAGGCGACCGGCCGCGAATATGTGCGCATGGCGCTCGGTGGCGTTCGCGACGAAGCCGAGATCCGCGGTCACCGCCGTACTTACATTGGCTCCATGCCCGGCAAGATCATCCAGTCGATGAAGAAGGCCAAGAAGTCCAACCCGCTCTTCCTGCTCGACGAGATCGACAAGATGGGCTCGGATTTCCGCGGCGATCCGTCGGCGGCCCTCTTGGAAGTCCTCGATCCGGCGCAGAACTCGACCTTCATGGACCACTACCTGGAAGTCGAATATGATCTGTCCGACGTGATGTTCATCACCACGGCGAACACGCTCAACATTCCGGGTCCGCTGATGGACCGCATGGAGATCATCCGCATCGCCGGTTACACGGAAGATGAAAAGCGCGAGATCGCCAAGCGTCACCTTCTGCCGAAGGCGATCAAGGAACACGCGCTGCAGCCGAACGAGTTTTCGGTTTCTGACGATGCGCTGATGGCGATCAGCCAGCAGTATACCCGCGAAGCCGGCGTTCGTTCCTTCGAACGCGAGCTGATGAAGCTCGCCCGCAAGGCAGTGACCGAGATCATCAAGGGCAAGACGAAGTCGGTTGCCATCACGGCCGCCAATATTTCGGATTACCTCGGTGTTCCGCGCTATCGCCATGGCGAGGCCGAGGGCGAGGATCAGGTCGGTGTCGTCACCGGTCTCGCCTGGACGGAAGTCGGCGGCGAGCTGTTGACCATCGAAGGCGTCATGATGCCGGGCAAGGGTCGCATGACCGTCACCGGCAACCTGAAGGACGTCATGAAGGAATCGATTTCGGCTGCGGCATCCTATGTCCGTTCGCGCGCCGTCGATTTCGGCATCGAGCCGCCGCGTTTCGACAAGTCGGACATCCACGTTCACGTGCCGGAAGGGGCGACCCCGAAGGACGGCCCGTCGGCCGGTGTCGGCATGGCGACCGCGATCGTCTCGATCATGACCGGCATTCCGGTCCGCAAGGATATCGCCATGACCGGCGAAATCACCCTGCGCGGCCGCGTCCTGCCAATCGGTGGCCTGAAGGAAAAGCTGCTTGCCGCCCTTCGCGGTAACATCAAGACTGTTCTGATCCCGGAAGAAAACGCCAAGGATCTGGCCGACATTCCGGACAACGTGAAGAACGGCATGGAGATCATTCCGGTCTCCCGCATGGGCGAAGTCATCAAGCATGCGCTGGTGCGTCGCCCCGAGCCGATCGAGTGGGATGGAACGGTCGAGACGCCGGTCATTGCCAATGTCGAAGGTTCCGAAGACGGGGCGACGACCATCGCCCATTGAGCGATCTTTCGGGTCAACCGAGTTTGAATTGTGGAGAAAGCCGGCGAAAGCCGGCTTTTTTTGTGAAAAATGCACGAAACCCCTTGTTTTTCAGGCGATCTCAGAGCTTTTGGGTTGCCAAGCTCCGACGCAAAACTATTGTCGGCGCCGACTAATCGAGTCGTTCCAAAACCGTAGAAAGGGATGGAAACATGAACAAGAACGAGCTGGTTTCCGCAGTTGCCGAAAAGGCTGGTCTCTCCAAGGCCGACGCCGCATCCGCCGTGGACGCAGTATTCGAAACCGTACAGGGCGAACTGAAGAACGGCGGCGACATTCGTCTCGCTGGCTTCGGCAGCTTCTCGGTATCCCGTCGCGAAGCCTCCAAGGGCCGCAACCCGTCGACCGGCGCAGAAGTCGATATCCCGGCTCGCAACGTTCCGAAGTTCTCGGCCGGCAAGGGCCTGAAGGACGCCGTCAACGGCAAGTAAGATCTTTATGGCGGTTCGTCCGCCATAGTCTCAAAACCCCGGATCGTCTCCGGGGTTTTTTGTTGCGCAAAGAAACCTTCACCTCTGATGTAGGTTGTGACGTCTGCGGTCAAACAGTGATGCCATGGCGCAACATAGATCGCAATTTACTGATTTTTGTCAAAATAGTGGCGGGCTGGTTTTTCGGACCGCTTGTCAGAATAAGTTTCGCCAGTCTTCTTTGTGCATGGGGCATTAGCGATTCTTGTTTTAGATATATGATTACTTCTTACATTTTTGAAGCGGGTTATATTTCGTCATCGCTGAGAGCATCCGTCTCTAATCATCAGCGAGTGTTCTATGTTTAAATCCAAGACTCTTTGTCTTCTAGCGAGCTCTGCGCTCGTGGCCGCAGTCGGCTCTGCATCCGTGGCGCATGCTGCTCAGGGCCCCGATATCGTCGGCATGAGCCGCGATGGCTCTATCGTTGTGGAAGGGATTTACGATTCCACCTCCCAAACGAGCACCTACCAGATAACTAACACGGCGACCGGTGAGATCAGTCAGATCACGCCTCCGCCAGGTGTGCGTGATTTTTATGCGCAGGACTTGAGCGCGGACGGAAAGACCGTGACCGGCACCTATTACATTGAAGCGTCGGGGCGGAAGGCTTCCTTCGTCTGGAGCGCTGCGAATGGTTTCACTGATCTCGGCGTTGTCGACACGGACACGACCGCCGTTTTTGCAAGCGTAGTGAACGGTGACGGAACAGCTGTCGCTGGCAATGTCAGCGTCATGAGCATGTATTCCGAGGCATTCTACTGGTCAGCGTCGACCGGAATGGTTGGCCTGGGTATGCTGGACGGCACCGGTAGCGAGGCCTCGGCGATCAGTAATGACGGCAGCACCGTTGTTGGTCAGATCAATATGGGCAACTATAATTACCATGCGTTCCGCTGGACTGTGGACAGCGGCATTATGGAAAATATCGATACGCTCTACACAAGCTCCTACTCGATTGCCACAAGTGATGACGGATCGGTCGTGGCGGGAAATGGAGAGATGTCCTCATCTTCGCCCTACCACGTGTTTCGCTGGACCGAAGCGGACGGTATGGTTGAAATCGGCACTCTTGGAGGGACTTACGTATCCCTGAGGGCGATGAGCGGCGATGGCAATGTTCTGGTCGGCCAATCCAGTCTCGCCAACGAAACGGCGTATCATGCCTATCGTTATGTCGCCTCCACCAACACCATGTCTGATCTGGGCACGCTGGGCGGCACCTCATCTTATGCAAACGCCATGAATTCCGATGGTAGCATCGTGGTTGGATCGGCCGACAATGCCCTGTCTCAGAGACAGGGTTTTCGCTGGACAGAAGCGACGGGGATGATTTCCGTGGAAGACTGGCTGGAGAGCCAGGGCGCCACGATCGGCAACGCCGTGACGGCATCTGCCGACTTTGTCTCGGAAGATGGTAGTGTCATCGTTGGTGCGACGACGACCGGCTCCAGCTACATCGCCCGCGTTGCCGCGAACGAGGATAATGGCGGATGCGCCCCCAACGCCGACATGTGTCATGGTGGCGGCAATAACGGCGGCGGAAGCGGCATCATCGATACGGCCAAGTTTTACCCGACAGTCGCAATGGCCAACAACGTGGTCGTTCAGGGTGGCGTCAACAGTGCCGACACGATCATGTTCGGTGCCCAGGGAGCGCCGATGCGCAACCTGCTCACCGTTGGCCAGAAGTCCGTCTGGGGCACGATCGACGGCGGTTATGACGAAAGCGACAACGCCGATGGCGGCCTGGCCCTCGGTGAGTTCGGCTTCGGTTACGGCATCGCCGATGGCGTCACTGCACGCTTCTCGGTCGGCGGCACCTATACCGACCAGGATCTCGATGCCGGCGGCGACGTGCGCCAGCGCGGCTTCTACCTGTCGCCGGAAGTCTCGGCCGATCTCGGCCAGAACGTCTACCTGACGGTCGGTGGTTATTGGGGACGCAGCAGCGTCGACAGCCGTCGCGGTTACCTGAACGGCGCCGTCACCGATTATTCCAGCGGTGATACCAATGCCGAAACCTGGGGCGCCAAGATCCGCTTTGATTGGCTGAACGCGGTGACGATCGACGAAACGGCGATCACCCCCTATGTCGGTCTTTCCTATGCCCACACCAAGGTCGATGCCTTCACCGAAACCGGCGGGTCCTTCCCGGTCGAATTCGACGGCAGCAGCGATCATTCCACCATCGCCCGTCTCGGCGCCGATTTTGTTCGTCCGCTGAACGATACGGTTCGTCTTCTGGCCAAGGCCGAACTGGACTACCAGTTCGAAAACCAAGCGGCAGCAACGAGCGGCACGTTGTCAGGCATCACCGACTTCAATCTCGAAGGTCAGGATCTGCAGCAGTTCTGGGCACGCGGCGGTATTGGCGCCGAATTTGACCTCGGCAAGGGCGTTGCATCTTTCATGGTCAACGCCACGACCAAGGGCCAGGATCCGACCGTCTGGCTGCGCAGCAACTATACGGTCAAGTTCTGATCGATCGTTACAAAATCAGTCTTCGGTAATCCCGGCGGCAAGATTGAAAGGCCTGGTTCTGCCAGGCCTTTCTCGTTTATCTCGGCAAGATCCCGCAAGTGTGGATAATGTCATAGCGCTGTCATCTCAGCTGCCTAGGTGAGGGGCCTCATCATACTGAAGGGCTCCCCATGAAATTGCTTCTGACTGCCGCCGCCGCGCTTCTCGTAACTGCCGGCGTTGCTTCCGCTGAATATGTTTCCTATCTCGACGTTCCGCAGAAGAAGGACGACGGCAAGGAATTCAACGTTGCCATCGAAATCCCGCAGGGCAGCTTCACCAAGTATGAAATCGACGCCGACACCGGCCACATCGTTGTCGACCGCTACCAGTCCATGCCGGTTATCTACCCGGCCAACTATGGTTCGATCACCAGCTCGCTCGGTGGCGACAACGATCCGCTCGACGCGCTCGTCTACACCCGCGAGCCGATCGTTCCGGGCGCCATCATCAAGGTACGTCCGATCGGCGTTTTGAAGATGATCGACGGCGGTGAAGTTGACGACAAGATTGTTGCCGTCCCGACCAGCAAGATCGACCCGACCTATGACAACATCAAGGAGATCACCGATCTCCCGCAGATCGAGCAGGAACGCCTCCAGGCCTTCTTCCGCGTCTACAAGGAGCTTCCGGCCGGCCGCAAGGCAGTCGAACTGAATGGTTTCGACAACGCTGCCCATGCCGAAGGCGAAGTATCCGCAGCCATCAAGGCTTATGCTGCCAAGAAGAAGTGATCATTCGGTCACCTCGGTTGAACCTATCGGAAGGCCGGGCTTGCCCGGTCTTTTTTATTGCAATCGATGTGGCATGCCATGTCGACTGCGAATGCAACTCATGATCGTCAAATTGTCATTGTCGTGTCATGCCTCTGGCTCAGAAAACCACCCGTGGTTTTAAAGAGGGGCTTCCCATGACATTCTCGACACGCGCCGCCTTGACGGCATTCCTGCTTGCCTCGGTGGCAGCACCTGCCAGCGCCGAACAGGTCTTCAACCGCATTGCTTCTTTCCCCGTTGCCCAGAACCTGCCCAAGGGCGAGGACAAGGCGACGTCGTCGGAAATCATCACTGCGACTGCTGACGGCAACATGCTGATCTATTCCGACGCTCCGGGTGGCACGATCGGCTTCATCGACATCACCGACGCCAAGGCCCCGAAGGCCGGCGGTTCGATCGCCATTGACGGCGAACCGAACTCGGTTGCAGCAGCTGGTCCGAAGGTTCTCATCACCATCGACAAGACCGAGGATTTGACGAAGCCGGCAGGCCAGCTCGGCGTCATCGACATCGCGTCGAAGAAGCTTGAAACGACCTGCGATCTGGGCGGCCAGCCGGATAGCGTCGTTGTTGCTCCCGATGGCACGTTCGCGGCTATTGCGATCGAGAACCAGCGTGACGAGGACCTGAGCGATGGCGCTCTGCCGCAGCTGCCGGCTGGCGAACTGCTGATCGTCTCGCTCAACAACGGCGTTCCGGCCTGCGACAGCATCAAGCGCGTTGACGTGACCGGTCTTGCCACTGTTGCACCGGAAGATCCGGAGCCGGAATTCGTCAACATCAACGCCAATGGCGAGATCGCCCTGACGTTGCAGGAAAACAACCACGTCATCATCATCGACAGTAAGACCGCCAAGGTGACCGGCCACTTCACCGCCGGCACGGTCGATCTGGAAGGCGTCGATGCCAAGACCGATGGTTCGCTCAACTTTTCGGGCAAGCTCACCGCTGTTCCGCGCGAACCTGACGCCGTCAAGTGGCTTGGCACCGATCGCCTCGTCATCGCCAATGAAGGCGATTACAAGGGCGGTTCGCGTGGCTTCACCATCTTCGATCGCTCGGGCAAGGTTCTCTACGATGCCGGCATGACGCTCGAGCATGAAATCGCCCGTCACGGCCATTTCCCGGAAAAACGCGCCAAGAACAAGGGCATCGAGCCGGAAGGCATGGAAGCAGCCGTCTTCAACGGCCAGCAGTATTTCTTCGTGCTGTCCGAACGCGGTTCGATGATCGCCGTCTACAAGGATACCGGCGCCACGCCTGAACTCGTGCAGCTGCTGCCGTCCGGTGTTTCGCCGGAAGGTGCCGTCGCTATTCCCGGCCGCAACCTGCTTGCATCCGCCAACGAAGCCGATCTCGGCGAAGATGGCGGCCCACGCTCGCATGTGATGCTTTATGAGCTTGCCGAGGGCGAGAAGGCCTATCCGACACTCGTCTCCAAGGATGTTGACGGCAAAGTCATCGGCTGGGGCGCTCTGTCCGGTCTCGTCGGCGATGCAGAAAAGGATGGCACGTTCTACGCCGTTTCCGACTCCGTTTACGCCATGCAGCCATCGATCTTCACCATCGACGCGACGAAGAAGCCGGCCGAGATCACCAATGTCCTGCGCATCACCCGCAACGGTCAGCCCGCCCAGAAGCTCGACATCGAAGGCATTGCGCTGGATGGCAAGGGTGGCTTCTGGCTCGCTTCGGAAGGCGACAGCGCCAAGCTTGTCGGCCACGGCATCTACAACGTCAACGCCAAGGGCGAGATCAAAACCGAAATCGGTCTTCCGGCTGAACTGCTCGTCGACGAAAGCCGTTACGGTCTTGAAGGCATCACCACGACGGGTGAGGGCGACGACCTGACGCTCTGGATGGCAATCCAGCGCGAATGGAAGGATGATCCGAAGGGCCAGGTGAAGCTTCTTTCCTACAAGCCTAAATCGAAGGAATGGGCAGCCGTCCGTTACCCGCTCGAAAAGGCGGAGAAGGGCTGGGTGGGCCTCTCGGAAATCACCGCCAGCGGCGATTATCTCTACATCGTCGAGCGCGACAACCTGATCGGCGACGCCGCCAAGCTGAAGAAGCTCTTCCGTGTTGCCCTCAGGGACCTGAAGCCAGGCAAGATCGGTGGCGAATTGCAGGTTGTTGCCAAGGAAGAGGTCCACGACTTCCTCCCCGACCTGAAGAGCGCCACCAACGGCTACGTGCTCGACAAGCTGGAAGGCTTTGCCTTCGACAAATCCGGCAAGGCCTTCATGGTCACCGACAACGATGGCGTTGACGACTCGTCCGGCGAAACCCTGTTCCTTCCGGTTGCCCTCAAGGTTACCAACTGATCGAATCCTCATCTTCAACAGGAAAAGGCCGGGTGTTTGCGCACCCGGCCTTTTTTCTTGGGGCCTGCTACCTTAAGTCTGGCGTTCCTGATGTGTTCGCATGAGACGATTCGATGAGTTCCTTCCGCTTCATCCATGCCGCAGACCTGCATCTCGGCAGCCCGTTTCAGGGGCTGGCGCTGAAAGATGCCGATCTCGCCGAGCTTTTTGTCGAGGCCAGCCGCAAGGCGTTTACCGCGCTTGTCGACGAAGCCGTCGAACGCAAGGTCAATTTCTTCATCGTTGCGGGCGACGTTTATGACGGCGACTGGAAGGACAACAAGATCGGCCTGTTCTTCAACCGTGAAGTGGCGCGGCTGGAGCGTGCCGGCATTCCGGTCTTCCTGCTGAAAGGCAATCACGACGCCGAAAGCGTCATTACCCGAACCATCACGCTGCCGAAGAATGTCAGCGAATTCCCCACCAGCAAACCCGGCAGCTTCAAGCTCGATCATCTCAAGGTGGCGCTGCATGGCCAGGGCTTTGCCGAACGCTCGGCGAACGAAAACCTCGCGCTCGCCTATCCGAGGCCCGAGACCGGGTGGTTCAATATCGGCGTGCTGCACACCTCGCTGACCGGTCGGGAACCGCACGCGCCCTATGCGCCCTGCTCGGTGGAGGACCTGCGCTCGCGCGGTTATGACTATTGGGCACTCGGCCACGTCCATGATTTCGAGATCGTGGCGCAAGACCCGCTTGTCGTCTTTCCCGGCAACCTGCAGGGCCGCTCCATCCGCGAGACCGGAGCCAAGGGAGCCGTGCTGGTAACGGTGGAGGACGGCCGCATCGATTACCAACGCCTGATCACCGATAGCGCCAGGTTTGCCGAACTGAACATCGTGGTGGAGCGTGAAGATACGCCGGCCACCGTTTTGCGCCGCGTCGAGGATGCAATCGGTCCATTGGCTGACGCGATGGAAGGGCGACCGCTCGCCCTGCGTATCCGCCTCAGCGGCAAAAGCCGCGCCCGCAGCCAGATCCTGTCCAAGGCGGCTGATTTCCGCGACGAAGTGCAGGCCGCCTGTCATCGAGGCCATGCCGATATCTGGCTCGAAAAACTCGACATTCGCATCGAACCCGATGATGGCTTGGCCGAGCGCAGCACCGGCACGCTCGGTCTCGAAGGCCTGTTGTCCCTCGATGGTTTTCCGCCGGAGCTTCTGGAGGAGGCCGCGGCCCGGGTCGCTGAAATCGCAGCGAGGCTGCCGGGCGGCAGCGGGGCAGGGGATCTGCCGCTCGGCGACGACCTGGATGTGCTTCTTGCCGAAGCCCGCGATCTTCTTGTCTCCCGTGCGGCGGAGGCCGGCTGACCATGCGTTTCGATCGTCTCGACATTCTCC
>DLSX01000220.1:14412-32383 GCA_002500765.1 Neorhizobium sp. UBA7851
ATGAAGCCGGAAAATCCTCGGCGCTGTCTGCCATTTCCGACCTGCTGTTCGGTTTTCCCGAACGTTCCGCTTACGGCTTTCTGCATGATGCGGGCGTGCTGCGCATCGGCGCGCAACTGACGGCCCGCGACGGGCAGGCGCTCTCCTTCCGCCGCCGCAAGGGGCGCAAGAACACGCTGCTGGGGCACTCCGATGCAGAAGAGAACCTGGCTGACGACGCACTTGCTCCCTATCTCGGGAACCTGTCGCGCGACGTGTTCGAACGCGCCTTCGGCCTGAACTCGGATTCGCTTCGCGCCGGCGGTGAGACCATGTTGAAAAGCGGCGGCGAGATCGGCAGCCTGCTGTTCTCCGCGGCGTCCGGCTTGACGGGCCTCTCCAATCTGCGCAAGTCGCTGGAGACCGATGCCGACGCCATCTATTCCCAGCGCAGGTCGAAGGATCGCAGTTTCTATCAGGTGCTGGATGCCCACGATGCGGCCCGCAAGGCCGAGCGCGACAACGAGCTCAAGGCCGGAGACTGGAAGGCGCTGCTGAAGGAAGAAGCCGAACTCGGTGCCGAAATCCTTACCCTCCAGCAGGGACGTGAAGAGAGCAAGCGAACACTCGATCGCTTGCGCCGGTTGATGGCGCTCGAACCGCTGCTGCGCGAACTGGATCGGGAACGTGCGCTTCTCGTCCAGTCTGAATCTCTGTCCACCCTTCCGGAAGGTTTCGAGCTCAAGCTTGCGGCGATGATCGAGGTTTTCCGGGAAAATGCCGATGCGCTTGCCGCATCCGAAAACGAGCTTGTAAGGCTCGGCGAAGAGATTGCTACCATCCAGGTGGATGACACACTGCTTGCCGCGGCGCCGGACATTCTGGCCGCCTATGGTCGCAGCGGCGTCTATCTGAAGGCGCGGGAAGATATTGCCCGTGTCCGCGCCGAGGTCGACGATTTCGACCAGAAGCTGCTCCAGGCCTCCCGCCGCCTTGGGTTCAAGCAGTTTTCCGACCTTCAGCACATGCAACCGTCTGATGCCGATCTGGTGCGCCTGCGCCAACTGGTGGAGGAAGGCAGCGAACTCGACCGCGAGATGCGGCAGCTTCGCAAACGTATCGACGAAGAGGCCGATGCGCTGGGTAAACTCGAAGCCGATGCGCCGGTCATTCGCATCATCGACCCGAAGCCGTTGAGCGATCAGCTCGCGGCTTTGCGCCCAGAACTCGAGGAACTCGCCAATCTCGAAACGCTGAAAATCCGTGCCGCCCGCGCAAGAAGCGACCTTGATGCCGCCGCCGCGCGCCTGGATCCTCCGGTCCGGGATCTGGGTATTCTTCTTTGCGTCCCGATGCCGGACATGGAAACGCTGGTCCATCACCGCCGTCTGATCGAGACGGCAAGACAGGAAAACGCGCAGGCCCTGCAAAAACTCGCGGCCCTGAAGGACGATGCCGCAGAGCTTCAAGATCAATTGGCGCTTTTGGAAGGCGATGGAAAAATCGTCTCGCGCGAGACGATCGAGCTTGCACGGCAGGAGCGTGACGGTCTGATCGATGCTCTGGCCTCCGGGCCTTCCGACTTGACGTTGAAGGCTGCAAGATCTTCCGTGCAGGAAGCGGATCGGCTGGCCGATATGGCGCTCTCTGATGCCGAACGCGTCTCTCGTCATGCGCAGCTCAAATTGCAGCAACGCAAGACGGCGGATGCGATCACTGCTGCAGAAGGTGCAGCCAGGCAAGCCGCCATCGCTGCATCCGATGCCGTGACCGAATTCGAGGATTTGTTCCATGCCGTCCCGGTCACGCCCGGCGCACCCGAGCGCATGATCGAATGGCGCCGCGCCGTCGATGGTCTGGCGGCGCTTTCCTCCGCCCTGAATGCTGCCGAGGATGAATACGAGGTGCTGCGTTCCAGGGAGGAGACGCTGCGTCCGGCGCTGGCCGCTCTGGCCGATGCCACGGGCGCATCCACCGGTATCCTGCCGCCGAGAAGTCTGGCACGGGAAATCTCGGCGCGTCTGGAGGAAATCACGCGCCAGTGGAGCGAGGGCCGCACGATCGAGCGGATGCGCGACACGGCAAGCCAGACGCTCAAACGGCTAGAGACGGACGAGACCGATCTGCGCAACAAGGCTGATCTGTGGCGGACGGGCTTTACCGCGGCATCGTCGTCCGCGGGGCTGCCCGAGGATGCAACGATCGAGATGGCGAATGCCGCACTCGATATCTGGCGCACGCTTCCCGATCTGTTGTCCGAGCGGGAGAACAGAGACCGACGCGTGCGTGGAATGGCCCGGGATATGGAAACGTTCGAGGCGGATATCGCCGCCCTATGCCGTTCCATGGCGCCGGATCTTGTTTCCATCCCCGCAGATGTCGCCGGCGGGCTGCTGAATGAACGGGTCACCGAGGCGCGCGCTGCGGAGAACCAGCGCAAGACGCTTGCGACGGCCCTGGAGCGTAACCAGCTTGCTCATGCCCGCCATGTCACGGAAGCAGCCGGCCTTGAGGCGCGGCGGAACGAGCTGGCGGCAACGCTTGCCGTTCAGCCGGATATGCTCGGTTCCGTCCTCGCGGAGCTTGTGGAGCGCAGAAGGCTTCTCGCAAGCGAGGATCAATGCCGTAACCGCTTCATCGAGCAGGCGGATGGTCTTGAGGAGGATGCGGTGAGGGAGGCGCTGGTCGATTTCGACCGGATCGCGGTCGGTTCGGAAATCGAACACCTCGACGCCGACGACAGCCGCCAGGTCAACCTCCTTGCCGACTTGCGCGCCGCAAAAGCCGATAATCTGCGGCGCAGGCAGGAGCTTGAAAAAGGCACCGGCGCAGAGCGGGCCGTGTTCGAAAAACTCTCCGCCGAGGAGGAGGCAAAGGATCTCGCCCGCCGCTGGGTGGTTCTGAAGCTTGCCGGCTCGCTTCTTGCCCATTCGATGGAAACCTACCGTCAGCAGCAGGCCGATCCGGTCATGGTCCGCGCCGGCGATGTGTTTTCCGATCTGACCGGAGGCCGCTTCGCCCGCCTCATCCAGGTCTATGACGACAATGATGACCTGCAGCTGGCTGTCGAACGCAAGACAGGTGAGCAGGTGCCGCTTTCCGGCTTGAGTGAAGGAACCGGTGACCAGCTCTATCTGGCGCTGCGGCTTGCCTTCCTCGAAGATTATTGCCGCCGCAACGAGCCGGCGCCGCTGGTGCTGGATGATATCTTCCAGACATTCGATGATGAGCGCACGGCGGCGGGCCTGCGTACGCTTGGCGCATCGAGCGGCGCCTTCCAGTCAATTCTCTTCACGCACCAGACGAGCCTGCTCGACGCGGCGCAGCGCGAACTGGGTGATGATGTCGATCTGGTTCGACTGGATCGGGTGTAACAAACGAGCCTATCGCATCGGTAGGCATTCGAGTATGACGGGTGCGATGGAAGATTGCATCGGATAGCCGTGTGTGGTCGCGACAGACTCGCCGCAGACTGAAATCTGGGGAAGATGCGTGATCAGCAGGTTGGATCGGCGATCGTCGTCCCTCTCGCGCTCGTAGCTGATGCGATACCCCTCCATTTTCGATGAGAAGGCATTTCCGGCCCGGATTCGGTCGCTCAGATAGCGGCGGTTATCCGGTGTCAGTTCCAGCCCGAAACGATCGATGGAACTTGCGACCAGCCGGAACATCTCTTCGTCCTGCAGAGGATCGAGCCGGCTGAGCTTGAGGCGGAACGTCCGGAACGTGCTGGACGATGTGCCCCGGACCTGGATGAAAAGCACGGAGGGCTCGGCCGCCGTCCCGAGTTCCCTGGAGAACAGGCATTCCCATTCTCCGCCGACTGCCTGAAAACTCGGAACAGGGCCATCTTCGCCAAGGCGTTCGCAACGCTCGTGGGCCGTAAGGCGCGGCACGAGGCGGAACCGGTCCTCTGTTGCTGCGGCGGGTTCGGTGAGTCGGGCGGGCGCATCGACGACGAGTGTCATTCGTCGGGCGCGCAATGCGGGCGGCGGCGGAGCGGCGACGAAAGGTCGCGTGAGATATTGCTCCATGCCGATCCATATCATCAGCCGTCGGTAATTGCGTCCGTCGTTGACGACAAGGACGATGCCGATGAGCAGCATGAGGCCTGCAAGCAGCACGGCAACGAAAGCCTTTGCTGCCCGTCGCCGTCTTTGAAGGCGCATCAGAGGCGTCAATGGTTCCGCCTTGTTCGCCAAGGAAATCGCTCCGTTTCAGTTCAAATGCCGACAAGCTTTGGCATATCCGGCAAGCTCGTGTCCAAGCGTGATTCGTGGCAATGGTGAACGGAAGGCGACCATCCGGACATCAATGCGTGATTTCCGAACGCTCGTTAACCACGTTAATTAGCAGGCATTTAAGTTAACTTTTTTAGTTTCGCTTTTGAATATCAGTTCGCTGGTGACTATGGCCTTAAAACCGCACCGGGTTTTATTTTCCGGGGAGCCCAAGCCATGAAGCTTGTCGTTCGTCGTCCGGTGTGCTTTCAAGGACGTCAAATTTCGGATCAAGCTGAGGCGGTTCTGGCCTCGTACGGTCCTGACTGGAGTATCGAGATTGGTTCGAGTAACTGCGATCGTTATCTGTGCTGCCCTGGCTGGATGTCAGGCGGTTCCGGGGGAAGGGCCTCTGGCCTCCGCGATCAACGAGGATGCAGGTCGGTCTCCGGTTGAGATCGGTCGTGTAAATGCCGCTGTTTTCGATATTGTTGAGGTCGACAATCACACGGCAAGACTGGTCTCGGATTATGTTTCCACGGCCTTGAAGCGTCGCTTCGGCATCGGTGGCGGCGCGGGCAGGGCGGTGATCGGTATCGGTGATCAGCTGAAGGTCACGATCTTCGAAGCTGGTGCGGATGGCCTCTTCTCGACCACCGAAAGAAAGCAGACCGGAATAGATGTCGTCGTGCAGCCGGACGGCACCGCTGCCATACCCTATGTCGGTACAGTACGATTCGCCGGTCGCACGCTTGAACAGGCGCGTCAGGAAATCCTGTCCTCGCTGAAGAGCAAGGCTGTCGAACCGGATGTCATCATTGCCATGGGCGATACGCCATCCCGTTCGGTCACCGTTGCCGGCGCCGTCGGCAAGTCGGCGCAGGTCCCGCTCAATCTGAATGGCGAGAAGATATCCGACGTGATCGCCAAGGCGGGTGGCCCGACCGCCCAGCCTTACGAGACCTATGTCACGCTCGTTCGCGGCCAGCGCACGGGTACGGCGCTGATGAAGTCGATCATCGAGAACCCGTCGGAAAACATTTATGTCCAGCCGGGCGACCAGATTTTCGTCACACAGGATCCGCGCACCTTCACGCTCCTTGGTGCCGTCAGGAGCAATTCGCGCATCGAATTCGGTGCCAATGACCTGAACCTTCTGGAAGCGGTCGCACTCGGCCGGGGCGGCAATGACGAGGCCGTCAATGCGAAGGGTTACTTCCTGTTCCGCTACGAAGATCCGGAAGTGGTTGTCGGGCTTCTGGGCAAGCGCCGGTTCGACGAGCTCACCCGGAAGGGCATGCAGCCGGACAAGAATGGCCGTTATCCGATCGTCTACCGGTTTGACATGAGCCGCCCGGATAGCTTGCTCGTTGGCCAGACCTTCCCCGTGAAAAGCCGTGACGTGATTTATGCGTCGCGCCATCCGGCTGTCGACTTGACGAAATTCCTTCGCGTCATCGGCGCACCTGTCGGGATTGCCGTTCAGGGAGCAGCGATTTCCAACAATTTGAGTGACTAACTGTAAGGCCGGGCGTATAGGCGCCTGGATCATTGATTGTAATAAGCCCGGATTGTCATCTGGAAGTAGTGATTTGTTCTGCTTTTCTCGTGACAACCGGGAGCAAGTATGTTGTTAAAGTCGGTGTCGGCTTAAATCTACATCAGCTACTATAGCTGTGACGAACATAAGAGTGACGATGACGATAGAAGTAATAGGCCGAGCCTGCATTGCGCCCGGTGCAAACTCGATCGAAGAGTTGCAGAACGTTCTAAGAACCGGTCGTTGCACCGTGACGCAAATCCCTGCTGATCGGTGGGAATTGGCTCGTTTCTGGCATCCAACGCAAGGGACACCCGGCAAGACCTACACATTTGCCGCTGGCGTCATCGATGCGGTTTATGATTTCGATCCCGCTGTCTTCGGCCTTTCGCAGCGCGAAGCCATGCAGATGGATCCGCAGCAGCGCATATTGCTGACGCTGGTCTGGAAGGCTCTCGAAGATGCCAATCTTCCGGTGAGCACGCTCGCGAAGGAGCGGGTTGGCGTCTATATCGGCGCCTCGAGTCTCGACAGCGGCAATCTGTCGGCTGAGGATCCGGCCTCCGGCAGCCCGTATTTCATGACGGGCAACACGCTTTCGATCGTCTCCAACCGTATCTCGCATGTGTTCGGCCTCAACGGTCCGAGCATGACCATCGATACCGCCTGTTCGTCCTCGCTGGTTGCTCTGGATCAGGCTGCAAGGGCGCTGGAGCGCGGCGATATCGACACCGCAATCGTCGGCGGCGTCAATCTTCTCATCCATCCCCTTTCCTTCGTCGGTTTTGCCCAGGCGCGTATGCTGTCGCCGGAGGGCCTGTGCCGTGCCTATGACACCAATGGTCAGGGTTATGTGCGCGCCGAAGGTGGCGCAGCCATTGTCCTGCGCCGCAGCGATGTGGCGCGTCAGCAGCATGACAGAAGCTATGCGCGGATTCATGCAACCGGCGTCAATTCTTCCGGCCGCACCAACGGCATCAGCCTGCCGTCGCGCGAGGCGCAGGCCGATCTGCTGAGTTCCATCTACGACAGGCAGGGCATCGACGTGAACCGCGTTGCCTTCATCGAAGGTCACGGAACCGGCACCCGCGTCGGCGATCCCGCCGAAGTCTGGGCGATTGGCAACGTCATCGGCCGGAAGCGCCGCGCGCCGCTGCCGATCGGTTCGATCAAGTCGAACATCGGTCACACCGAGCCGGTCTCAGGCCTTTTCGGTCTGTTCAAAGCCATGCTGGCGCTGGAGAACGACTATCTTCCTGCAACGCTGCATATCGAGACGGCGAACGAGGACATCGATTTCGATGCGCTCAATGTCAGGGTCAATACCTCGGCCGTCAAACTGCTTCCGGCCAAGGAAGCACGGCTTGTGGGCATCAATTCCTTCGGTTTCGGCGGCACCAATGCTCACGTCGTGATCGGCGATCCCGAACCGGCGACACAGGCAGCTTCGCCTGCCAAGGGTGATAACCTGCTGTTCCTGGCAAGCGCCCACAGCGCCACTGCGTTGGAAGAGCTGCTCAAGGATTATCGTGCGCGTCTTTCCGCTGCAGCGCCTGATAAGGCCCGTCGCATCATCGCCGCTTCGACGACGAACAGGGATGCGCTGAAATATCGGTTTGCCGTCGATGCGCGAGGAGAACGTGGTGTTCTCGAAGCCATCAAGACGCATCTTTCGGGTGAGGCATCCGACGGTGAGCGCGGCGAAGCGCCGTCTTCGCTTGGCAAAATAGCCTTCGTCTTTTCCGGAAACGGCGCGCAATGGGCCGGCATGGGCGTTGAAGCCTATCGCGAGAACCCGCATTTCCGCCAGTATTTCCAATCCTTCAGCGCGCTTTTCGAATATCATCTCGGCGAGAAGCTGACCGATCTCATCGTCGCGGACGATCTCGGTTCGCGTCTGGCGGATGCGACGATTGCCCAGCCGCTGCTGTTTGCCGTTCAGGCATCGCTCTCGGATAGCCTGAGCGCCTACGGTATCAGGCCCGATGTCGTTTTCGGTCATTCGGTCGGCGAGATCGCCGCCGCCTATGCCTCGAAGGCGCTGACGGCTGCAGAAGCCGTTGCGATCGTCGCCAAGCGCTCGCATTCGCAGCACCTGTTCGCAGGGCAGGGCAAGATGGCCGCCGCCGTGATGGGCGAAGAGGTAGCCGTGGCCTTTGCAAAGGCGCATGGGCTGGATGATATCCACGTTGCGGCGGTAAACGCGCCGAATTCCGTGACGATTTCCGGGCCGGTCGCAGAAATCCAGGCTTTCCGCGATGCCGCCCGCAAATCGCAGACGGTCGTCCACATCCTCGACATCAACTACCCGTTCCACCACCCGATCATCGACAGCGCCCGCGACGGGTTCCTCGCAGAACTGCCGGCAATCGAGCCGCAGGCTGCGGCCTGTACCTTCATCTCTACCGTCACCGGCGGGATTTACGACGGACGTGGTCTCGATGCCGAATACTGGTGGCACAATGTGCGTGAGCCGGTGCTATTCCGCTCGGCCACCGAAGCGGCACTCGATCTGGGCTGCAATCTGTTCATCGAGATTTCACCGCGTACCATCTTGTCGAACTACGTCTCGGAAATCGCCAAGAGCAAGGCGCAGCCCGCGACCGTGATCGGTTCGCTTCAGCGCGAAACGCTGGTCGAAGGCCGTGACCCAGTCGCCCGCTCGTTTGCGCGTGCGATTGCCCACGGCGCGATACCGGCACAATCCAGACATTCCGGAACGCGCAATCCGGTGGTGGATCTGCCGCCCTTGCCGTTCGAGCCGAACTCGCTGAAAGTGCCGGCCACCACCGACGAGATCGATATCTTCGGCCGTGACTTCAAGAACAGCTACACGCTGCTCGGCTGGCGAAACGATCCGAACGGTGCTCACTGGAAGAACCATGTCGACGCGCTGCTTTTCCCCGACCTGGCGGAACATGTGGTCGATGGCCGCGCCATCCTGCCTGGAGCGGGTTTCCTGGAAATTGCGGTCACGGCTGCCCAGGCGCATTTCGCCACTGACGAAGTCGAGATTTCCAACATGGAGATCGTTCGGCCGCTTGAACTGCGCCCTGACCGGATGCTGGAGCTTTCGACGCTCATCTCCCCGGAGACCGGCAATATCGAAATCCGTTCGCGCGAGCGGCTGAGCAGTGACGACTGGACCGTTCACGCCGTCGGCCGTTGTCGGCGTCCGGTGGATGAAGAGAGCCACCGGTTCAAAGCCAGCGCGCAGGCCGAAGGCGGTGCCAGCCTCTTGTCTGCCGAAGTCTACGAGACGGCGGAGCGTTTCGGCCTGCAATACGGTCCGCGCTTCCAGCTTCTGTCGAAGGCCGTACCCTATGGCGAGAACGTCGTCGAAGTCGAGTTGAAAGAGGCGGCATCTCCAGCCCACCCCTATATCGGCTATAACCTCAATCCCTTTTCCGTCGATGCCGCCTTCCATGGGCTGGTCGCGATGTTCGACCGGCTTTCGGGAACAGAGGCCGGCTCGCCCTATATCCCGGTCCGTTTCGGTTCCATCCGCGTCGCGGGCAGGGGCCGCGCGATCGCGAAAGCACGGATAGAGATCGAACGCTTCAGCAGTTTCTCGATCAAGGTCAATTTCCGCCTGTTCGATGCCGACGGCGGCCAGATCGCAGTCCTTTCCGACTGCCGTTTCCGCCGCACGTCGCTGCGCCGACACCATACGCTGGATACCGCTTCCTTCCATTTCGACGCCGTTCCGAGCCTGCTTCTGGCAGGGTCGAGCGACAATGGCGTCAAGCTGCCTGCGTTGATCGAGTTTCCTTCGGTGGATGCCAAGGACAATGCATCACTGATGATCGATGCAGCCGTCTATCGCGCCTGTCATGAGATCGCATTGTCGCTTGCCGATGACGAAGGAAACCTGACTTCGGCCGGACTGCCGGGAGAGAAGGATTTCCGCGCCTTCCTGACATCCTGCCTGCTCACGCTTGAAGATGCCGGCATTGCCGTTGCATCCGATAGCGGTTGGACGATGCCGCGGGAGTTCTCTTTCCCGAGCGTGGATGAACTGATCCAGGAAATTTACCGGGAGGACTCCTCGCGTATCGCTGAAGCGGTGCTGGTCAACGACGTTTACCGGGATGCGCTGGAACACCTGTCGCTTGCCGGGAAGCCCGTCGAGGCAGCAGGCGAAAACCCGGGCAATATCAGTGAAGCGACGCTGGACCACGTTCTGGTCCATTCGCCGCTAGGCCTTCGCCGCGCCGAAAGCGGCTTCGACCTGACGGAGCGTTTCTGCCGCGAAAACCTCGGAAAAATCCGCTTCATCGTCGAACTCGGCACAACCAGCCAATCCGTCAGCACCCGACTTGCCGGTCTCGCGGCGTCGATCGGTGCGACGCTGGTGATTGCCGAGCCAAAGGAAAACGCGCGACGCATGCTGGAACTGGCGTTCGAGCAGGATGTGCATGTTTCCGTTGTCGAACCCAGGGCTCTTGCCGGCCTCAAACATGTTGACCTGATTGTTGCCAGTGGCCTGACCAGCCAGTCGATGCTTTCTGGCGACGAGGATGTGCGTCAGGCGTTGCATTCGGCCGCCGCAAACGGTGCAACGATTACCTTTACCGATCGCGCGCCCTCGGCATTCAACGACTTCGCCTTCGGATTGTCTGACGGATGGTTCGCATCAAGCCAGTCTGCTGAATTCCCGGTCGGCCAGCTCGCCACCTCGACGCAGGCGGAGACGCTTCTGTCCGATCTCGGTTTCGATACCGTTTCGGTCGAGGACCTGCAGGTGGAAGAGGGCGCGCTCGTCGTCGCCATCGCCCGATCGCGTGCAAAATCCGTCACTGTGGCTGCCGAAACTGGCAGGGGCAGGCTTATCATCGTTGCCGAACAGGCATCCGAACAGATGCTTGCTTCTTCCTTTACCGATGCTGCGATCGTGCAGGCGTCAGAGGCCGAACGTGCGCTGGAACTGGTGCCGGAAGGTCTCCAGTCCCGGATCTGCATAGCCTATCTCGCCGATCGTGGTGTTGCTCAGGCCGTCTCGGCGCTCGAGATTGCAAGGCTGTCGCGCTTCAAGGCGCTTGCCGAAGGCATGACCCGTCAGGCCGACAGCTCCGCAGGCAGGCCACGCCTCATCATCCTGGCTCAGGGCGGTTCTCCGCTGGCCGGCCGCAACAGCGATGCGGCCAATGGCGGTCTGTGGACATTCGCCCGCGTTCTGCAGAACGAATATGACGCGATCGACATCCATATGATCGATGCCGAAGGCAAAGACGCGATTGCTCTGGTTGACCGTATCGCGACGGTCGAAGGCACCAATCGTGAATGGCTGGCCGGCGAACATGGCCTTGTCGAAATTCGTGCAGCGTCCGGCCCTTCGGCAGATCGCGATGCAACCACATCCGATTTTGCCGCAGCGACGATCCACCAGCTGACCAGCGGCCGCGTCGACAGCATCGTCTGGCAAAGCTGCGCGCTTCAGGAACCCGGTGATGACGAGGTTATCATCGCGGTCGAGGCCGCCGGCCTCAATTTCCGTGACGTCATGTGGTCGATGGGCCTTCTGCCCGAAGAGGCGCTGGAAGACGGTTTCGCAGGCGCAACGATCGGCATGGAAATGGCTGGCCGCATCGAGCGTGTCGGCTCGGCTGTCACCGATCTGGTTCCCGGTGATCGGGTCATGGGCATCGGCCCGGCAGCCTTCTCAACCCATGTTCGCGTCCGCCGCGATGGCGTGACGAAATTCCCCGATCGGCTGGATTTCGCCGCAGCCGCAACGGTTCCGGTTGCCTTCCTGACGGCCTATTACGCCATGGTTCAGCTCGGCCATATCGAGCCGGGCGAGACGATCCTCATTCATGGTGCCGCAGGTGGCGTCGGCCTGGCTGCGCTGCAGATTGCAAAGCTGAAGGGCGCCAAGGTCATTGCGACGGCAGGCACGGTTGAAAAGCGCCGCTTCCTCGAAGCGCTCGGCGCCGATCATATCTTCGACAGCCGCTCGCTCGATTTCGTCTCGCGTGTTCGCGCAGTCACGAATGGCGAGGGCGTCGATCTCGTTCTGAACTCGCTCTTCTCCGAAGCGATGGAACGAAGCCTCGAACTGGTAAAGCCCTTCGGCCGTTTCCTCGAACTCGGCAAGCGCGATTATTACTCCGACCGCAAGATCGGCCTGCGCCCGTTCCGCCGCAATATCAGCTATTTCGGCATCGACGCCGATCAGTTGCTGGTCAACCTGCCGAAGGTCACCAAGCGGATCTTCGCCGAGATCGGCGAGCTTTTCCAGAGCGGCGAACTCGTGCCGCTGCCTTATCGCGCCTTCGGTTACGACGAGATCGGCAGCGCCTTCCGTTTGATGCAGAATGCCGGTCAGATCGGCAAGATCGTCATCCGTCCGCCGGTTCGTGGCAGGGACAGGGTGGTGATCGCCAGCGAGCGTAGCGTGCGTTTCAGCGATGAGGGAACATTCCTCGTCGCCGGCGGCATCGGTGGTTTCGGCCTCGTCGCGGCAGACTGGCTCGTCGCCAAGGGTGCCCGCCGGATTGCGCTCTGCTCCCGCCGCGGTGTTGCCGACGAGGTGACGATCAAGGCGCTGGAAAAATGGACAGGCCAGGGCGTCGTCGCAACGCTGCATGCCTGCGACATAACCAATGAACAGGCGCTGTCGGCTCTTCTGACCGAGCTGCGCGCCACGGCACCGCTCAAGGGCATCATCCACGCCGCCATGGTGCTGGACGATGCTCTGCTGTCGAACCTCACCGACGACCGCAACCGTCCGGTCGTGGACGTCAAGGTCCGCGGTGCCGAACTCTTGGACAAGTTGACTCGTGACGATGTGCTGGAACTGTTCCTGCTCTTCTCGTCCGCCACGACGATGCTCGGCAATCCCGGTCAGGCGAACTATGTCATCGCCAATGGTTATCTCGAAGGTCTTGCCCGCATGCGCCGCGCTGCCGGCCGTCCGGCTCTGGCCGTCGGTTTCGGTGCGATCGCCGATACCGGCTTCCTTGCCCGCAATGCCGAGGTCAACGAGATCCTGTCGAAGCGGATCGGCAAGACGGCAATGAAGGCGCGTGATGCGCTGGAACAGGTCGAAAACTATCTCGCGAGCGATACCGGCAGCATCGATGGTGCCGCGGTGATGATCGCCGAAGTCGACTGGAATGCCGTTCGCATGCTGCCGATCTCGACCGTATCATTGTTCGAGACTGCGATGCGGGCCGCCGGCAATGCGCAGTCGTCGGCCGACGGCGACCAGATCGATCTCGAAGCGCTGATCCAGGGCAAGTCCGCCGACGAAGCCCAGGCGATCCTGCACAAGATCGTGGCCGCTGAAATTGCTGCTATCCTTCGCGTCACCGAAGACAGCATCACGCCGGAAAAGGTGCTCAAGGATGTCGGTCTCGACAGCCTGATGGCGATGGAACTCGGCATGAGCTTCCAGCAGAAGACCGGATTTGATATTCCTTTGAGTGGTGTGGGCGAGGACACGACGGTGAGTGACGTGGTCACGCGCCTGCGCGAAAGGGTTTCGAAACGCAGTGGCGGAGAGGAGGAGGCTCCGCAGGACGAGGTGCTCGATCGTCTGGTCAAGAGCCACTCGACCCAAAGCCAGAAAGCAGCCGCTCAGTGACAAACAGAGACAAGCCGGAAACCAGCGCGCCTCCCACCGGAGGCGCCAAACTCGGTTTTCTGGAAAAAATGCGACAGACGAGTGAAATCTCCGGCCGCAACCGGGAAGCTCGCCTGAACCGCCAGCCGCAGGCTCCGCTTCGCCAGAGCCCGAAATTCGACCAGCTTCCAGAATATCAGCGCGTGTTGACGCAGCGGAAGGTCGGAGAACTGATCGGCGTCGACAACCCCTTTTATCGTTCGCACGATATCGCGGCCGGTGCGACGACTGTCATGGGTGGCCGGAACTTCGCAAACTTTGCTTCCTACGATTATCTCGGCACCAATACCGATCCATCGGTCACGAGCAGCGCCAAGGAAGCGATCGACCGTTACGGCATTTCCGCCTCCGCCAGCCGTTTGGTTGCCGGTGAGCGCCCCGTCCATACCGAACTGGAGGCAACGCTTGCCGAGGTATACGGCGTCGAGGCGGCGGTCTGCTTCGTCAGCGGTTACCTGACCAATGTCGCCGCGATCAGCTGTCTTGTCGGCCCACAGGATCTCGTCGTGCATGACGAGTTCATCCACAACAGCGCGTTGGCCGGCATCAAGCAGTCGGGCGCCACGCGCCGATTGTTCCGCCACAATGACGTCGACAATCTCGAAACCGTGCTGAAGACGCTGTCTTCTGAGTTCCGTCGTGTTCTCGTCATCGTCGAGGGTGTCTATTCGATGGACGGCGATATCGCCGACCTGCCGAAACTTCTGGAATTGCGCAGCCGCTACGGTTTCTGGCTGATGGTCGACGAGGCCCATGCGCTCGGCGTTCTCGGCAAGACGGGCAGGGGCACGTTCGAACATTTTGACGTCGATCCGCAAGAAGTCGACATCTGGATGGGAACGCTATCCAAGACGACATCCAGCTGCGGCGGTTATATTGCCGGTTCGCAGGCGCTCGCCGATATCCTCAAGGCCGAGGCAGGCGGCTTCGTTTACAGCGTCGGGCTGGCCCCGGTCCTGGCGTCGGCAGCAAAGGCCGGCCTCGACATCCTGCGCAGCGAGCCGGAGCGGACGGAAAAACTGCACCGCAACGGCGCATTGTTTCTGGACGAGGCAAAGAAGGCGGGTCTCGACACCGGCCTCAGCGTCGGTTTTTCCGTGGTCCCCGTTCTCGTGGGCGACTCGCTTCGCGCCGTGCAGCTGTCGAACGAGCTTCTGGAAGAGGGCGTCAACGCGCTGCCGATCATCCATCCGGCCGTACCGGAAGGACAGGCACGGCTGCGTTTCTTCATCACCTGCAATCATACGGAAGAGCAGATCCGCCACGCCGTCGAGGCAACTGCGCGCCGCCTGAAAAGCCTGGAGGAACGCAAGTTCGGCCTGGCATCGCTCGACATGGAAAAGATGATGCAGCTCTCGCCGCTGCTCCAGACCCCCAACAACTGATTTCGGGAGCGCGGCCATGCATGTCGTCGTAACCGGAGGATCGAGCGGCATAGGCCTCGAAGTCGCGAAGATTTACGCGCGGCGCGGCGTCTCGGTTTCGCTGATTGCCCGCAACGTCGATCGCCTGGACGCCGCCCGCAGGGAGATCGAGCAGGCATCCGGTGGAAAGGCGGAGGTTTTCGTCGCCGCAGCCGATGCCGCTGTTCATGCCGGGATCTCGGCCGCAGTCCAAGCCTGCGAGGCAGCCCACGGACCATGCGATATTCTCGTCGCCTCGGCAGGCATCGTCGAGCCCGGCTGGTTCCATGAACAGGCGCCTGATCTGTTCGACGCGCAATGGCAGACCAATTTCGCCGGCGTGGCAAATGTCGTGCGGCCCGTCTATGCGAGCATGAGACAGCGCGGGCAGGGACGCATCATGATCGTCTCCTCTGCCGCAGCCTTTATCGGTATTCCCGCCTATGCCGCCTATTGCGGCTCGAAAGCTGCACTTGTCGGTTTTGCCGATGCCCTGAGACTTGAAGCAATGGGCAAGGGCGTGTCCGTCGGTATCTGCTTCCCGCCCGACACCGACACGCCTCAGCTTTCCCGTGAGCTTAAGAGCCGGCCGAAAGAGGCCGAGTTACTGATGGGAAGCATCAAGCCGCGACCGGCCAAGGAAATCGCCGAAAAGATCGTCGTCGGCATCGATCGCCGCAGCGCCCATGTCTATTTCACGGCGTCGATTGCGGCGCTTGGCCTGTTCGGTCCTCTCGCAAGGCCATTTATCGAAGTCTGGTATCGGTTGAAGTTACGCAAATAGGATAGGGCGCTTACCCTCAGACGAAGGCCTTCTGGCTGCCGTCGATCTTAAGCACGGTCAGCTTTCCGGTGTAATAGGCGCCCGTATCGATCCCGATCCGCCCCAAGCTGACATCCGGCGTCGGTTGCGGCGTGTGTCCATGGACGACCAGCAACGGTTGACCGGGGCCCTGGCTTAAAAACGGCTCGCGGATCCATATCAGGTCTTCATCGCTCTGTTTGTCCAGCGCCACCCGGGGGCGCAGGCCGGCATGGACGAAGACGATGTTGCCGATCTTCAGGCAGATCGGCAGGTTGGCCAGGAATTGTTTGTGGCTTGCAGGAACTGCCTCCGCGAGCACTTGCCTGAGGTCGGTCGGTCGCTTCTTGCCCCTGGTGCTGAGATGCTGGATGTCCACGCCGTAAGAGATAAGCGTCTGCTCGCCTCCGAGCCTGAGCCAGTCACCATAAAGCTCCGGCTCATCGATGAACTTGCTGAAAATGTCGTCATGGTTGCCGCAAAGCGCGAGCCTGCGCAGACCAAGCTCGCTCGGCCTGTGCAGATGCTCGATCACCTGATAGGAGCTTGGGCCGCGGTCGACATAGTCTCCGAGCAAGACGATCAACCCGGGGCGTCCCGTCCTGGCGATATCCTCGGCTATCCGTGCTTCCGCTTGCTGGAGTTCGTTCAGGCAGCCATGCACATCACCGATCGCATAGATCGGGTAGCTTGCGGGTTCGTCACCCAGATCTATCCGGCGTCTGGCAGGCGGAGAGATCTGGCCCGTTGGGCGACCCTTCATCCAGCCGATGAGTTTACGCATTGATGCCGCCAATCGTGGACAGGAACATCCCACCGACAATGGGAACCCTCCGCTAAAGGAGGGTTAACATGTTGCCGATATTTGCAAATCGGTCGATCTTCAATCACTTCCTGCAGGCAGGGTTAAGAGAGGCGGGAGCCTTCCGGTCCTTGCGTCCCGTGCAGACGTGTCGCCCTGTCGCTCGGCAGGCCAGATTTTTGGCTGATCCGCCAGCAGCCTGGATGTCCTGTCTGCGCCTATAAGGTTGTATCGTCCCGGACTGCCGATCTCCTGCCGAAACGTCAGGCTTTGATATCCCGCGAAATAATAGAATTCCGCCTGGGTTGTGAGCATCTTGGCCAGAGCCTCGAACAAAGCCGGATCGCGCGGCATAGAAGCGGCCGAACGAAGGAAGGCGAGGGCATGTGTCGCAAGATCACCGTCGAGCGCACCGCCAGCGAGATTGAACTTCATACGAACATTGTCCGCGGGTTCATGAATTCTGCCGCGCGCCTGCAGAAACAGGGAGGCCGCTCCGTTCACTCCAAATCCGTCCTGCAGTATTGAACATTCCCAACCGCGTTGCTCCGCTTCCGCGAAGGCAGGTATTTCCCGCGCGCCTGCCGCCTGCCTGCTGCACATGTCTGCCGGTGTGGACATGGGTTCTATACGGTCGGGTTCTGTCGCGAAGCCGGGCCATGGCCACCGATGAACGGGCTTGGAAAGTCGAGGTTGTTCTCGACCGGGCTGTACCGGAGCGATGACGGTGGCAGTTTCGGGCAGCGGAATGCCGAGAAATCGTGTGAATGCCTTGAAATTTCGCTGTCCGTTCGCCAATAGAACCGTGGCGGCAACCACTGCAATGACGGCGAGAATGAACAATGTCAGCGGCCAGCGTTTTGCCGGTCGGGGGGGCGAAGCAGTAATATGAGAGCGCGGTCGAGGGGCCATTGGATCCGTGGCTCGGGGTGAAATCGCAGCTTTCGGATCCGACGTGGCGGTCGTTCCAGCCACGAAAATCTTACATCGGAGCATATCACCTAATTTCAGGAAGTTCAAAAGCGTACAACGGGGGCAGCCGGCATTCCGCTGATATGGACAGTCCCGTCATCGATATCCTTTTCTTATCAATTCAATCTGTAAATCCAACTTAAAATTATCGAAAAATCCAGTTATTTGATTTGCCCATGCGAGGATCTGCGCCAACTTAACCTCATGCAAACACGATCATGGAAGCGCTCGGACAACCAAGTCCAGTCCAGGCTTCCGCCACGACATAACAACGACTGGAAGGAGATAGTCATGGATGCCAAGTCTAGCGAAAATAGCGGTAAGTGTCCTGTCGCTCACGGCAACACGCCGCGCGGACGATCCAATAGCGATTGGTGGCCGAACCAGCTGAATGTGCAGGTCCTGCATGCGCATTCGTCCCTGTCCGACCCTATGGGCAAGTCCTTCGATTATGCCGAGGAGTTCAAGACGCTTGATCTCGAAGCCCTCAAGCGCGATCTCCATGCGCTGATGACCGACAGCCAGGAATGGTGGCCGGCCGATTTCGGCCATTATGGCGGGCTGTTCATCCGCATGGCCTGGCACAGCGCCGGCACCTATCGCATCACCGATGGCCGCGGCGGCGC